>CAMBUH010000040.1 GCA_945870985.1 Chitinophaga pinensis
AAGGAAAAACATGAACCGAACGGAGATTGTAAGCGGAAATACGGAAACAGATGCAACTGGCAATTTTAAGATCTCATTCAAACCCGTGGTAGACCCAGAAGATGTTTCGGATGAAAATCAATTTTACACCTATGAAATCACCGCAACTATTACGGATAATGGAGGAGAAACACAAACAGGCGCTACCTCGATTCCGGTAAGCAGAAGATCCGTTTTTGCAAAATGGCAATTACCGAATATCCTTTCGGAAAAGGAATGGAAAAAAGCCCAACTATTTACTACCAATCTCTCAAATGAATATACGCCCACTTCATTAACCGTTCGCATAGATGCTTTACAGACACCCGATAAATTAGGGAGGGAACGATATTGGTCATTACCGGACCAATACGTGATGAGTGAACAGGAATTCAAAACTAATTTTCCGAATGATGTGTATAGCAACGAAAATAAACCTGAAAACTGGCCGGTATTGCAAGCCATTTCAACGGATAATTTTATCAGTCAGCCGAATGGAAAAAATCCGGTAACGGAGCAAAAACTGAGTGCTGGTTATTATAGAATAACAACTACTTATTTTGATAGTACCACCGGTAAAACCATACAGGATATACAGCATACACGACTGGTTCAAAACAATCAACAAGGAGCTACTACTGCACATTTTCCGTATGTATTTCAGGCGAATAAAGAAGTTTTTGTAGGAGATACATTGCAGGCTTTTCTGTTTGCCGGCAAAAGTATCTTATTGCATAGTTTTCAATTATCTCCGGCTACCGACACCCTTATTCTAGAAAAGAAACTAATAAAAGAGGGAATTGACCCCTTTTCGGTAAAAGCAGCAATGCCGGGTACCTATCAATATCATACCTGCTACATCAACAACAATCGGGTGTTTGAACATACATTTGTATGGACCATTCTGCCGGTCCCTCATCCGCTTACTATAAAAACGACTTCATTTCGGGATCATTTGCTACCGGGTAATCAGGAAAAATGGACGCTAGAAATTACCGATACAGCCAATCGAACTTCCCCGGCAGAATTAATTAGTACATTGTATGATGCTTCTCTCGATCAGTTTAGATTACACGAATGGTATCTTCCGCAATTTTCCGTACCCGGTATCTTTGGGGTAAATTTTAATTTTCAGCATAATTTCAGGAGCAAATCATCGTATGTTTATTATGCCCCGGATGTGAAGTATGCAAATTATCCAACCCCTATTCCAGCCCGATTGGCAGAGGATGCGTATGAATTATATAACCAACAAAGAGAAAGGCGCATTAACGGACAAAAGCGTGTTTTGCCTTATTTTTATGGACCCCTTAAGGGAACACTCGATGAAGTAGTTGTTGCGTATGACCAGGCGCCTGCCAATCAAGTTTATGATAAAAAATTCACTCCAGTTTCACCGGAACTTACCCTTAAAATAAGAGGAACAAACACAATAAAAACATCCGATGATAATTCCGTACTAAATTCTAACAATCCAGCCGAAAAAAAGGGAATTGAATTTCCTGCATTTGAAGCCAGAAAGAATTTATCTGAAACCGGCTTTTTTTTACCGCATGTGTATGAAAACGAAAAGGGAGTTTATTCTATCGAATTCACGGTTCCGGAATCTTTAACTAAATGGAAATGGTTGAACTGGGCGCATACGCGCGATATGTCGGTAGGACTGCTGCAAAAAGAGGTGTTCACCCAAAAGCCCCTGATGGTTATTCCGCAGCTTCCACGATTTTTACGGGAAGGCGATCAACTGGAACTGAGTGCACAAATTGCCAATCCGGGCGACAGTGAATTAACAGGGCAAGTGATGTTAGAATTAATAGATGGAGATACCGAAAAACCGGTAGATGGCTGGTTCCAAAATGTTTTTCCGGTTCAATATTTTACGGTGGCTGCCGGAAAAACCCATCCGGTAAAATTTCCGATACAAATTCCGTTTGGCTATAACCGGCCTTTATTAATAAGAATCAAAGCCTTTTCAGGACAATTTTCTGATGGTGAGCAGCAATTGATTCCGGTAATTACGCAAAGAACGCTGGTTACGGAAAGTAAATCTTTCTGGATGAAAAATGATGCCAGTTTATCTTTATCCTTCCCAACATTGCTAAACAATACCAGTGGCACATTAACCCATGAGAGTATTCAGCTAGAAGTGGCAACACAACCTGCCTGGTATATTGTAAAAGCCCTCCCCTATTTGTTAGAAAATAACAATCCAACCGCTGAGCAAGTAAGCAACCGACTTTTTGCCAATCAACTCTCCTTTCATATTCTACAACAATTTCCTGCCATCAAAAAAGTGATTGAACAATGGAAAAAGGATACCACTGCATTACAAAGTAAGCTAACTTCCTCCCCGCAACTCCAGTCACTCCTGCAGGAAGAAACCCCCTGGTTGCAGGAGTCGGCAGAGGAACAAGTACAGCTGAAAAATTTGGGCAAATTGTTAGATAGCGCCCGAATGATGGAAGAATTAGCCATACTTCCTCAACAACTTGCTTCTTTTCAGTTGCCTTCCGGTGGTTTTAGCTGGATGAAAGGGGGTTCTGCAGATGAATATACTACTTTGTATATACTACACGGTTTGCGCAAGCTGGATCAACTTCAGGCCTGGATTCCCGAAATCCAACATAAAATAAAACCACAGATTCAACCGGCGATTCGATATATGGATAGCCTACTGCATTTGTATTTTATGAAAGATTATCTGGTAAATTCTAAATCCAATAACAAAATTATTGCACCTAACTGGATAGATTATTTACAGTTAAGGAAACATTTTTCCAATATTCCTGCACAATTTCCGGCAGACTTACCCCAGTTAGAAAAAGAGATATTACCCAACTGGCGAAAATATAACCAACAACTACAAGCGAAGATTGCTTCGATTATGATAGTAGGATTACAAAAAGATACTGCCGTACAAAAAATTATTCCATCCCTGATGGAAAAAGCCGTACGCGATTCTATACAGGGGATGTATTGGAAATATACTGGCTATACCGGCGGATTTGAATCTCCCTTATCGATGCAAACCAATATGCTATTATTGCTTTCCGAAGCAGGAGCCGCCATTGAATCAAAGTACCAACAAGAAAAGGCTGAGATGATCCGCTGGGTAATTCAACAAAAGAAATCCAATCATTGGGCTACTACCCCAGCAACAGCGGAAGCTTGCTATGCATTACTGAAAAGCTTACCCGCCAATTACCTAAGTAACCCAACCAGAAAAGTAACCTTTCAGGTGGGTGCACAAAGCTTTCAGATTTCTCCCGAACAAGCGGAAGCCGGAACCGGATTTTACCGACAAAGAATTGATGGGAAAAAAGTTACTTCAGCTATGGGTAACATTACCTGCACTGTTTCGAGTGAAAACAAAACAACCACCCAATCACTTTCAGCTGCGCCTGTGATGGGAAGTATTTACTATCAGTATCTGGAAAATTTGAACAATATAAAAGGAAGTTCACATCCGGCACTATCCATTGAAAAAATACTATACTTACAAAAAGACAGCCTTCAATCAAAAAAACTGGTTCCTATACAATCACTCACGCCATTACGTAGGGGGGATCGAATTATTTGTAGATTAATTATCACCTGCAAGCAACCGATGGATTATGTATTCTTAAAAGATATGCGGGGATCGGGAACAGAGCCGGTGGATGTAATCAGCAACTATCGTTGGCAGGATGGGGTAGGTTACTACCAAACCACCCGAGATGCCCATACAGGGTTTTTCTTCCGACATCTGAATAAAGGAACCTTTATTATCGACTATTCTATAAACATAACCCATATTGGTTCATTTGCGGCAGGATTAGCCAATATAGAATGTTTATATGCACCGGAATACCGATCACACTCCAATAATACGAATATGCGCGTTGCCGAATAATGGCAGATATTTGTGCCATGCAAGTGGATTATCTGATTATAGGGCAAGGCCTTTGCGGTAGTTTTCTGAGCCGGTATTTACTAGAAGCCGGTTGTACGGTATTGGTGATAGATCAGCCAGTTGAGAACAGTGCTTCCCGAATTGCCAGTGGCATCATCAATCCGGTAACGGGCAGAAGATTGGTAAGAACCTGGGAAATAGAGCAACTCATGCCATTTGCCTGGGAGGCTTATAGCAGTTGGGGCGAACAATTACAACAACCGTTGATTCGCAAAATTAGTGTGCTCGATTTTCCGCCCAATATTTCTATGCAACAAGCCTTTGAAGAACGGGCAGCCGAAGATGCTTATTTGCAGTATCCGGTTGCGGCAGAGGAATGGAAGCCTTTTTTCAATTTTATTTTTCCACCGGGATTGATACAACCGGCATTATCCATCTCTATTGAAACCCTGCTTACCGCTTGGAGAAAGGAACTGGAAAATCGGGAGAGTATTCGTTCAGCAGTATTTGAATGGAATGATTTGATTTATACCGATTCGGAAGTTCGCTATCGGGATATAATTGCAAAAAAAATAATTTTCTGCGATGGGGTGAACGGTCAGCAAGTGCCCTGTTTTCAACTATTGCCTTTTGCACCCAACAAGGGAGAAGTTATTTGGGCGCGCATTCCCAACTTGCCAGATAGCCATATTTACAAATTGGGGATTCATATCGTACCCTGGGAGAGGGATGTATTTTGGATTGGCTCGAGTTACGAGTGGAACTTTACCCACGACCAACCCACGGAAAGCTTTAGAAATCAAATTGAGCTAACGCTTAAAAAATGGCTACGCGTTACTTTTCAAATACTCGATCATCGGGCTGCTATCCGACCAGCCAATTTGGAGAGGAGGCCTTTTGTTGGATTACATCCCCACCATCCCTCCCTTTGCATTTTGAATGGTATGGGCACCAAAGGTTGTTCGTTGGCACCTTGGTTTGCCCGGGAATTAGCCAATCACCTGTTGTTGGGAACTCCCATCCACCCCCAAGCAGATATAGATAGGTTTACAAAAATTTTGGGCAAAAATTCATTGGAATGATTATTTTTAATCTTTCGCATAACCCGTTACTCCTCCTTCCAAACCCCATAAACCCTGTAATTGGAAATGAATCAAACACCCAAACTAACTCAAGATACCTACGAGATACCTGTTCAGTATAGAAAAATGGAAAACATGCACATTGTTTTCTGGGTTTTAAAAGATGTGGCATGGTGTATGGGTTGGAAAGTGTTTGCGATTGTAATGATTATTCCCACATTGTTTATCTCCTTGGTAATCGCCTGGAGAACCCGAAATATCATGTCGGAATTATGCCATAACCTAGCCATTTCGGTATGGATTTCTGCCAATTCACTCTGGATGATTACCGAGTTTGCTGGAATTGACACCCATTTAGTTGCCGGGAACTTCAGTTATAAACACCTCGCTCTGATCCCCTTTTGCATTGGAATACTCGTTTTAGGATTTTACTACCTTATATGGAGACCCAAACATCCTCAGGAATTTGAAACGATGTAGCAAATCCCAAAAATCGAATTTTCCGAGCATACCACTCATCACTAAGTACCCGCCGTTAGTAACAGATTCTGTTCCACTAGACCCCATTCCTATGGGAGGGTAATACAGCTACCTACTATCTTTATGTCTTCAAATAAATGGAGCCTCGCTCCCATGAAATATGAACCCTCTTCTAGCTGCCCTGTTATTTCGTTTTCGCCGCCATCATAAGCCGCCAGGGTCATTCGCACTTGTTCCCGTCCACAGGAGATAATCGATATAATTTCGATTGTATACCTCTACCGGCCATTAGCCGTAATGGACTGCTGCAATTCAGCCAAGGAACCGAGTAGCCTTTCATTTTTTCAGCGTTTACTTTTTTTATGAAACCCATCATTCTATTGATGTTGGCTGGATTATGCCTTTATTGGCTGGTAAATAATAGTAAATATTTTGCCAATCCAAACCAACCGAAACAAACGATTGTTCCGGCAATCGAAATTACTGCCGATGTACCGATATCATTCATTCACTGGCAACAATAATTTATTTGTTGGCATCCATTTTGGCAGATAGCAGTGTAGTGCCCAAACCAAGGATTGCGATAAAGGTAAATGACCAGCGCAAACTAAGGATTTCGGCAATAAAACCAATGATGGGAGGGCCGATTAGGAAGCCGATAAAGCCAATGCTAGAAACAGTTGCCAAGGCAACAGAGGGAGCCAAATTTTTTGAATTTCCTGCAGCACTATATACTACGGGTATTACAGAAGAAACACCCAAACCCACCAACATAAAACCCAGGATGGCAAACAACAGATACGGAAAAAGAACGGCGAGTAATAAACCGGAAAAAATGAGTAAGCCACTTGCCTGCAATACGGGTCGTTTACCCAAACGGGTAATGATCCAGTCGCCCAAAAATCTACCGCCCGCCATGGTGCTCATAAATGCCGTATACCCCAGCGCAACCAACTCGCGCGGGGCATTTACTACTTTTTGAAAATATACACCACTCCAATCGAACATAGCTCCTTCGCAGGCCATGCAACAAAAGGCAATCAAACCCAGTAACCAGAGCTCTTTATTCGGTCGAACCATAAAAGCAGAAGATTGGGTTTGTGCATCTCCCTGTATCAATCGGGTATTGGCTACAATAACCAGCAAGGTTGCCAAAATGCCAATTATCAGAAAATGCGAAAAAAGAGTAGCATTGAATGCTATCAGCAGGTTGCCCAATGCAGCCCCGGAAAATCCGGCCAGGCTCCAGATGGCATGAAAGCCTGCCATAATAGAACGGCCATATAATTTTTCTACCCCTACTGCCTGCGTATTTACGGCGATGTTGCATAGATTACCAATCATGCCAAAAAGAAATAAAATCACCCATAATTGGCCAATACTTCCTGCCCCACTAATCAATAACAATAGCAAAATATAAAATGTAATGCCGCTCAATAACATGGTTTTACTACCATATTTGGCAATCATCCAACCCCAAAGTGGCAAGCTAATTAATGAACCCGCAGGTAAGGCAAATAAAACACCCCCTAAAGCCCCATTGCTCAAATGATGGATTGCCTGCACTTCCGGTATCCGACTGGCCCAACTGGCAAAAGTGAGTCCGGAAGCAAAAAAAATAGCAGCAACTGCCCATCGATGCAACTGGCGGGGGGGACGGGTCCACTTCATGCTGCAAAGATGGGTAAAAACAGGGGAATCTGCCAAACCCAAAAGCATGCCGCATTTGGGTTATATTTGCCGTTCAAATTAGAAGCTGGACTGCAAAAGCAGCCCCTATTGAGAATAGAAATTTATCCCTATGTATCGTTCACACACTTGTGGTGCTTTAAGAATGCAGGATGTTAATCAGCAGGTTACCCTAGCAGGGTGGGTACAAACCATTCGAAAATTTGGCGCCATCACTTTTATTGATTTGAGAGACCGCTATGGAATTACCCAATTGTTGTTAGGCGAGGACTTGAATAGTCAACTAACCGATCAACCTCTGGGTAGAGAATATGTGTTACAGGCAACCGGAAAAGTTACAGAAAGGAGTAATAAAAATTCTCAAATAGAAACCGGAGAGATAGAAGTGGTGGTTACTTCATTTACCATTTTAAATAAATCAGCCGTACCCCCATTTACTATTCAGGATGATACCGATGGAGGGGATGATATCCGCATGAAATACCGTTTTTTAGATTTACGCAGAAATGCGGTGAAAAAAAATCTGGAATTGCGCTATGCCGTTAATCGCTCGGCCCGGAACTACTTGCACCAGCAGGGTTTTATGGATATTGAAACTCCCTTCCTAATCAAATCTACCCCAGAAGGTGCGCGTGATTTTGTGGTGCCTTCCCGCATGAATGCCGGACAGTTTTATGCCCTGCCACAATCGCCTCAAACTTTTAAGCAACTGTTGATGGTGAGTGGATATGATCGTTACTATCAGATTGTAAAATGCTTTCGCGATGAAGATTTGCGGGCCGACCGCCAACCGGAATTTACCCAGATAGATTGTGAAATGGCATTTGTGGAGCAAGAAGATATTTTACAAATGTTCGAGCAATTGATTAAGCAGATTTTTAAAGATGTAAAGCAGATAGATTATACCGATTTAGTTGAAAGAATCACCTGGGAAGAAGCCATGTGGACTTACGGAAATGACAAACCCGATATTCGGTTTAATATGAAGCTGGCTAACTATAAATTTCCATTACATACTTTTCCAGAAAAGAAAGACACCCTTAGCAACAGCCTTCTCTCATCGGGAGCTACTGGATTCCAGGTATTCGATCAGGCAGAGACGATTATTGGATTTGCGGTTTCAGGAAGCAGTGAATATACCCGCAAACAAATAGATGAACTAACCGATTGGGTTAAGCGTCCTCAGATAGGTATGCAAGGGATGGTTTACATTAAATGCAATTTGGATGGTACTTTTAAAAGCAGTGTTGACAAATTCTTTGGGGAAGAATCGCTTCAAAAAATTGCCGCGGCTACAGGTGCACAGCCGGGCGACTTGGTTTTGGTATTAGCCGGAAAAGAAGAGAAAACCCGCAAAGCGGCCAGTGAACTTCGCTTAGAAATGGGTAAACGATTAGGCCTAAGAAAAGAAAATGAATTTAAGTTGCTGTGGGTGTTAGACTTTCCCTTATTCGAATATGCAGAAGAAGAAAATCGCTGGGTAGCCCGACACCACCCATTTACCGCTCCCAAGCCAGATCATATTGCTGTGATGATTGACAATGATCCGGAGATAAAAGACGCAGCCAAGTATCTCGAACATCCTTATGCGGGCATCAAAGCCAACGCCTACGACATGGTTTTGAATGGCAATGAGATTGGTGGCGGTTCCATCAGAATTTTTCAACGACCGCTTCAGGAAAAAATGTTTGCTGCACTGGGTATGACGGAGGCAGAAGCACTGCACAAATTCGGCTTTTTACTCGGCGCATTTGAATATGGTGCCCCCCCGCATGGTGGAATTGCTTTTGGATTCGACCGGCTCTGTTCGATTTTAGGAGGCAGCGAAAGTATCCGGGATTTTATTGCTTTTCCAAAAAACAACAGTGGCAGGGATGTGATGCTGGATGCACCGGGTACGATTGACCAGCATCAGCTGGATGAATTACATATCCAACTGAATAAAGAATAGATAAAACTATAACAACTGCGAATGAATTTTTCAGCCGCTTACTCACAATGATTTTCGATAACCGCTCTTAATTTTTTTCAATTGAATAATTTACACAAAAGAATATTCCAGGTGCTTACCTACCTGCTCCTTCCCATTGGTTTATTTTTTGGAACAATGGCTGTGGGTATGCTTTTATTGGCATTTGTAAATACCCAAATACTTTTGCCGGTATTCATGCTGGCTTGTTTCGCTATATATGTGTATTGCAGTAATCGTTTTTTGCAAAAAATGAATGCAGCACAAGCGATTTCTAAAAGTTTGCGCGACTGGATGCGGGTAAACGCGTACGTGTGTATTTTCATGAGTATACTTTTTATCATGAATACAGCGGTTATCATTTACTTACCCCACCAACAACTCGAAACCCTTTTGCAACCTTCCATAGATGTAATGGGAAATATGGCCAATGGAATCAGTATCGAAAGACTCATTCATTACATGAAAAACTTTTCCATCTTTATGCTGATTATGTGTATCCTGCTGCTCGTTCACATATTCTTAAATTTCCGTTTGCAAAGAAGTTATACAACAATAGCTGAGTAGCCAACCTATTTTCAACTTTTGTAAAACAAACACAAAATGTTGCAACCCGCAAGTCCCCTGGCAGAAAGAATGCGCCCTCAGCGTTTAGAGGAGATGGCAGGTCAGCAACACCTTACCGGAGAAAATAGCATTTTACGCCAATCAATACAAAGGGGAACTATCCATTCGATGATTTTATGGGGGCCGCCAGGAGTTGGCAAAACAACGCTAGCACAAATTATTGCGCAAACCCTGCAGGTTCCCTGCCACCAATTAAGTGCCATCAGCAGTGGCGTAAAAGAAATTCGGGAGGTGATAGAAGCTGCCAAATTGGTAACGGGAACTATTTTGTTTATTGATGAGATTCATCGCTTTAATAAATCGCAGCAGGATGCGCTATTGGGAGCAGTTGAAAAAGGTGTTATTACCCTAATTGGAGCAACTACTGAAAATCCGTCATTCGAGGTGAACAGTGCCTTATTAAGCCGGTGTCAGGTATATGTGCTCAAATCCCTTACCGAAAGTGATTTGATGCAGCTATTGCACCAAGCTATGCAGCACGACACCATACTTAAACAATATTCGATTCAACTTCAAGATACTGGCGCATTACTACAATTAGCAGGAGGTGATGGCAGAAAACTATTAAATCTGTTTGAACTGGTGGTGCAAAGTGAAGTAGCTGAAAGAAAAACACCTGCCGACCCAATCATTGTTACCAATGAAGGGGTAATGAAAGTGGCCCAGCAAAAAGTGGCTTTGTACGATAAAAATGGGGAACAACATTATGATATCATTTCCGCCTTTATAAAAAGTATGCGGGGAAGTGACCCAAATGGATCAGTTTACTGGCTGGCTCGCATGATTGAAGGCGGGGAAGAAGTAACTTTTATAGCTCGGCGTATGTTGATATTTGCCAGTGAAGATATTGGCAATGCCAATCCGAATGCTTTGTTATTGGCCAATGCCACTTTTGATGCAGTATCAAAAATCGGTTATCCCGAGAGTCGCATCATTCTCTCACAATGTGCTATTTATTTGGCTGGCTCCCCAAAAAGCAACGCCTCCTATGAAGCCATTCAAGAAGCTATTCAATTGGTAAAACAAAAAGGCGACCTACCGGTTCCCCTGCATATTCGAAATGCCCCCACCAGTTTACTGAAAGACCTAAACTATGGAAAAGGCTATCAATATTCTCACCTGGTAGTAGGTAATTTTATTGAACAGGAATATCTGCCCGAATCATTACAGGGTCATACATTTTATAAACCCGGTCAAAACCCCCGCGAACAGGAAATGAAAAAATTTCTGCATGAGCGCTGGAAAAATAAATATGGCTACTAAAAATAGCTGCCACAAAATACCCCAATGTAAACTTATGCTTTCAGCCTCTTCTCCGGAAATCAGTATTCAATGCGTACCCTTCGACTCCCTCACGCCGCAGCAATTGTATACCATCATTCAGCTTAGAAATGCAGTATTTGTGGTAGAACAAAACTGTGTGTTTCAAGATGCCGATGGAAAAGACCCTTATTGCCATCACCTGATGATCTGGCATAAAAGTGAACTGGCTGCTTATGCAAGACTAGTGCCTCCTGGTGTATCTTATGAGTATATGTCTATTGGCCGCGTAATATCTTCGGGCAGCATGAGAAGAATGGGTGCTGGAAAATTACTAATGAAGGAGGCAATTAACCAATGCAAATTATTGTTTGGGGAAGGACTGATAAAAATTGGGGCTCAATTGTATCTCAAAGAATTTTACAGCTCCTTTGGATTTGAAGCTATCGGCGATATTTATCTGGAAGATGATATCGAACACATTCACATGATTAAAAAATAACCGGCTATTCGGCCTCTAATTCAGCTTTTAGAAAACGGGCCGTATGACTTTCTTTCAAATTCGCTAATTTTTCGGGAACGCCTTGGAACAATACTTTTCCTCCGCCCCCACCCCCTTCCGGTCCCATATCGATTATATAATCAGCTACTTTAACTACATCCATATTGTGTTCTATCACCAATACCGTATTTCCTCGATTCACCAGTTTATTCAGAACATCCAGCAAGTGCTGAATATCTTGAAAATGTAAACCGGTGGTTGGCTCATCTAAAATATAGAAGGTTTTTCCGGTATCTTTTTTGCCAAGCTCTGTAGATAGTTTTACCCTTTGCGCCTCGCCACCACTGAGGGTTACGGCTGACTGACCTAAAGTAATATATCCCAAACCTACATCCTGCAGCACTTTAATTTTTCGGTACAAATAGCCAATGGGCTGAAAGAATTCAACCGCTTCATCCACCGTCATATTCAATACATCGCTGATGGATTTTCCCTTGTAACGTATTTCAAGGGTTTCGCGGTTGTAACGTTGTCCATTACATTTTTCACAATTAACATATACATCAGGTAGAAAGTTCATTTCTATTACGCGCATTCCACCGCCTTCACAAACATCACATCTACCTCCTTTCACATTAAAAGAAAAACGACCGGCAGCATACCCCCTAATCTTGGCTTCGGGTATTGCGGCGAATAGGGTTCTGATTTCTGTAAAAAAACCACAATAGGTTGCCGGATTGCTGCGCGGGGTTCTGCCAATAGGAGATTGGTCAATCTCAATCACTTTATCAATATGTTCTAATCCCGAAATTGAAGTAAAGGGTTGTGGATGTACCCGGCTATTATAACAATGTTTAGATAGCAAGGGATACAGGGTTTCATTAATTAGTGTAGATTTTCCGCTTCCACTTACACCTGAAACAACAATCAAGGTTCCTAGGGGAAAGCTGACCTGTACTTTTTTCAGGTTATTGCCCGAAGCCCCTTTCAATTCGATACTATTACCACTGCCCTTTCGCCTGGTTTCGGGTAGGGGTATTTTTTTGTTGCCATTTAAATAGGCAGCCGTATCCGACCCACTTTTCAGAACTTCGTGTGGAGTGCCTGCGGCAACAATTTGTCCCCCCCGGCGTCCGGCTCCTGGGCCAATATCCACCAGATAATCTGCAGCTAGCATAATATCGCGATCGTGCTCAACTACCAATATGTTATTTCCAATATCTCTCAGATTAAGTAGCGACTGGATTAACCGTTGATTATCGCGTTGATGAAGTCCGATAGAAGGTTCATCCAGCACATAGGTAATACCCTGTAACTGAGAGCCAATTTGAGTTGCCAATCGGATTCTTTGAGATTCACCGCCACTGAGGGTGCGGGTGGGGCGATTGATAGATAAATAATGCAACCCCACATCCAGCAAAAACTGCAGCCGCTCCCGAATCTCTTTTAAAATATCTCTTGCAATTTGCTGCTGCTTTACAGATAATTTTTTTTCAATGCCTACCAACCATGCTTGTAAAGCATCCAAATCCATTTCACTCAACTGTGAAATATTTTTTTCATGAACAAAAAACCAGCGACTTTCTTTTTTAAGTCTTTGCCCCTCACAAGTTGGACAGGTTTGTATGCTCATAAATTTTTCAACCCATTCATGCAGGGTTTCTGTGCTGTTACCATGTGTAAACCAACGCTGAAGCATGGGTATGATACCTTCATAAACGCCCTGATCATATAAAGCAGATACCGGACTATCCCCTGCATTCATCACTTCTAGCGGACCAGCCTCGGTGGATGCAAACAAGAGGAGGTTGCGGGCGCTTGGCGTTAGTTCCTTGATGGGTTTATCTAGGCTAATCTTATTTTTTTTCGCAAAAACTACTACTGATTTAAACAGGTAGGCATCCCGCTCTTCCCCCAGCGGCACAATTCCCCCTTCTTTAACAGAAAGAGAGGTATCCGGCATTACTGCAGACAAATCAATTACCGAAATAGTGCCCAATCCCTTACAATTTTCACAGGCGCCGTAGGGTGAATTAAAGGAAAATGAATTGGGAGATGGCTCCTCATAACTCAACCCAGTTGTTTCGCACATCAGCTGTTTTGAATACTGAACCACTTTACCAGAATTATTTACCAGCAGAAAAAGTAAGTCCTTACCCATTTTCAGGGATTGCTGCACACTCTGGCTGATACGAACCTTCATGGAATCATTTACGGGCAACCGGTCGATTACCACTTCAATATCATGAATTTTATAGCGGTCAACCTGCATTTTAGGTTTAAGATCTAGTATTTCGCCATCCACCCGCACTTTTAGAAAACCTTTTTTACGTATTTCTTCGAATAGCTCTCGGTAATGCCCTTTTCTACCACGAACTACCGGTGCCAATAGGGTGATTGCATCACCAGAAAATCTTTCGAATAAGTTAGCGATAATTTCCTCCTCACTAAATCGAACCATTTTCTTACCCGTTTCATAACTATAGGCTTCACCGATACGAGCGTAGAGTAATCGCATGAAATCGTATATCTCAGTAACGGTGCCTACGGTGGACCGGGGATTTTTATTGGTTGTTTTTTGTTCGATAGAAATCACAGGTGATAATCCGGTAATCTTATCTACTTCGGGGCGTTCCATATCGCCCATAAATTGTCGTGCATAGGCACTGAAACTTTCCATATACCTGCGCTGCCCTTCATTAAAAATGGTATCAAAAGCCAACGAAGATTTACCGCTTCCGCTAACACCCGTAAATACCACCAGTTTATTTTTGGGGATGCAGATATCAATATTTTTCAAATTATGCTCACGCGCGCCGGTAACTATAATGTAGTCATTATCAGGTAGAGAGGCAGGTAAATCGGGAACAGAACGCTTAGCCATATATAAATGTAAAGATAACAAAGCCACCCCGGAAAGGTTGGGGATAAACGAGCTTTGGAGGATTTTTTTGTGGGAAAAGCAAAAAATATTAACTTTGCAGTAGTTCTTTATTCATACTTATCAAGAAAGGCAGAGGGAATTAGGCCCTGTGAAGCCTTGGCAACCCATGAAACCAGTGTATCGGAATCATGAAGGTGCCAAATCCGACCACACATCGTGTGGAAAGATAAGTCAGTGTTACACAACCTTACAGGTCGTAAATTTCTCGACCGGTTTATTGCCCTGCTTTCTTGTTATTATGTTGTAAGAATGATGTATTTCATTCATTCATCATTTGCCGTGTATGCCATATGCATGGTAAGCAAAACTGTTTAACTTGATTACTTCCATGAAATTGATTTGGCTGAGAATACCCAGTAATCATTTGTGCAAAGCAACAAAATTTAGAATACGCTAATTAATATGTTACCCATGAGTAAACAACAACCCCTTGTTATAGGACTATTTGGATTTGGAGTAGTAGGTGAAGGACTCTACAAAGTATTGCAGCAAACGCCTTCGCTGCAGGCCCACATTAAAAAAGTATGCATAAAAAATTCAAAGAAAAAAAGAGCAGCGCCGGATAGTTTGTTTACTACCCGAAAGGAGGATATTCTAGATGACCCGGAAATTAATGTAGTAGTAGAAGTAATCAATGAATCAGATGCTGCTTTTGAGATTGTTACGGTTGCGCTTCAACGAAAAAAATCTGTAGTAAGTGCCAGTAAAAAAATGATAGCCGAACACCTGGAAGCCTTATTGTTGTTGCAACAACAAACCGGTACCCCCATGTTGTATGAATCAGCTGCCTGTGCTTCTATTCCTGTTATCCGAAACCTGGAAGAATATTACGACAATGACCTTTTGCATTCCATTCGGGCGATTGTAAATGGATCCACGAATTTTATCTTAACTAAAATTTTCGAAGACCGGCTAGACTTTACAGATGCCTTATTATTGGCGCAGCAACTGGGTTTTGCGGAAACTGATCCCAAACTAGATGTGGAAGGATGGGATGCCCTGCACAAATGGATCATATTGCTGAACCATGGGTATGGAATAGTAGAGACGGCTGAAAATATTTTATTCTCAGGCATTCAAAATATTCAATTG
>CAMBUH010000041.1 GCA_945870985.1 Chitinophaga pinensis
ATGAGGGGTAAAATCCACCAGCCTATAAACACAAAAAAGCAAATAGAAAAAACGATATCGAAAAAAGCTTTTAATATCTGATTTTCTTTTTTGTCCAGTGGTAATTCACGAACGTTAATAATCGGCATCAATCCGATATTATTCACCTGAATACTGGCTGTGGCATACTGATGAAGATTGGGTATGATCCGCGCTTTGGTTGAATAAAAATCACATACTTCTACGCAAAACTGAATCTCATCGGCAGCTTCATCGGGCAGGGCAATTACCACTTCATCAATTCTTTTTTCTTTCAGTAGGATGCTCAGATTATCTACGGGCCCCAAGTATTCACATCCATTCAACTTTCCCTGCTGGTTATCTAAAAAGCCTAAACATTTATAACCATAGTAATAATACTTGTTGATGGTTTCGTAAAAGTCGAGTGCTGCAGGTGTACATCCTACTATCAACACATTATCCAATAACTTCCCCTGAAAAATGGCAGAGTGTACATTTTTCCGAACGATGTATTTGGTAAGCGTGAGCAAACTAAATAATACCAATAAGTAGTAGGGGAAAAAGTCGGGACTGAACTTGATATACTCTCTCAGAAAAAAGGAAGCGGAACTCAATAAAATGGTAAAGAGTATAATGGTGTAGATAATGAAGATGATTTCTTCCGAATACTTATTCGAACGGCGATCGGCATACAGGCGAGTAAAAGATGCCGCGATGTACCAGAGCACCAACGAAATCAACGTAAAAAATAGGGCATATCGGTCGGTAGAAATAATACTTTGGCCAGAATTGAATCGGGAAGCTACCAAATAAGAGATACCCACCACAGGGGCATCAATAATGTAGCGAATGATGGTATAACGATTGTAAGGTTTGGCCATGGGAACAGCAGTGCTACCTACCCTGATTCAATTCATTTAGCACTGCAAGATAAGAATTGGTTACCTCATCCCAATTGTATTTAATCCCCAAACCCGCCCGGGCAATCTCCCGAAAAAGCATGAGCTTGTCGGGCGTTGCCTCCGATTCTTGCATCAATGCTGCTATGGAATCGGTATCTGGCTGAAAAAACAGGCCGTATTTGCCATTTACAAGCATTTCTTGGCTAAATCGGGTGTTAATAGCCATTACTGCACAACCATAGGCCAGCGCCTTTAAGAGGCTGGGATTCGTTCCGCCATAGGCATGACCATGCAAGTAAGCAAAACATTGATGATATAACTCCGCCAACAAATCAGCATCTTTTATATATCCTAAAAATATAATGTTTTCGTTCGCTTTTTCTTTTACCCGGCTTGCATAGGCATCTTTGTAGGGCACATCCCCCACTATTACCAGTTTTTTGCCGGAATCGGCTTTCAAAAATCCATCAATAATGAGTTCGGCATGGTTATCGGGAATCAGTCTACCCACAATCAGGTAATATTTACCTGAAACCAATCCCAGTTCGGTTATTTTTTCGGGATGTTGCGAATAACGAATATTGGCGCCATAAGCGATAACTGTTGAATCAGTTTGAAAAGTTTCGAGGTAAATTTTTCTCATCTCCTCTGCATCGGTGATAATAACCGGATATAGTTTGGTTGCCAACCACGCTGAGTAGTAAAAATACTTGCCGCCTAGTCCCTTCCATTTGGGTCGCTCCCATTCCATGCCATCTACATTAATGCAAGCCGGTTTTCTACAAATTTTTGCAATCAATCCCCAAGGTCCATTAGCGGCATTTACTGCTAATATTACATCGGTTTTTGTGCAACAGGCATGCACCATAGAAAAAAACGAATGGATAAACTGACTGAGGATTTTATGTTCAATCGTGGGCACATACACCAAATCAATACCATTTACTTGAGGGGGATAGGAAGTGAACAGATTTTTATGACAATAGATTTTTACCCGCACGCCCCTCGCTACCAGTCGCTCGGATAGTTCCTTGGCAAAGGTTTCATATCCACTGTATACATACGGATAGCCGCGGGTTCCAATAATAGCAATCGTCATTCAATAATTTTTATCAGCTTATTTTCCCAGGCTTCTCTACTAAATTTTTCCAGTACACGCTGGCGGGCTGCCAGGCCTGCTGTATTCAGTTTTTCTTTATCCAGCCAGTTGGCTATTCTATTTGCTGCTTCTTCTGCATTCTGGGCTGGCATAAAATCTCCAGTTATTCCTGCTTCAATCATTTCCAGGGCTCCTCCCATTTGCGATGCAATTACCGGTTTCGCGGAAGCCATCGCTTCTAAAATTACCGTGGGAAAGGGATCGGGTAACTGGGAGGGCAATAGTAAAAGATCGATGCTTTGCATAAGGGAAGGTATATCATTTCTAAAGCCCAGTTGCTTTACCACATCCTGTAACTGCAATTGTTGCATTTGATTATCTAATTGCGCGTAAAGATATTCATAACCCGGAAATGCATCTCCCACCATAACAAAACGAAGCTGGGGGAATCGCGGGTGAAGTAGTCCGGCTATTTCTATAAAATAATCCTGCCCCTTCCAGTAATGAACCCTGCCTACCATTCCGATTATCAGTGCATCTTCAGGAAATCCGAATGATGCTTGTACACTCGGTTGTTCTTGTAAATAGGGGCTGTAATCAATTCCATTATGCACCACTACCATTTTATTTTCCGGGATAACCAATTGCCAGGATTTTTTTACAGCTTCGGATACTACCACTACCGTTTGCGCATATTGCCGCATGATTTTACCAAGTATTCGCTTAAACCATTGAGGATTTTCGATTATCTCATGCACATGCCAAATATGTTTTACCCGGCATTTACTAGCGGCAAATGCACCCGCCAGAACGCCGGTGGTATTGGAATACACTAGATCGATGTTTTCTTGCCGGATGATTTTTTCTAATTCTTTTTTTGCTTTTCTAATCGTAATTAGGCGGTTGATGATTCCGGGTGGAGAAAAATATTTTCTTCTGAGTATACCTAACCGGATATAGATAACATCGGCACCTGCCTGCAATAAATCATTGGATAATGGCCCCTCTTCAGACAGTGCAACCCAAACCTGGTGATTTCTTTTCACCAGCAACTGAACAATTCCTAGTAAAATTTTACTGGCACCGTATTGATCGGAGGAACTATGTAAGAGGAGTATTTTCATGAATCGGGTAACCGCTTTTTGATAAGGCGGGCAGGAACACCACCCACTACACTATAGGGTTCTACATCTGAAGCTACCACACTGCCGGCTGCCACTACAGAACCTTTTCCAATGGTAACCCCCGCCAAAATAATGCTGTTGGCAGCAATCCAGCAATCATCTTCAATAATTACCTTTTTTCTTACCACACCCTGACTTTTAATAGTTTGGGTATGATCGGTAAACACATGGTTTTCGGCATAGATGCTAACGCGGGGCGAAATCATTACATGATTACCGATTTCGATATATCCCGAACAGCCGATATAGCAATAGGGCCCGATATTAGAGTGGTTGCCCACTTTTAGTCCTTCCCCCATTTCTCCCCCGTATAAATTGCCGGGGCGGATGATGGCATATTTTCCAATGGTAACCCGGTTGCCCAAAATGATTTTACGGGAAGAGCGGGCGTTGATTTCGGCGTAATCTTCAATAATCAGATCGCTACCGGCTTGCAGATATCCGGCATATCGAACCGACACTTGTTTGCCTACCAATACCCATCCCTTCGCAGACCCGATAAATAATCTTTCCCACACTCCTCTGATTACAAAAGGAAGCAGGCTCCATAGGGTAATCAAGCGATCACCCGTGGTCATATCTTGGCCCAATCTTTTCTGAAGCGAATGCAGCACCGTTATCTGTTTGGCGGCAAGTTACAATTAATGCCACACCTGATGAAATAGCCCCCAAATACCCGCAAAAAACCTCCCGTTTAGGCTTAATCTTGCCGATTGGCCGAATTATTGTAAAATTGCGGTTCAATTAACCCTGTAAGTACTGGCATGAAAAAGGCATTGATTTGTGGCGTTTCCGGTCAAGATGGTGCCTATTTGAGTGCCCTACTGCTACAAAAAGGGTATGAAGTGTATGGAGGATCCCGGGATGCAACCACCAACCCCTTCATTAACCTGAAGAAACTCGGCCTTTTGTCTCATATCCGGCCGGTGTCTATTAATACCACCGATTTTAAAAGTACCCTCGAAACCCTTTCCCGAATTCGACCGGATGAAGTGTATCATTTATCCGGACAAAGTTCCGTAGGCTTATCTTTTGAGCAACCTGTGGAAACCTACGAAAGTATCAGCATCGGCACCCTGAATTTGTTAGAAGCCATGCGGTTTACCCAATTGCCGGTTCGGATGTACCATGCTGGATCAAGTGAATGTTTTGGGGAAACGAATAATACTCCGGCTGATGAGGATACTCCCTTTCGGCCAAGAAGTCCTTACGCCATTGCCAAAGCCTCCGCTCACTGGCAGGTAATCAATTACCGCGAAGCCTATCAATTATATGCCTGTTCGGGCATTATGTTTAATCATGAGTCGCCTTTTCGTCCACACCGCTTTGTAACTCGTAAGATTGTTGCGGCTGCATGTAGAATTAAGCAGGGGAGTACTGAAAAGTTATACTTAGGGAATGCGCAAATTCGCCGCGACTGGGGATGGGCACCCGAGTATGTAGAAGCCATGTGGCGCATGCTGCAACAGGAAGTGCCCCAGGATTTTGTGATTGCAACCGGTGAATCCCATTCCCTGGAAAAATTTATAGAGTTGGTATTTAGTTATCTGCAACTCAATTGGCAAGAGCATGTAGTAATCGACCCTGATTTGTTTCGCCCGGCAGATTTGTTAAGCGGTAGTGCTAATCCGAAGAAAGTAGCGGAGGTGTTGGGCTGGAAAGCTACCTATCGCTTAGCAGATGTAGTAAAAGGGATGGTAGATGCTGAGTTAGCCGGATAATAGTGCTCACTTATTTTGAGTGTTGGCATTGGATTGCATCAGTTGTATAAAAACATCCATTAATTCTTTGGTTGTTTTTTTCCAGGAGAATTCTGCTAATCGCTTCGTTCCTTTTTCAATCAATGTTTGCTGTAAACTGGGATTGCTAACAATCGAAATCATTTTTTCGGCAATGTCCCGATAATCGAAGGGGTCGCAGGTGATTACTGCATCACCGCCCACTTCGGGCAAACAACTATTTTGGGCGATCAGTGTAGGAAGCTGATGTTGAAAGGCTTCTAATATGGGCAATCCAAATCCTTCGTTGATAGACACAAATGCATATAAACTAGCCTGCTGATAATAATGCGCTAACGCTTCATCACTAATAAAGCCTGGCAGCAATACAGATTCTTCTAAGTGCAATTCTTTTATCAGTTGGCGAATGTTGTTGCTATCGTCTAGATTTTTTTTCGAAATTGTTCCACCTGCCAGTACGAGATAATATTCAGGATAACCCGCTTCTTTCAATAATGCAAATGCCCTGATGAGATTCAACAGATTTTTTCTTTTTTCCAATACCCCTATATGCAGGATGTATTTTTTACCTTGATGGATGGGCTCCGAAGTTATCGAATGAATGATGGCTGAAGAAGATTTGGGTGCCAGGTGTATGGCATGAATCTTATTAGCATTTAACCCCACGCATTCAATAATTTGATTTTTCGAATGTTCGGAAATGGTGATAATGGCGGAGGCTTTTTTGGCTGCCGGCACTCCAATGTATTTTAATAATTGAAGCCATATCTTGTTATACTGTTCGGGATATTGCCAGAAAAAAGCATCATAAAATACTACCGCTGTTTTAAAACGAAAGGTTATCAAGGGGAGAAAATAATCAGTGCAATACAAAATATCGCACCCTCGAAACAGGCAAATTAGGGGTAAGGTGAACTGCTTCCAACAAAAAAATCGGGCATGTTCTACTGCCTTCAGCCACTTGTTTTTACCCCGATACACCGGCAGCCAAGTGTCTATAAACCGGATAGTAAAACCCGGGTATCCATTTTTTAATTGGAGATAAATCTCCTCCAAATAGGTTTTAGCCCCCGTTCTGGCGATGCGTAAATCCCGAATGTCTATAAATACTTTAATGGGTGGGGGCATAAGTAGATTCCTACATTATAGTACATTCGCAGGAGTTTAGGGCAGTTTACCCGCTCCTTTGGTTGGTAAAGATAACCTAACTTAGAGGAGATGAAAAAAATATCAGCCAATCCCTGGATTAATTTCCTGCCATTTTTGGCCATCTACTTATTGATAGCCGGATTGGCGCATCGTGATCAAATGGAGGGTGATGAGGGCAGGTATTATATGTTTGCCCAAAATCTGGCAGCCGGATTTTATTCCCCTAAAGAAGCCCTCAATCTTTGGAATGGCCCCGGATACCCCCTTATACTCGTTCCCTTTGTATGGGCGAAGAATCCACTCATTATTCCGGTTTTACTGAATGCTTTTTTTCAGTATATATCGTTGGTTTTCTTATTTAAATCTTTACAATTATTAGTAACCAATTCACTGGCCTGGATTTTTTCCCTATGCTGGGCTTTTTATTATGTGGCCTATAAAGAGTTGGGCTGGCTATACACCGAACCACTCAGCAGTTGTTTACTGTGCTTGTTTTTGTATTATTTGTTGAAATCGTATTTGTTCAATTATTCCATTAGGTATATCCTTCCAGCCGGTTTTTTCTTGGGATATCTTACACTTACCAAAGTGATATTTGGGTATGTAATTATCGTATTAATGATTTTGTTATTGGTGGGATACTTGATTAGTAAAAAGAAATCGATTGTACAGCTTGGCAAGATAGTTTTACTGGCATTCTTACTGAATATTCCCTATTTATTATACACGTATCAACAAACCGGAAAGCCATTGTATTGGGCCAATAGTGGTGGTATGTCTTTGTACTGGGCCAGTACCCCGGTAGAAGGAGAATTTGGGGACTGGAATGATGATCATTTTACAGCTTATTGTGGCTACGATTCTACACAACCCTGCAATGCGACTTTATTTGCCGTTCACCATCAGGCCGATTACGATAGTATCTATCAATTTCAGGGAGTGGCAAGGGATGATGCCTTTAAAAATAAAGCTTTACAAAATATTCGCCAGCATCCGGTTAAATACCTGAAAAACTGTATGGCAAATGCAGGCAGGTTATTTTTTGGACTACCCTTTTCTTATAGTTATCCTCGTCTTGCCAATCTGGCTCGTATTCCACCGGGGGCATTGGTATTTTTTCTTTGCATCTTTTCAATCATCAGCAGCTTAATTTATCGGGGTCCTCATCGAGCTATCTTTTTCTCTTTGTTTGCTTTTCTAATATTATTTCTGGGGGCTACGCTGGTGGTTGCTGCTTATCAAAGAATGTTAACCGTTATGGTACCTCTCATCTTATTACTTTCGGCTGTGCAGCTGAAGTTTTGGTTGCAGCGATTATCCAGCCCTTCAAAATAACTATATTTGCAGCGCATGAATAAGGTATTAAGCATTATTGTTCCCGCCTATAACGAGGAGCCCACTATTGAATCTATCCTGCAGCGATTGGTTACAGTTGCACTTCCGGAAGGCTTTGATAAGGAAATTATTGTAGTAAACGATTGCTCTACCGACCGAACGGGTAGCATTGTAGCAGAATGGGTGAACCAATATGCTTTTATACGGTATCAACAGCATTCGATAAATCAGGGTAAGGGCGCTGCATTGCATACCGGCATTCGACATGCAACCGGCGACTATATCATTGTGCAGGATGCCGATTTGGAATATGATCCCCGGGAGTTTTCTATTTTGTTGCAACCCGTTATAGAAGGATATGCCGATGTGGTATATGGATCTCGATTTATTGGCGGCAACCCGCATCGTATTTTGTTTTTCTGGCACAGCATTGGCAATAAATTTTTAACCTTCCTATCGAATATGTTCAATAATCTGAACCTCACCGATATGGAAACCTGCTATAAATTATTCCGGGCCGATATTTTAAAAAGTCTCGATTTAAAAGAAAACCGTTTTGGCTTCGAACCCGAAGTAACTGCAAAAATGGTTCGCTTTCCCGGAATTAGGATTTACGAAGTAGGCATCTCTTATTATGGCAGAACCTTTGCCGAAGGAAAGAAGATCAACTGGAAAGATGGGTTTAGGGCCATTTATTGTATTGTTAGGTATGGCTTATTCAAATAAATTAATCAATTCAACTGCCGCAGTTGCGATGCGTTGGAAGCTTTACTCATGATCATGTTAATCATCAACCCACTTAAAAAGTTAATGGTATAAGTGATATAGTTGAAGGAATCGATGTAAGAAGTAAAGAGCGGAATGAACATCCCAATTTTCAGTAATACAACCGCCATTGCTAGCCTTTTTTGTTTACCAGCCGAAACTTTCAGTGTTTGTAAACCGGTTACAATTAATAATCCATAGATATACATATACACCAGTAATACCGGAATGCCTACCTGCACGCCTATAATGATCAATTGATTTTCTCCCCCTACATGGTCATTCGTTTCCATAGCAACCCTACCAGATGAACCCAATCCCATACCCAGGGGATGCGCTGCCATTGCCTGCAGGCCATTAACCCATTCTAACACGTGTCCGATACTAGAAGCATTCTGAAACCGCAGGGTATCAATTACAAATTGCAGCAAATCGCCTTTTACCACAAATACCAATAATGCCAGTGCGCAAATAAATGCCAGGTGAAAATATTGCACCCATTTTTTTTGTTGCGTAATATGCGCAAAGCAGTAAAACAGCAAAAAATAGTTAATGAGCGAGGCCCTGGAAATGGCCAATACAATGCAAAACAGCGTTGCCACTAAACTGGCCGTATACAATCCCGAAAATCGAAAGCGCATCCAACGATCACCTGCCAGTGCCAATAATACTGATAAGGTGAGTACGGTAGAAGCTGCCAGTTCTAGTGGACTACTAAAAATACTGCCAAAGCGTTTGAGTCCGGTTTCTGTTTCAAAAGTCCAGAACAATCCATAATTCCCCGATTCTTCCGCAGTAAAAAACTGGATATGAAAATCTAAAAATCCTGTTTTGGTATGCAGATGTTCGTAGGGAATTAACTCAACAAAAAATAATACCAGGGCTGCAATAATAGAGACAATACAAATATACGAAAACAGGTAGTTGAGGTTGATATCTTTTGCTTTGCATAGGCGTCCGGTAAAATAAATCAGTGGAAATACAGAGAGAGATTTAAAGGCCAGCAATCTAGTTATAAATGGATAGGGACCAATCGGCAAAGCCAGGTAGAGTAGGGAGGCACCTAAAAAAACCAGCATCCATTTATCAACAGCATGCCATTTAGGTTTTTCCTGAAGGGTAAAGAGTACCATTACAAAGGAGGCAAATACCATGATTTCTTTACATGCCTGCATGGCTGGAATGATACCGGCAAATCCATACAAATGAGTAACCGATAAAGCATGTATATAAATAGGTAGTGCGCCAATTACAAAAACAGGAAATCCCCGAATATCTTTTTTATACAGGAGCACCAGCCCGTAAAAAAAAGAAGCAAGATATATAATGGGGAATAGAATCATAGTCGATTACTCCGTAGAGGATGATAAAGGTTTATATTCAATTTGGTCTAATAATCCATCCAGCACTGCTTTACAGGCCGTTTGAAATTTACCCCATCTCAGTCTAATAATAAAATAGAACAGGATACTCGCGATATACAAACTATTAAAAAGTAATACCGAAGGCAGATGTAATACTGAAGTATATTTTTTCAGTATCCATATCCGGTTTCGGATATTCAGGTAATGCACTACCGGGTTTACAAATCCTTCGCGGGTTTTCTCTTTGTTTTTATTCGACATACCGCCTACATGCCAGATAACCGATTGGGGCAACAGCCTTAGTTGGAATCCTTTTTCGCGCATCCGAAAGCTCAAATCTATGTCTTCAAAATACATGAAAAGATTATCGGAAAGTGCTCCAATGCTTTCAAGTAAACTAGTTCTTGTAAAAAAAGCACATCCGGTAATCCAGTCCACAGGAACAGGAGTAGTATTTTGTAAAGGGGTGCTTTCTATTGTTTTCCCGATATATCGTATAGAAGGATGCCCCAACCAATTATTATAATAAGATCCTCCATTCCAAATAAGGGAGGGCTGGTGGTGATAATAAATCAACGGCTGCACGGCACCTGTTTCTGGATGGGCTTCCATGTAGGCTACCATGGGCGCTAAAAAATCAGGGGCAACGGTGGTATCATTATTAAGCAGCAGGGTGTAATCAAATTTTTCTTGTATCGCGTATGCGATTCCTACATTATTTCCCCCGGTAAATCCCAGATTATCATTTGCCTGTATATAGATAATATGCGGAAATTCTGTTTTCAAGGCTTTACCAGAGCCATCTGCCGAATGATTGTCTACTAATATAACCGTTGCCGATTCGGGATAGCTCATCTGTTGCAACGAACGAATGCACTGTGCGGTTAGTGCATAGCTGTTCCAGTTTACAAGAATAATGGCAGTCTTTTTCATCGGTTCTGCAAGATAAAGAATAACCGGTCAATGGAAATGCCTGTTTAGCGCACCTATCCGCCAAATCGATTAGTCCAGTAGTTTCGGAAACTCATTTCGAAGTGCCACTTCTTTTTCAGGTAATGGGCGTTATTGAGTAAAATGAATTTTTCTAACTTTTTCTTTTTTTCAATAGGCAGTCGATTGGCATACATCAACTGAAATGCTTTTGCCAGCTGGATTTCTTCCTGTAAATACGTATTGTTTTTCCAACTATTTTGCCAGTGATTGATCCATCTTTCCATTCGAGTAAGGGCCCGATGATCTGCAAAAGTTACATTATGGGCATGTTGGCGGTAATGGATAAGTGGCTGGGGTAATTGGGCTATTTTTCCAAATCCAAAAGCTGCCATTGCCAGCCAGGCATCATATATAAAATCTTGCTGCGCAGGAAGAGCTGCCATAATAGATTTCATAGCACTATTCATCACAATGGTGCAGCCGGATACCATATTGCCATATAAAAAGGTATCCCACACATGTTCATATCGATGTTGGCCTCTTTGGTGGTGAACGGAAGTATGGATTAATTCACCCGCTTCATTCATCAGCATCAGATCGGAATACACCATAGCGGGTTGTGTTGGATCGGTGGTAAGGTTAGTAAGTAGTTGAACGGATTTCTCTAACTTTTCCGCTAACCAGTAATCATCCTGGTCACAAAACGCAATCAGATATCCATCCGGAACATCGGCTACTGCTTTGGCAAAATTTTCGTTTACCCCCAGTCGTTGCGGGTTTTGTGAAATGTTGAATCCGCGCTGATTGGCATAGCGGGTAAGTATTTCGAAAGTAGTATCCTCAGAAGCGTCATCCCGGATAATTATCAAATCGGGTTGTAGGGTTTGTTGCAATATGGAATGCAGTTGTTGTTCAATAAATGCAGCTCCATTGCAGGTAGCCATCACAACAGCTATCCGGTTTGGGTTTTGTATGCTAGCTGAATTAATATTCATCTGGCAGTATATTTTTTTTACGCAATAGCCAGTCTTTTAGTGGCTGCATAAAATTAAGTAAAAAGTGGTGGCGGAATATCCACCATTGAATGGCAAAAAAAGCAATTGAACAAAAGATGGCTGAGAGTATTAAAGTGATCAGGGGTAAAAAATGATAGGCACGTATCCAGTAAATAATGGGAATGAAAATCAGGCAACCTACCAGGGCATGCCATCCATACTGCCATTGTAAGCGAGGGATAAAAAAGCGGCGCATATAATATATATAACCGGCTGTTACCACACATTCCGTAGCTACATTAGCCAACGCAGCCCCTACCGATTTCCAGTGAGGAACCAACAATAAATTTAGTAATAAACAAATAAAAACGCCTGCCAATACTGCATAAAAGATATATTGGGTTTTGCCGGCGGGCAGCAAAATTTGGAAACAGTAAAAATGTCCGAATCCTATTAGAATGGGCAACATAGCTAATATGCGCATTACGGGTATGGCATCCGTAAACTCTTTTCCCGAAAAAACTAAGATGCATTCGGGTGCTAGTAAAGCCAGTGCAGCTGAAACGGGAATGGCAAAGAAAATCAGAAACTGAAAAGAAGTGGTGATCAGGTCCTGTATTTTTTCAGTTGCCTGCTCCTGAAAAAATCTGGTAATCGAGGGTATTAAAATAACGCCCATGGCGGTTACAATAGGGATGGTTAATTTTACCAACTTGATGGAGGCAGTATATAAACCCACCGAATGGTCGTCTGCCAAAAAGCCTAATAATACCGTATCCAGCATCGTATAAATACTGGCAGCCAGGGTGGTACTAAATAAAAAGAAAAGAGGCTTTACATGTTTTTTAAATTGTAATTGCTTAAACTGCAATCGGGTAATACGCAAACTCATTCCAAAGCTTACCAACTGATTGCCTAAGATGGAAAAGACTACAATTAACAAGTAAGGCTCATAATCCATCTTTGATTTTACGCATAGATAGAGTAGTGCTAAGGCCAATATTTTTATCACTACCGATCGTAGGGTAATATTTTTAAACGCTTCTAGTCCGGAAAAGAACCAATCTGTGTAGGTAAAACTTAACAATACCAATACGCCGGATAAAACGTACAAACGAAAATGTGATTGGAAAAAAGGAACCGTATAAATGATAATCAGATACACCAGAAACAAAAGCCAGCTAGCCACAAAAAAGATGATGGTAAGCTCACTAAAGGCTTTGGATAAATTTTCGGGATGGTTTTTATGTCGGGCAATTTCTGTTATGCCATATATCGGAATGCCCAGTGCAGCAAATAGGGCAAAATATTGTGCAAAGGAAATAGCCATCTGTACCGAACCGATTCCTTCGGGACCCAGCACATGCGATGCATACGGAAAACTCAATAAGGGAAATAGCAGGTTTACCAGCGACAGCAATACGGTATAAAAAAAGTTTTTGGTCATCGCCTGCCGAATATTTCGTTGGAATGTACCCAATTTTAAATCAAAGCTGGGTGCATCAGTTGTGGTAAACGGAAATGGTTAATCGGTTAACCGACCAGCTGCGGTTGCAAGTATCATTTACATTTCCGCCTGCATCACTCAGTTGAAGGGTAAAATCACTTTGCTTATGTGAAAATGTTTGCACGATTTTGTAATAGCTCGTTCCTTTTTCCGAAGCTGCATTGCCGCAAACACCCGGAAGTCCTTTCTGCTGAGCATTGGTGCCCGCAACACTAAGGGCGGAACCATTTCCCAACCAGTTGGGGTAGGCTTGCTGAACAGTGGGATCATTGGAAAATCCGGTTAAAATGCGGGTCTCTCCGTCACATTCCATTTTCCATAAATCATTTCTCCAGTTATTGTGTAAAAATAAATCTACTTCTACCCGTATGATATCATGTTTCGGAAGCTCACTAAGTTCTAGGCGGGCAATATTGTTATTGAGCAGTCCTAAAACCGGGTTCCCATTGAAATTATTAACTCGGGGGCTTGGTAAAGTGCCAAAACTACCATTATTCCACCCCGAAACCCGCAATGCCCCCAGTTCTGAGCTGGAAAAATCATTATCGTACACAGTATTGGCAACCGTTAGGTTTTTTGTACAGCTCAGATAGAATATACCAATCAGAACCGGAAAAAGCCGCAAAACTGAGGTAAAAGGTAGTTTCATCAAACATTCTTTACTTAGAAGGCTCAAAAATAACGAATAAAAGCCCAAATTGAGGGTATCAGGCGGTTGGGGGGTGGTGGAGAGATATTTCTTTCCGGTTCTTATTACTTTATTAAATTTGCCGGCATGTTAAAGCCTTCTATTACCATTCCGGTAATTAACCGATCAGCCTTCCCACTTCCCGCCTATGCTACCGTAGGATCTTCCGGGCTGGATGTTCGGGCAAATATCGAAAACCCGATTACCCTACAATCCTTGGAAAGAACCCTGGTTCCTACCGGCCTATTTGTAGAAATTCCGCTTGGATTCGAAATTCAGGTTCGTCCGCGCAGTGGATTGGCTGTTAAGCAAGGGCTTACCTGTTTAAATACCCCTGGTACCATTGATGCCGACTACCGCGGCGAAATAAAAGTTATTCTGATCAACCTTTCTCAGGAACCTCAAATTATTCAACCCGGCGACCGAATCGCACAGTTGGTGCTGCAGGCCATCGAATTAATCGAATGGAAGCCTGTAGATCAATTGAATGAAACCGACCGAGGTAGTGGCGGATTTGGCCACACCGGAAAACACTAACCCCACATGAAAAAATTTGCCGGTATTGTAGCCTGCTCGCTTATTTTGTTTGCCTGTAAAACGGTTAAAAAAACCACCGGTATTCAAGAAGCCATCTCCAAAAAAGATACTGCCCAAACGGTGGTGGTTAAAGAGATAAAGGTAGATTCAGTTTCCATCGTAAGGGATATCCTACAAAAAGTGGTTAAGAATAAAATTGATTACAAAACTTTCAATGCCAAAATAAAGGTTGACTACGAAAGTGCCGAAAAAAGTGATAACTATACTTTTTACGTAAGTATGCGTAAAGACAGTGTAATATTGATTAAAGTAAAAGGAAGCTTTTTGGGTATCTCCTCTGTTGGATTGGAAGCAAAAATCACCCGGGATAGTCTGGTATTGGTTCAATTGGTTGGCGATAAAAGTGTTAAATATCGTTCCATCAACTATTTGCAAGAAATCAGTCAGGTTCCGTTTGATTACTATACCCTACAAGATATTATTATGGGTAATCCTATCTATATTGATAGCAATGTGATGAGTTATAAATCCAGCGCCAATGAGTTGCTGGTGCAGATGGCCGGTGATGTATTTAAACATTTGCTAACCCTGAATAATAGCGACTTTCATATACTGCATAGCAAATTAGATGACATCAATGTGCAAAGAAATAGAACCTGCGATATTAGTCAAAATACCTACGAACCATTAGGCGGATATCAATTTGCTACCTATAGAAAAATAACGGTTTCAGAAAAATCCAAGCTAGATATTTACTTAGACTTCAAAGAGTATACTTTAAATGAACCGTTAAAATATTCGTTTGAGATACCGAAAAATCTCAAACGTAAGTAAATTCATCGCATCTTAGTGTTTCTTACCATTTTTGAAAACATGTCTTTTTTGCAAAAATCATTTTTATTTCTCCTAATCGCCTGTTGCATGCAGTTA
>CAMBUH010000042.1 GCA_945870985.1 Chitinophaga pinensis
TTCAGTGAACAACCGATACATTTGAAGCAGGTAGTGAATACCAATAAATGCTTGGTGCAGATAGAAAAGCAAGGAAACAAAATGGCTGTGCATACGGCGATTGATAATTTATTAAAGGGAGCTTCTGGCCAAGCTTTGCAGAATATGAATCTGTTGTTGGGATTAGATGAAACCCTGGGTCTGCACTTGAAGGCAGCTGCATTTTAAATTTTGTAACTCGAACGCATGAAATTATTTGATGTATATCCACTTCAGCCAGTAACCATCACCAAAGCATCCGGATCGTATGTTTGGAATGATGCAGGGGTTCGGTACCTAGACATGTATGGTGGCCATGCTGTAATTAGCATCGGCCATACACATCCCCATTGGGTAAAAAGAATCGAACACCAGTTAGAAACAATGGCCTTTTATTCTAATTCGGTTCATCTGCCCATTCAGGAAGAACTGGCCGATAAACTAACGCGGTTGAGTGGCAAAGGCAATTATCAGGTATTCCTTTGCAATAGTGGAGCAGAAGCCAATGAGAATGCGCTGAAGTTGGCATCTTTTCATAATGGGCGTAAAAAAATCATCGCATTTCATAAATCATTTCATGGCCGAACTTCTTTGGCAGTGGCGGCAACCGACAATCCTTCCATCATTGCACCGGTAAACGAAACCGATGCGGTAATTTTTCTTCCCTTGAATGATGCCCAGGCTTTGGCAGATTGTTTTCAACAAAACGGGGATGCTATTTCATCCGTAATTATAGAAGGGATTCAGGGTGTAGGCGGAATTCGCGTAGCTAATAATGAATTTTTACAATTGATACGCCGTTATTGCGATCAGTATGGCGCTGTGATGATTGCAGATAGTGTTCAGTGTGGTTATGGAAGAAGTGGCCGGTTTTTCGCGCACGATTATGCCGAAATTGATGCTGATATTTATACCATGGCCAAGGGAATGGGTAATGGATTTCCAGTTGGCGGATTACTGATTGCTCCGCATATCCGTGCCAAACATGGAATGCTGGGTACCACTTTTGGCGGCAACCCACTTGCTTGTGCAGCTGCACTAGGGGTTTTAGAAGTGATGGAAAGTGAATCCCTAATACCCCATGCCCTTGAACTGGGCAATTACCTTATGGAACAATTGCGAAAAATTCCCCAGCTGAATAATGTTAGAGGTAAGGGATTAATGCTTGGGTTTGATATGCCTCCTGAATTGGGAGCAATTAAAAACAGATTGCTGAGCGAGTATCATATTTTTACCGGAGAAGCCAAGCCCTCGGTAATTCGTTTGCTACCCGCCCTCTCGCTTTCGCAAGCGCAGGCCGACGATTTTTTACAGGCGCTGCAACAAGCAATACAAACACATTCTATCACTACATCCTAACCTACTGTTCAATGGCAATGCATAATTTTATTTCCGTAGATGACGTATCCGATATCCCGGCACTGATTCAGCAGGCATTAGTATATAAAAATCAGCCCTTGCTTAATCAGCAATTGGGTGCAGGAAAAAGAATTGGATTGTTATTCTTAAATCCAAGCTTACGAACACGCCTCAGCACACAAATTGCTGCCCGTAATTTGGGCATGGAAGCGATTGTATTTAATGTAGATAAAGAAGGTTGGGCACTTGAATTTGAAGAAGGGGCGATCATGAGCGGATCAACCGTTGAGCATATTAAAGATGCAGGGCCTGTGTTAGGACAATACTTCGATATCCTCTGCATCCGAACCTTTCCTTCATTGATGAATAGGGAAGACGATTACAGTGAAATGTTTATTCGTCAGTTTGTAAAATATGCCAGTGTGCCGGTGATAAGTTTAGAAAGCGCCACTTTACATCCCCTGCAATCATTTGCCGATTTGATTACTATAACCGAAACCATGCAGCAGCAGGCATGGCCCGCCACCCGAAAACCTAAAGTGGTATTAACCTGGGCACCTCATATCAAGCCCCTACCTCAATGTGTAGCCAACAGTTTTGCGCAGTGGGTAAATGCCTGGGGCAAGGCGGAGTTTGTGATTACCCATCCCGAAGATTATGAACTTGATACCCGTTTCACCCAAGGGGCAACCATTACCCATACCCAGGAGGATGCCTTACGGGATGCGGATTTTGTGTATGTAAAAAACTGGAGTACCTATACCGATTATGGAAAAATGTATGAAAATGATCCAGGTTGGATGTTAACAGAAAAAAAACTTAGTATTACCCGAAATGCAGGTGTTATGCATTGTTTGCCAGTTAGAAGAAATATAGAATTGAGTGATGAGGTATTAGATGGAACCCATAGTCTGGTTACCCAGCAGGCCGGCAATCGGGTATGGGCAGCACAGGCAGTATTGGCTGAAATACTCAAGCAGCAATAATAAGTATGCAGGAAGCGGTTACCATAATAAAAATTGGGGGGCAGATTCTAGACAATGAATCACAACTTGCCCTGTTTCTCGAGCAGTTTGTTCAATTGCCCGGCAAAAAAATTTTGGTACACGGAGGGGGCAAACTGGCCACTACTTTGGCAGAAAAAATGGGTATTCAGCAGCAAATGGTGGAGGGCAGGCGCATTACTGATAGCGAAACTTTGCGGATAGTAACCATGGTATATGCCGGATTTATCAACAAAAATCTGGTGGCTTTCCTCAATGCACAGGGTTGTTTGAGTATCGGATTGTGTGGGGCTGATGGATCTTTAATTTCCGCGCATAAGCGACAGCATCCTGCGATTGATTTTGGATGGGTAGGGGATATCGATTCGGTAAATGAACCATTATTGTCGAGCTTACTTTTACAAGGAGTAACACCGGTAATTGCCCCAATTACGGCGGATAAGAGCGGACAATTACTAAACACGAATGCAGATACCATTGCCGCTTCCCTGGCAACGGCGCTTAGCGTAAATTTTTCGGTTCAATTGGTGTATGCTTTTGAGAGAAGTGGCGTACTAAGCGACCTGCAAGATGCCGATTCGGTTATTCCACACATTCATTTTGCTATGTATCAGCAATTATTACAGAAAAAAATCATTGCAGACGGGATGATTCCTAAATTAGAGAATGCTTTTGCTACCCTTGCAGGGGGAGCACAAAAAATAATGATAGGTAACGCCCTGCAGTTATCGGATTTGATGCAGGGGCTTTCTGGCACAACCTTAACCTATGAATAACAATAGCCCAAATACAGTATCAGCCGAGGCAGTTCAGTTATTGCAATCGCTCATTCGTATTCCTTCCTTTAGCAGGCAGGAAGGAGAAACAGCCCAACTATTAGAAAATTTTTTACAAGAAAGGGGAATTAAAACCAACAAGCACCTGAATAATGTGTGGGCCGTAAACCAACATTTTACACCCGGCCTTCCAACCCTCTTGCTGAATTCTCATCACGACACCGTTAAGCCCAATAAAGCCTATACCCGTGCACCATTTGACGGGGCAATTGAAGAGGGAAAATTGTTTGGCTTAGGCAGTAATGATGCAGGTGGCGCATTGGTAGCGCTATTATTTACCTTTCTACATTTTTATACGCAACCCAACCTATCCTATAACCTAGTTTTTGCGGCAACAGCCGAAGAAGAAATTTCGGGGGCGCAAGGAATAGAGGCGTTGCTTCCACTATTACCTCACATCGACTGCGGAATAGTGGGCGAACCTACATTATTGAATCTTGCCATAGCAGAGCGGGGCTTATTGGTGCTGGATGTAACCGTTCCCGGTATCGCAGGCCATGCTGCCAGAGAAGAAGGAGAAAATGCTTTGTATAAAGCCTTACCGGATATCGAATGGTTTAGGAACTATCGATTTGAGAAACAATCTGATTTGTTAGGTCCGGTTAAAATGTCGGTTACCGTTATTGAAACTGAAAATAAAGCGCATAATGTGGTTCCTCCGGTTTGTAATTTTGTGGTAGATGTTCGGGTAAACGAGTGTTATACATTTGAAGAAGTGCTTGCAGTAATCGAAAAGCATGTTCAGGGCAAGGTACAACCCCGTTCTTTAAGGATGCGGTCATCGTCTATTCTACTCGATCATCCCCTGGTAAAAGCCGGATTGGCAATGCATCGCAGCCCCTATGGTTCACCTACTACTTCTGATAAAGCTTTAATGCCTTTCCCTACTTTGAAAATGGGGCCCGGCGATTCTGCAAGAAGTCACTCTGCTGATGAATTTATTTATGTACACGAACTGGAAGAAGGGATTCGGCTGTATAAAGAACTACTAAATTTGGTGTTATGAAACTATGGAGCAAGGGAGTAACCCAAACAGCCGATGCTATAGAACGGTTTACAGTAGGGCATGACCGCGAAATGGATCAGCTGCTCGCTCCCTATGATATATTGGGGTCACTGGCACATTGTAAGATGTTAGCAGCAGTAAAATTACTAACACACTCAGAGTGTGATCAGTTAGTAAAAGAGCTCCAAGCCTTGTACAATCAATCGATTACGCATGGAATATCCATTCCTCCCCAGGCAGAAGATATCCATTCGTACATTGAGGCATTGCTCACCGAAAAATTAGGAGATACCGGAAAAAAAATTCATGCGGCGCGTAGCCGAAACGATCAGGTGCTGGTTGATATTAAACTGTATATGCGACATGAAATCGAATCGCTGGTAGAGGCGGTGCAGCCTTTCTTTAGTTTATTAATTGAGCAAAGTGAACGGTTTAAACATCACTTACTTCCCGGATATACTCATTTACAGTTGGCCATGCCCTCTTCTTTTGGGCTTTGGATGGGTGCCTACGCAGAAAGTATGGTAGATGATGTAATCACCCTGCAATCGGCCTATCGGGTGGTAAATAAAAACCCACTGGGTTCTGCTGCGGGATATGGTTCTTCCTTCCCGATTAACCGCACCCTCACCACGGAACTATTGGGATTTGAAGCATTAAATTATAATGTAGTGTATGCGCAGATGGGGCGGGGCAAGGCAGAGCGCATTACCGCAGCCGCAATGGCAAACTTGGCAGATACCCTGGCTAAAATGAGTATGGATGCCTGCTTATATTTGAATCAGCATTTTAATTTCATCAGCTTTCCTGCGGAATTAACTACCGGATCGAGCATCATGCCGCATAAAAAAAACCCCGATGTTTTTGAACTGATTCGTGCAAAATGCAATCAACTTCGCGCACTGCCCAATGAAATATTAATGGTAACCACCAACCTACCTTCGGGATATCATCGGGATTTGCAGATATTGAAGGAGCATATGTTCCCTGCTTTTCAAACCCTAAAGGATTGTTTAGAAATGATGCATCTGATGATTTCACAGATTACAGTTCGCGAAAATATCTTAACGGATGAAAAATTTGCCTATCTGTTTAGTGTGGAGGAAGTAAATAAATTGGTGTTACAGGGGGTTCCTTTTCGGGATGCATATGTGCAAGTAGGCAAATCTATTGAAGCAGGCACTTTCAGTTATCAAACCGAGATTCATCATACCCATGAAGGGTCAATTGGCAATCTTTGTAACCCGCAAATAACCTCCGGGATGCAGGAGGCGGTAGCAGGGTTTCAGTTTGCCCGGGTTCAACAGGCAATCGCCTCCCTGTTAGCCGATTAACACAAAACTCTTTCTATTTCTCACAAATGTTGTTTCTTTGACTTTTAAAAATCTTGTGCATGAAAAAAATGCTGTTGGTTGTATGTCTGTTTGTAGGGGTACAATCTGTTATGAGTCAGGCAAAAAAGCCTGCCACTACTGTTGCTAAAGTTCCTACTGTAAAGCCGGCTCAACCGGTTAGTACCCTTAAAACCATGTCGGATAGTGTTAGCTATTCGCTAGGGGTAAAAATTGCCCAAAGCTTAAAAACCCAGGGTTTTGATGATCTCAATTTTGCGATGGTGCAAAAGGCATTTACCGATATTAAAAATGGTGCCAAACCCATAATGAATGATGAAGCAATCAATATGTGTTTGGGTCAATATCAGGCAAAAAAGAATGCTGAAAAATCCCTTTCTACCAAAAAAGAAGGGCTGGCTTTTTTAGCTGCCAATGGTAAAAGACCTGGCGTGGTAACCACTCCCAGTGGCTTACAATATGAAGTACTTCGGGCAGGTGCCGATTCTACCAAGCCTACATTGGAAAGTAAAATTCGTTGTCACTACCACGGAACCCTTATCAATGGAGAAATCTTCGACAGTTCGGTAGACAGAAAAGAGCCCATTACTTTTCCGCTGAACGGTGTTATTCGTGGCTGGCAGGAAGGATTACAACTGATGACCGTGGGTAGCAAATGGAAATTCTTTATCCCATCCGACCTTGCCTATGGAGATGGCGGCACGGGTGGACAAATTGGGCCGGGAGCAACCTTGATTTTTGAAGTAGAATTATTGGGAGTAGAAAAATAGTAAGCAACTTGCAGTAATATTTCTCCTTTGATAGTAAAAGTATAGTGGTATGAATGAGTCGTTTGTAAATCGCATTGAAAAGGAACTGGATGAAATTCGCAGTGCCGGATTATTCAAGCAGGAGCGCATCATTGCCAGTGAGCAAGGTGCTGAGATTTTGGTGAATGGAAAAAAAGTGCTGAATTTTTGTGCCAATAACTATTTAGGCTTATCGTCTCATCCCCGGGTTATTGAAGCGGCCCATCGGGCAATTGATACCAGGGGCTATGGTATGAGTAGTGTGCGTTTTATTTGCGGAACCCAGGATATACACAAGGAACTGGAAGAAAAGCTTTCCCGATTTTTAGGAACGGATGACACGATATTGTATGCAGCAGCTTTTGATGCAAACGGAGGTGTTTTTGAACCCTTATTTCAAGAGCAGGACGCCATTATCAGCGATGCCTTGAATCATGCTTCTATTATTGATGGGGTAAGACTGTGTAAAGCACAGCGCTTCCGTTACGAGCATAATAATATGGCCGATTTGGAACTGAAATTGCAGGAAGCAGCCGGTTGCAGAAGTCGGGTTATTGTTACCGACGGTACGTTTAGCATGGATGGTACCATTGCACAACTTGATAAAATTTGCGACCTCGCCGATAAGTATGATGCGATTGTGATGACGGATGAATGTCATTCTTCGGGATTTATTGGTAAAACCGGAAGAGGAACCCATGAATACAGAAATGTGATGGGGCGGGTAGATATTATTACGGGTACCCTGGGGAAAGCCCTCGGCGGCGCCAGTGGCGGATTTACTTCGGGCCGCAAGGCGATCATCGAAATGTTGCGTCAGCGAAGTAGGCCCTATTTGTTTTCCAATACCCTGGCACCCAGTATTGTGGGAGGTTCTATTGCCGTACTGGATATGTTAACGGAAACCACCGAGTTGCGCGATTCACTGGAAGCCAATACCCAATTTTTCAGGGAGCAGATGACGGGAGCCGGTTTTGATATTAAGCCCGGCGATCACCCAATTGTACCTATAATGTTATACGATGCAGTTCTTTCTCAAAAATTTGCAGCCGCGCTTTTAGAGGAAGGGGTATATGTGATTGGTTTCTTTTTTCCGGTAGTTGCCAAGGGGCAGGCCAGAATTCGGGTACAAATAAGTGCGGCACATACCCGTGAGCAGTTAGATACCACCATTGCCGCCTTTAAAAAAGTGGGCAGCCAACTGGGAGTAATACAATAGCTAACCCAGAATGCGGCAATTCCTTTTTTAGCCTGTACCTTTGCGCAAAACTTAGCGGAATGCGCATGAAGATTTCTTTTGGTCGGTTAATTTTACCTGTATGGCTGATTGCTCTGGTAGTGGGCATGCAAGCGTGCTCTCCCAATAATGTAACCATAGACAATTCGCTGGAAGCTTATTTTGATAGTGCGGGAGTAGTCGGTACTTATGGCATGTTTCATAATGGCCCAGGTACTTTTACGCTGTGTAATGTTAAGCGATACCGCGACTCGGCCTTTACCCCCTATCACTCATTTGAGCCCATTCTTCAGCTGGTTGGGTTAGAAACCGGCGTTATAGCTAATGAAAAAGGGGTTGTAATAACGGATACTGCCAATAACCGCGGCGTTGCTGCCGATAGTGCCTTGCAATTTTCGGTTGGGGAATTTTATACTACGGTTGCCCACTCCATTGGAATTATCCGATTACAGGCTGCTCTAGATACCCTTCAATATGGGTCTAAGAAAATAGTAGGGCGGGTAGAAGATTGCTGGCAGCAAGCTGGTTTTACTATTTCCCCCGATGAACAACTCGGATTAATTAAAAGATTGTATTTCAACCAGCTCCCTTTTCAGAAAAGGAGTCAGGAAATAGTGAAAAAGTTATTAATCAAGGAAAGCAATGCGGGCTACCAACTTGCATATCATAGTTCCCGAACGCTTCTAGCCGGAGGGGGTGAAATGGATTGGCTGGTTGGATGGGTGGAAGAAAACAAGCATCCTTATTTTTTCGTAGTCAATACTTCCCGGGCAGCCGGCACTCCCGCCGCTACCACCGCGCCAATAGATTTGTTGAAAAAAATGCTCCTGCAACAGGGATTTTTGATGGGGAAAAGGTAATATAAATACCCGCCACAACAGAACTAAAGCACGTTGGGAATGTTTAACAAAAATCAATCGCTGATATGCAACTCTATTGTAATAGCGCAACCCAGGTAAGCCGGCTAATAACCAGGGAGGTTTCTATCGGAGGCCTGCTGCTGGGTAATGGCCATCCGGTAAGGGTACAAACCATGACCACCACCGATACCCTCAACACCCTTGCTACCGTTGAGCAAACGATTCGTTGTATTGAAGCGGGCGCAGAGCTGGTGCGCATTACTGCACCCAGTAAAAAAGAAGCAGAAAATCTGCTCCATATAAAAAACGAACTTCATAAGCGCGGCTATACCACTCCTTTGGTGGCCGATATTCATTTTACACCTAATGCGGCGGAAATTGCTGCCCGCATTGTTGAAAAAGTGCGCGTGAACCCAGGCAATTATGTAGACAAGAAAAAATTTGAACAAATTGATTACACCGACGCCGAATACCTAGAAGAAATAGAACGCATCCGCGAGCGATTTACCCCCTTGGTAAAAATTTGTAAAGAATATGGTACAGCTATGCGTATTGGCACCAATCATGGTTCACTGAGCGATCGGATCATGAGCCGATATGGAGATACGGCAATGGGAATGGTAGAAAGTGCGATGGAGTTTTTACGAATTGCCCGTGATGAAAATTATCATCAGATTATTCTCAGCATGAAATCCAGTAATCCGCAGGTAATGGTGCAGGCTTATCGCTTATTGATTCAGCAAATGCAAGCCTCTTTTGGCGAATGCTATCCCCTGCATCTGGGGGTAACAGAAGCGGGTGATGGTGAAGATGGAAGAATAAAAAGTGCTGCCGGTATTGGTACCTTACTCGAAGATGGCATTGGAGATACTATTCGGGTGAGTCTCACAGAAGATCCCGAATTTGAAATTCCTGTTTGTAAAGATCTGGTAAAAAGATACACGCATACCACAACTCCTGCTGCCTATATACCCCCGGTTGAGCGCATTCCCTATGATCCATTTTCGTATAGCCGCCGGAAAACTTTTGCGGTGGGCAATATCGGGCATCAGCAAGTGCCAGTGGTAATAGCCGACCTAAGTAAGTTAACAACTATTCAGCCCTCCGATTTACAACAGGTGGGATATACCTATGATGCAGCAACCGACAAATGGAATATCAGTGATACGGCAGCGGATTATATTTTTACGGCACATACCCTATTGTCTTTTGAGCTTCCCGGCACTTTGCGGGTTTTGGTATATCCTGCGGCTTGGGAGCAAGTTCAGCAACATCCTTCCTATGTTCCCTTATTCAGCGTAAGCGGGTACTTGTTGGCCACCCATAAGAGTAGTTATATGAATGTGGTAATGGTTGACTGTTTTAGTGATGCAACTGATATAAATGATTTTACCGGACTAAACGAAATAGCAAATGATCCGACTGTTGTGCTGGCTTTGAGCAGTCGCTCCCAACAAGCCATGCCAGCCGTAAGAAGAATGCTTATGGAACTGATGAACCGGAAAATCATGAATCCGGTTATTTTGGTTACCGACAGTAATTATGAAAGCAGTGATGAGCATTTGATACATTATGCAACTGAATGTGGCGCATTGTTGCTAGATGGAATGGGAGATGGTATTTGCCTGGGAATGACCGCCGATAGTTATCGGAAGATGCAGGAAACACAGGTAACAACCAGCGGACGCAATTATCTTACCAATGCCGGAGCAGAGCAGTTTATGAATGCGACTGCTTTTGGAATTCTACAAGCTTCTCGCACCAGAATTTCAAAAACAGAATACATCAGTTGCCCCAGTTGCGGAAGAACTTTGTTCGACCTGCAAGAAACCACAGCCCGTATTAGAAAAGTTACCCATCATTTAAAAGGGGTTAAGATTGCCATTATGGGATGCATCGTGAATGGACCCGGAGAAATGGCCGATGCCGATTTTGGCTATGTGGGTAGTGGACCCGGAAAGATTACGCTTTACAAAGGAAAAGATATTATGAAGCGCAATATCGACAGTGATATTGCAGTAGAAGAACTCATTAACTTATTAAAAGAAAACGGAGCCTGGATTGAACCTGTTGGTGTTTAATGGGGGAATCAGATAGGCTTCGGATGGATTGATATCATGCACAATACCACCACAACGGATTTTCTGGTGATTGGTTCGGGAATTGCCGGACTCACTTTTGCGATTAAAACGGCCAAGCGATTTCCCGAAAAAACCATTACGGTTATTACCAAAACGCAGGCCGACGAAACCAATACCAAGTATGCACAGGGAGGAATTGCAGGTGTTTGGGATGATAATACCGACAGCTACGGGAAACACATAGAAGATACCCTGATTGCCGGTGATGGATTGTGTAATCCTGCAATCGTTAATCTAGTAGTTCATGAGGGGCCTGAAAGAATTCGCGAGATCATCAATTACGGTGCCGATTTTGATAAGAATGAACAAGGTGATTATAGTTTGGGCAAAGAAGGGGGCCATAGTGCCAACCGAATTTTACATCATAAAGATGTAACCGGGCAAGAAATGGAAAGGGCATTGTTGCAAGAAATGGCCAGCTTGCAAAACATTCAATTGTTGCATCATTGTTTTGTGGTAGACATCATTACCCAGCATCATATGGGATTTCTGGTTACTAAGTCTACCAACAACATTACCTGTTACGGGGTGTATGTGTTGAATCTCAATACGGGAAAAACGGAGAAAATCGTTTCCCGCATAACTTTGATGGCCAGCGGGGGGTGCGGACAAGTATACCGAACTACCACCAATCCTCAGATTGCTACGGGCGACGGCATTGCCATGGTATACAGGGCGAAGGGGAAGATTGAAAATATGGAATTTATTCAATTTCATCCCACGGCTTTGTTTGAGCCGGGTGTATCACCTTCTTTTTTAATTACGGAAGCGGTACGGGGTGATGGGGGAATTTTGCGCAATAAAAACGGAGAGGCTTTTATGCATCGATATGATGAGCGAAAAGATCTGGCTCCCCGCGATATAGTAGCCCGCGCTATCGACAATGAAATGAAGCAGTGGGGAACGGAGCATGTATACTTAGACTGCCGGCATATGGATGCCGATAAATTTATTCATCATTTTCCCAACATCCATGCCAAATGTTTGAGTTTGGGGATAGATGTGATGCAGCAAATGATTCCTGTGGCGCCGGCAGCGCATTATAGTTGTGGTGGTATTAAAACAGACGAGTGGGCTCGTACCTCATTGGTTAATTTGTATGCTTGCGGCGAATGTGCCAGCACCGGCTTACATGGAGCCAATCGCCTTGCCAGTAATAGTTTGCTAGAAGCAATGGTATTTGCGCACCGAGCATTTGAGCACAGTTCTTCGGTAATTAATGAAGTAGCTATTCAGGAAGCCATTCCTCAATGGGATGCAAAAGGCACAACCGATCCCAGAGAAATGATTCTGATAACCCAGAGCAAAAAAGAGTTGCAGCAAATCATGAGCGATTATGTGGGAATTGTGCGAACCGATGAAAGATTAGAAAGGGCCATGAAGCGGCTGGATTTGTTATACGAGGAAACCGAAGCCCTTTATCGAACTACCAAATTGTCGCCACAATTATGCGAGCTGCGTAACTTGTTAACAGCAGGATACCTGATTGTGAAAGGAGCTCAGTTTAGAAAAGAAAGTCGGGGATTACATTACAATACCGATCATCGAGAGAAAAGCCCTTTACTTCAAAATATCATTCTGTAGTGCAACGGCAATCAGGCGCTGCATAATTTGTATCTTTGCAATCTACCTTCATAAACCCTGTAGATGTATTACTTCTATTACGGACTTTTGTATTTTTTATCTTTATTGCCTAATCGATTGCTGTATTGGATAGGAGATGGATTTTATGTATTAGTGTACTATGTAATTGGGTATAGAAAAAAAGTAGTGTTGAGCAATTTGCTAATTGCCTTTCCAGAAAAAACCCAGGCCGAACGTATTCGAATTGCCAAGGATTTTTATCATCAGTTTGTGAATACGATGATGGAAACCATCCAGCTGATTGCTATGAGCGACCAAGCCTTTGATAAGCGGGTAACTTCCAATGCCGAAGTACTGAATCAGTATATCGATTCGGGAAAAAATGTTCAATTACATACTGCCCATTTTTTTAACTGGGAGATGATTAACCTCGGTGTTGCCCGAAAAAGCTTATTTCCATTTGTAGGCGTATATATGTCGTTCACCAATCGCTCGTTCGACCGGATCATGTTTACCATGCGGAAACGATTTAATACCATTCTTATACCGGCTGCTGATTTTAAAGACCGGTTTCATGAATATGTAACGGGAAAATATGTATTGGGTTTGGTAGCCGATCAAAATCCGGCAAGAATTGATAAAGCTTATTGGCTTTCATTTTTTAATAAAGTAACAGCTTTTACTTCTGGGCCTGAGCGAGGTGCTCGTGCCAATGATACGGTGGTAATATTTATCAGTGTACAGCAACCTAAAAGAGGGCACTATTATTTGCACTACGAGCTAATTACAGAAAATCCTCGGGAATTACCTGAGGGGGCGTTGACTAAACTATATGTGGCTAAATTGGAACAGGCTATACGAAATAATCCTTCTAATTATTTATGGAGCCACCGGAGATGGAAATGGGAGTACAATGCTGCCGATGCGAGTCAGCAGCTGATTCAATAAATACAATGGTGGTTTAGTTTAAAACAGCTGGCTCTTTCTCGATAGTAAACCGGTCTGAAATTTCTTTGATGGCATTCCATCCTCCCACTACATTTCGTACATTATGAAACCCTTCCCGTTTGATGAGGGAGGCGGCTATTACACTGCGGTAACCACCGGCACAATGAACATAAATGTTTTGTGTTTCATCCAAATCGCTCATGGCGGCGGGGTCTTTTAGGTTGTCGAGTGGCAGATTGATGGCATTTTTAAGGTGCCCGCCGGCATATTCGGCTTCTTTTCTTACATCGGCAATTAGCAAGTGCTCATCGAAAGGGATATCCATAGCCAGCTCATCCGCTTCAACTTCTACAATCAAATCAAATGGTTCATTGGCATTAAGCCAGGCGGAGAATCCTCCATCTAGATGGCCGATCATTTTATCAAATCCTACTCTGGCAAGCCGAATAATGGTTTCTTTTTCCTTTCCCGGTTCCGTAACCAGTAATATCGGTTTTTGAAAAGACAATAAACTGCCTGCCCATTCTGCGAAGCGACCATCTAGCCCGATACTGATGGAACCGGGAATAAAACCCTGTGGAAATTCTGAAGAGTTGCGGGTATCTAATACAATTACTGCTTCATCTGCCATAGCCAGTTTAAAGGCAGTAACGGATAAGGCTTGCATTCCGGTGGCCAATACCTGATCTAGACTTTCATATCCATGCTTATTGATCATTACATTGATCGGAAAATAGTGCGGTGGAGTGGTTATACCTTCGGTTACGGCTTTAATAAAATCTTCGCGGTTGGCAGCTTGCAGGGCGTAGTTGGTTTTTTTCTGTTCGCCAATGGTGCTGAATGATTCGGGCCCCAGATTTTTTCCGCAGCTGCTTCCGGCACCATGCGCTGGATAAACAAGTACCTCGTCTGCCAGCGGTATTATTTTCTTTTGCAAGCTATCGTATAACATACCTGCCAAATCATCCATGCTTATTTCATTTTCTTTCTGGGCAAGATCAGGGCGGCCTACATCCCCCACAAACAGGGTGTCTCCGGTAAATACGGCATAATCTTTTCCCTGCTCATCTTTCAATAGAAAGCAACAACTTTCCAGCGTATGGCCAGGGGTATGTAATACTTCAAGCGTAATATTTCCGATAGTAAAAACCTCTCCGTCTTTAGCGATGTGAACCGGATAGGTTGTGGCTGGAGGTGGGCCATATACAATCGTAGCTCCGGTTGCTGCGGCTAAATCTAAATGTCCACTTACAAAGTCGGCATGGAAATGTGTTTCAAAAATAAAGCGGATGGTGGCTTTTCTTTCCCGTGCCAATTCCAGATAGGCTTCTATGTCTCTTAGCGGATCTATTACAACTGCTTCGCCATTACTTTCTATAAAGTAGGCAGACTCACTCAGACAACCTGTATAAATTTGGCGGACGAACATATAGGTTCAATTGGGGTGGACAAAAAATATATTACTTAACTTATTGATAGCTAAGCTTCACCACAAAGGTACAAAAAAGTATTAGCCTACAAGGGATTCCACAAACCGAACTACTTCAGCCAGGCGCTGATAGTTTACAGAGTAGTAAATGAACTTTCCGTCACGCGTGGTGCTAACAATACCGGCTCTTCTTAAAATCGCCAGGTGCTGGGAAGCTACCGACTGTTCGAGCCGTAGTTTTACATAAATTTCGGTAACGGTCATTTTTTGACTCTCATCCAGCAACTTAATAATTTGCTGACGCAATTTGTGGTTAATGGAACGCAGGATTAGGGCAGCTTTTTTCGTATGTACAAAATCTACCTTAACGGGTACATTACCATTTAACAGTTCCACGGATTGTAATGATTGGCTCATAACAATAATTTAAAGTTTTGAGG
>CAMBUH010000043.1 GCA_945870985.1 Chitinophaga pinensis
CAATACATTGCTGCCGGAATCAGTACCGATCATGAATGTTTTACTGCAGCTGAGGCATTGGATAAACTGCAGCATGGCATGAAAATTTTAATCAGAGAAGGAAGTGCGGCGAAAAATTTTGATGCACTGATTGAATTGCTACACGATTATCCCGAACATATCATGTTTTGTAGTGACGATAAACATCCGGATAGTTTGGTAGAGAGTCATATTAATGCGCTCTGTGCCCGGGCCATTCTAAAGGGTCTCCCGTTGTTTGCTGTGTTGCGGGCGGCTTGTATAAATCCTGTTTTACATTATTCGATGGAAGTGGGATTGTTAAGGGAGGGCGATTCGGCTGATTGTATACTAGTAAGCAACTTACAGGATTTTCGGGTTTTAGCAACTTATATCAACGGTTGTTTGGTAGCCGAAAACGGGGTGTCGCTGATTGAAACGAATGGCCAGGTTACCCCCCTAAATGTATTTGCCACAAATCCGGTTTCGGTAGTAGACTTACCCATCCCTTTCTCGGCCTATCCTTCAGACGAGATGGGCAGAATTCCTGTAATTCAGGCCCTCGACGGCCAATTGATAACACCCCGCATTTATTGTAAGGGAAATAGACAAGCCAATGAATGGATAGGCAATACGGCTGAAGATTTGTTGAAAATTGTGTTGGTTAACCGGTATCATCCCGCACCAATTGCTAAAGCTTTTGTGAAGGGTTTTGGGTTTACAAAAGGGGCCATTGCATCATCGGTTGCACACGACAGTCATAATATAGTTGCCGTAGGGGTAGATGATGAAAGTATTGCTGCCGCCATCAATTTGGTTATCCAAAGCCAGGGTGGCGTTAGCTGTGTAAAGGATGGGGATCACTTGAACGGAATGATTATAGCTTTACCCATTGGCGGATTGATGAGTGCCGAGAATGGATATCGGGTTGCTGAACACTATACGGCTATAGACCAAATGGCAAAGAATTTGGGAAGCCAATTGTCTGCCCCGTTCATGACGCTAAGTTTTATGGCTTTACTCGTAATTCCGCATATAAAACTGAGCGATCGGGGATTATTTAATGGAGATGATTTTACCTTTCTAACAACGGCCTCTTAAAGAATAATGAGGCCCGCAGTTTAACATATTTATTTTCGGAAACAAGGGATTGCAAGTAGCTTTGATGTTATAAAACTCATTAATAATGATTGTTAATCTTAGTAGCCATCATACACTGCTTAGCAATTGGATAGCCGAATTAAGGGATGTAGAGATACAGGGAGATAGAATGCGGTTTCGTGCCAATCTGGAGAGAATTGGTCAGGTAGCTGCGTATGAAATTAGCAAAGTATTACCCTGGAAATTACAAGAAACCCGCACTCCACTGGGCATTCACGAAAGTAAGGTTTTAGAATCACAGCCAGTATTGGCCACTATTTTACGGGCCGGTTTACCGATGCATCAAGGAATGCTGCAATATTTTGATAAAGCCGACAATGCCTTTATTTCAGCCTATCGCAAACATCAACCTGATGGAAGTTTCGAAATAAGCATGCAGTATATGAGTTGCCCCTCTCTCGAAAACAGGATTGTAATTATCAGTGACCCCATGCTGGCAACGGGAGCATCCATTATTAAAACGATTGATTTTATCCGAAATGAAGGCCAACCCAAGGCAATTCATGTGGTGTGTGCCATTGCCTGCAACGAAGGGATTGAGATGATTCAGCGGGATTGCGGTGACCAAATCAGCATTTGGTGTGGAGATATTGATGATGAGCTAACCGCCAAAGGATATATTGTTCCCGGGTTGGGGGATGCAGGTGATTTGGCTTTTGGAACAAAAAGTCAGCAATAAATCAGGGCCGAAAGGCTGGAAATAGCTTATTTATAACGCTTTTAACTGCCGTAAATGCTTGTTTTTATATAGATTTGCCTATATTCCCTATGAAATGCTCAGAATCCTGATTGTCATATTATCCTGTTGCCTCTTCGGCAGTGCGCAGGCACAGGATCCGCATTTCTCGCAATTTTTTGCTTCCCCCCTTACTTTGAACCCCGCATTAACCGGAAAATTTTCGGGCACTTACCGTATTACAGGTAATTACAGAAATCAATGGCCTACCATTAATAACGCCTACGTAACCACTGCATTTTCTGCCGATTTTCATATACTGCAAAATAAAATCCCCAACAATGATACCTGGGGATTTGGCATGTCGGGATATAACGACAAAAGTGCAAATGGGGCTGTTTCTTTCAATTTTGCTTCACTTTCAACAGCTTACCACAAAGGACTTGATGAAGATGGCTATCATCAGATTGGAGCCGGTTTTCAGGTTTCGTATGCCAATACGCTGATTAATACCTCCATGTTAAATTTTGAAGATCAATTAACTGCCAATGGATTTACCGGCATTACTTCTGAAACATTTAATGGGGCTACCCTTGCTTCTAAATATGTAGATATCAATGCCGGTTTCATGTATAATGGCAGTACTAGCGATAAAAATAATTTTTACTTTGGGGTAAGTATGTATCATATTAACCGGCCTAAACAAAATTTTAATGGTGGCCAGAATATATTAAGTCCTAGAACAACCATACACGGGGGTGGTTACTTTCCAGTATCGCCACATGCCACTTTACATATGAGTGCTTTACATATGACGCAGGGTGGTGCTTCAGAAACCATGCTTGGAGGAGCCATTCAGTTGATTGCCAATCCAGAAGTGGAAAAGCCGGTTAGTATTTATGCGGGAAGCTGGCTTCGTTTAAATGATGCCTACATTCCTTATCTTGGTTTAGAGTTCAACGATTTGCGTATTGGAGTTAGTTACGACCTCAATACTTCTGCACTCAAAACTGCTTCGCTTAATAGAGGAGGTATAGAAATTTCTCTTATTTACGTAAGGAGGCCTTCTACAGATCGACCCATTAATTGTCCTAAGTTTTAATAAACATATCCCGACCTATATCCATTTATAATTTAGATGTGTACTAAAAAAGAATCTCGTGCTAAAGGAAATCATTATAGCTATCCAATCTTATTTCAAGGCCCATCGGTTTATTCGAGAAAATAAGTTGTGGAAGTGGATTCTGATTCCAGGAATTCTATACACTATCCTTTTCATCATCAGTCTCTCCTATTTCAGTAGCACTTCGAGTGAATTTATTGAGTGGTTTATTCTAAAAACTGGGTTAAAATCATGGAATGAAAAACTCAACGACGGATCGGTCAGTTTCCTGCTTGCTTTTGGAACGATGTTAGTTTGGCTGATTTCTCTAATGCTCTATTTTTCATTATTTAAATACTTGTTCCTGATTATTGGGTCTCCCATATTTTCTTACTTAAGCGAAAAAACAGCTGCCATTATGGAAGGCCGAAATCAACCTATTGATAGTCGGCAAATGCTAATTGATATCAAAAGAGGCATTCAGCTTTCCCTTCGCAATAGTTTTTGGCAAACTATTTATATTTTATCCATATTGCTGCTAAGTTTAATTCCGGTAGTGGGATGGCTTACTGCTTTTTTGGTGCTTATTATTGAATGTTATTATTATGGGTTTTCGATGGTTGATTATTCACTCGAAAGAAAAAAGATGAGTGCCACACAAAGTCGATTATTTATCAGCAACCACAAAGGTTTGGCCATAGGCAATGGAATGGTATTTTATATGTTCCATATTATTCCAATAGTTGGATGGGTACTGGCCCCCTCATATGCAGTGGTTGCAGCCACCCTAAGCCTTTACTCTTTTCAAGATTCTGCAGCAGTTTAAAGCAATGTACCCAATGCATACCCAAAAAACTCCCGGACAGCTTTATCTGATACCCACCGTTTTAGATGAATCTGCGCTACATACGATTCCATCCTACATTACGGAAACCATAAAAAAATGTAGTGTTTTTATGGTTGAAAATGCAAAAACTGCCCGCCGCTTTGCTAAAAAATTATGGAAGGAAATGGTAATTGATGAATATGAGTGGCTGGTGATTGATGATAAGGATGCTACAATTTCAAAAAGAATGTTGGCTGCCCTTCATGCAGGAAAACAGGTTGCCATCATTAGTGAAGCAGGGTGCCCTGGGGTTGCGGATCCAGGTCAGTCGCTGGTGCTAATTGCTCAAGAAAAGGGATACCGGGTTATTCCATTAGTAGGGCCTAATTCGATTTTGCTGGCATTAATGGCTTCGGGCATGAACGGCCAACATTTTACTTTTCACGGATACTTACCCATTGATTCGGTTGAGAGAAAGAAAAAAATAAAGGAATTGGAAACCATTTCACTTAAAGAGAATAGTACTCAATTATTTATAGAAACCCCTTACCGAAATCAGGCCATGCTTGCAGATTTGATAAATACCTGCCGAGATCAAACGCTTTTATGCGTTGCGGCGGATATTACTGGTGATGCGGAAAGTATCCTTACCCAACCGATAGGCGCATGGAAAAAAGCAACATATCAATACCACAAGCGGCCAGCTATCTTCCTTTTACTGGCTCGATAGGTGCTGCGTTAGTTTTTAGGTCTAATAGAATTTTCCTGCCAAGATGGATCCCTTACTTCGTAAATGCTATCTACAATATTATCCTGCATGCCTCTCCAAGGTAAACTTCCCAAATATTGCTTGTAATGTAGGTTTAATTCTCTTCCAGATAATTTCATAAGTTGATCGGCCAACCGGGGGTCGGTAACACTAAATGAAAATTCGTTGCTCTGGATATTAGCCTTGAACCCGCTCTGAATTAATTTTCCTTCATAGGTTTTAAAAAGCAGTCCTTTCTTTTGAAAAACATTCAGCATGCCGGCCTGTGTTCCGTCGGCAACTGGATAATAAAATCTCCAGTAAATGAAGGGAACCAGCGCAAGCAAAATAAATACCAGCAAATACCTTAAAAACTTTTTTACTACTATCATATTATAATCCGTATTTATCAACTAAATAAATAAGCGCCGCCATATTGATGGCACCCAGTAATAATTCGCGCTTGTTAACATTCTCAAAAACGTCGGTTCGGGCATGGTGATAATCGAAATATCGTTGAGGATCTGGTTCCAATCCACAAATGGGGGTTGAAAAAAGTCGGTTTAATGGGCCAATATCTGCACCGCCCCCTCCATTGCTGATTTCTGTTACACCATAGGGAGTTAACCATTTCACCCAAGATTGCATTTTCGTTAATTGGGCTGGATTTAATCCGCCCACAGTAAAACTTCTTGGTGTAAACCCGCCTGCATCGCTTTCTAGGGCAAAAATATGTTTTTCTTTTTTAGCCTCAGCTTCGAGTGCATATTTTGTGCCGCCGCGTAATCCATTTTCTTCATTGGCAAATAATACAAATCGAATGGAGTGTTTGGGCTTATATCCCATGGCTTTTAAAACACGCATTACTTCTATAGTTTGCACAACGCCAGCTCCATCGTCGTGAGCGCCTTCATTTACATCCCAACTATCGAGGTGTGCGCCTACGGTAATAAATTCTCCTGGAAAATCCGTTCCGGTAAGTTCTCCTACCACATTATGGCCAATGGTGTCTGGCAAAAATTTTCCGTTGGTAGTCATCGATACCACCAAAGATGATTTGCGGCTCAGATTCCAGATTTCATCTGCATCACGAGGGCCAAGTGCAACGGCAGGAATTCGGGGGAAAGAGTCGTTATAAGCCATGGCACCGGTATGAGGATCATTCGCAACCGACTCGGTAAGCGACCGGATTATAACACCCACTGCTCCATATTTTGCAGCTTGACTGGGTCCGTTTCGGCGGTATATGCCAACCTGCCCATAGGACATAAAGGGCTTTACATTGGTTGGATCGAATCCCTTGTTGAAATATACTATTTTTCCAACGGCACTATCTTTACGTTTTTCCAATTCGGCAAAATCAGCAACGGCTAATAAGGGAGCCTGTACGGTACCCTTACCAATTGAATTACCCAATGCCAACACATCTAATTTTTTCGGGAATGGATTTTTATCCATTTCCACAATTGTTGCTAAATCGGCACCCCCCCTTACCCAATGAGGAACCATACATTGTTGTAAAAATACCTTATCCGGAGCTACCATTTCCATGGTAAATTTTCCCCAGCTAACTGCACGGGCAGACTGAGGAGAACCCGCCAATCGGCCACCCACCTGTTTGGTGAGTTGTCGTAGTAGGTCGTGGGCTTTCCCGTTTCGGAGTATATCATCCGACATTTTTTTTATAAATACGGAGTCGGCATCTGCCTGAGCAAAAGATAAAATAGGCAGTAAGAATAAGATAATGGCTGCTTTTTTCATGGGATAAAGTTAAACAATTGGCGATTCAAATGGTTAATTAAAATATCACTTAGCGTTATGCGTTTTTTATAGTTACTTTCATGTTGCTAAACAAAAGTATTTAATCTCCGCTGATTATGAAAATAGGCATTGTTTGTTATCCCACTTTTGGGGGAAGCGGTGTTTTAGCCACTGAATTGGGGAAAGCGCTGGCTAATGAAGGACACGAAGTTCACTTTATCACTTACCAGCAGCCGGTTCGGCTAAATGCGTTTAATGCCAATATTTTCTATCACGAAGTACGGGTTCCTACTTATCCGCTTTTCGACTATCCCCCTTATGAACTGGCACTGGCAAGCACCATGGTGGATGTAATTATCAATCACGATTTAGATCTTTTACATGTGCATTATGCCATTCCCCATGCCTCAGCTGCCTATATGGCCAAGCAAATTGTGAAGCAAAAGAATGGCAGAAATGTGCCGGTTATAACCACTTTACATGGTACCGACATTACTTTGGTAGGAAAAGATAAAACCTATGAGCCGGTAGTAACTTTTTCGATTAATGAAAGTGATGCCATCACTGCAGTTTCACAAAATTTGCGGGAAGAGACGTATCGTTTTTTCGATATCCGAAAGGAGATAGAAGTAATTTATAATTTTGTAGATGTAAAGCGGTTTGATAAAAAACCATTGGATGCTTTTAGACAAGTGATTGCTCCGGATAATGAAAAAATTCTGATTCATGCCTCCAACTTCCGAAAAGTAAAACGGATAGACGATGTGATAAAAGTTTTCGCTAAAGTACAGGCAACTATCCCTTCTAAATTGTTGATGGTAGGGGATGGACCGGAAAGGCATGCAGCAGAAGAGTTGTGCCGACAGCTAGGCGTGGATGAGCAGGTTCGGTTTTTAGGAAAGCAGGAACAGATGGAAGACATTTTGGCGGTAAGTGATGTTTTTCTGTTGCCATCGGAGTATGAAAGTTTTGGATTAGCCGCTCTGGAAGCAATGGCAGCAAGGGTAGTGGTAATCAGCTCCAATGCCGGCGGGTTGGCAGAAATTAATATACCAGGTGAAACTGGCTTTCTGGCAGAGGTAGGAGATACGGAAGCCATGAGCAACTATGCGATTCAACTGCTAAGCAATCCCGATTATTTAGCCGGCATGAAAGAAAAAGCCTTTCAACAGGCTTGCACTTTCGACATCAGTAATATTATTCCTCAATATGAGAAGCTCTACAGCCGGTTTTGCAGAATGGAGCCCAGTAAATAGTTACTGATTCTCCCCTATAACCTGCTCGATACTTTTTATTATCAACTCACAAGATTCCTGAAGTGCTGCATCACTGATACATAATGGTGGTGCAATGCGTAAACGGTCTGCCGCAAAAATAAACCAGTCTGTTATTAGTCCATTAGCAACACAACGATGGATAATTTGCTGATTTAATTGTGCCGATGCAAACTGTAACGACATCCAGCATCCCGCAGATTGCACCGAAAGGATGGCGGGATGTTGTAGGGTTTTAAGTAGGAAAGCTTCCTTGTCTTTTACCTGTTCTATCCAATTACTTTCTCGTAAAACCTGAAAGGCAGCCCTGCCGGCAGCACAGGAAACCGGGTGACCCCCAAAAGTGGTGATGTGGCCTAATACCGGTTGATAACTGAGGGTATGCATCATGCTGTGAGAGGAGATAAAAGCGCCTAGTGGCATTCCCCCGCCCAACGCTTTACCGAGTAACAAGATATCAGGAACAATACCCATTTGCTCAAAAGCCCATAAGGTACCGGTTCTGCCAAATCCTGCCTGTATTTCATCCAATATCAATAAAACACAATGCTCGTCACATTTTTTTCTGATTTTCTGAAGCCAGAGCAGGCTGGGGGCTGTAATGCCACTTTCTGCCTGCACAGTTTCCAAAATTACACAAGCAGTTGAGCTGTCAATAGCAGCCAATACCTCCTCAGAACCATAAGGAAAATGGAACACATCGGGAAGTAAGGGTCGATACGCTCTTCGCCAGTATTCGTCGCCTATAATACTTAACGCTCCCTGTGTACTTCCATGATACGCGTTATCAAAAGCTAGTATCTTGGTTCTTCCGGTTACTCTTTTTGCCAGCTTCATGGCTCCTTCGGTAGCTTCGGCACCACTGTTGGTAAAGTAAACGCAGTTAAGCGAATCGGGTAAGGTGTCGGTTAGTTCTTTGGCATATTGCACGGAGGGGGTTTGAATCAATTCTCCATACACCATCAAATGCATATACTCCGCCGACTGCTGCTGAACTGCTTGAATAACGGATGGGTGACTATGGCCGATATTGGCCACACTAAATCCCGAGATTAAATCGGTATATCTTTTGCCATCAGCATCCCACATATAAATACCGGATGCCTTCACCATTTCAATATTCATAGGAGCAGGTGAGGTAGGTGCCAGATGCTGTTGAAAAAGTTGACGAAGATTCATATAGAAAATAGTAAGTATACCCCCGGTATACGCTGGAAGTTATTTAATTGGCCATTCTGCAAAATTAGCCGAATAGATTTATCTTCACATAGAAAATAAACGCTGTTATGGCTACCATTTTATCATTACCTGGCAAAAAACCTGTTTGGGGCAACAATTGTTTCTTTGCGCCCAATGCAACTATTGTGGGTGAAGTAACCATGGGGGATGATTGCAGTGTTTGGTTTAATGCGGTAATTCGGGGGGATGTTCATTATATCAAAATGGGAAACCGGGTAAATGTGCAAGACGGCGCAATTATCCATTGTACCTATCAAAAGCATCCCACACATATTGGCAATCATGTATCTATAGGGCATCAGGCAATGATACATGGTTGTACCATTCACGATGATGTATTGATTGGTATGGGTGCGATTGTTATGGACGAATGTGTAATTCACAGCAACTCGATTATTGCTGCCGGAGCGGTAGTATTAGAAGGAACTATTGTGGAAGCGGGTACTATTTATGCAGGGGTTCCTGCTAAAAAGGTTAAAGATATTTCTCCGGAACATATTAGTAGTGAAATCAACCGAATAGCGAATAATTATGTAACCTATGCAGGCTGGTATCAGGACGAAATTGATGAATCGGGAACTAAACCCTAGTATATGAAAAATGTATTGCGCGCTTCAGCCCTATTGATTATCGTTAGTTGTACGCTTAGTGCGTGTGGCATTTTTAGTAAAAGAAAAAGCGGCTGCCCAGTTGGTAGAAATGTTGGTGCAGAAAGAATATTGGCAGGAGATAAGCAGGCAATTAAAGCCGCCTCAAAAAAAAGTAAGTTGAAATAATACTGTTGGGTGGATGCTCAGTATTGCTTATCGCTTATAGTATCTAATATAGCACGATAACTTAGATACCGCTCTTCCGAAACCGTGCCGAAAGCTAATCCGGCTTTAACCCCACAGTCCGCCTCATTGATATGCATACAATTATTGAAACGACAATGATGGAATTGTTGTAACATTTCAGGAAAATAATGAGAAAGTTCTTGCCGGGAAATATCTACCAATCCAAACTCCCGCAAACCGGGGGTATCTATAATACTTCCGCCGCCAGGCAAATCAAACATTTCAGCAAAGGTTGTTGTATGTAAGCCCTTACCACTCCACTCGCTCACTTCGGAAGTGGCTAATTGAAAATCTGGAAACAACGAGTTGATAAAGGATGACTTGCCAACACCGCTGTGTCCGCTCAGGAGGGTGGTTTTATGCTGAATCCTTTCCCGAATTTTATCCAGTCCGGTATTGTTCAAAACACTTATCAATAGCACTTCATATCCCACCGCCTCATAAATTTCCCGATACCGGTTCAATAATTCCATTTCTTTTTTTCGATACAAATCTGATTTGTTAAATACCAGTATAGCCGGAATATGAAAGGAAGCGGAAGAAACCAGAAAGCGGTCGATAAACCCCATGGAGGTTTTAGGTGATACCAACGTAGCTAATAAAATACTTTGATCTAGGTTACTGGCAATAATATGGTGTTGGTGTTTATTATGAGGGGAGACTCTTGCCACATAATTAGTTCTATCATATATATGGTCAATTACGGCAGATTCTTCCTGAACATCTTCTATTACCAGCTCTACTTCATCTCCTACCGCAATAGGATTGGTAGAAGTAATGCCATCAATCTTAAAGATACCCCTGGCACGGGCCTGATAAAACTTTCCATCCAATCCTTTGGCAACATACCAGCTACCAGTAGACTTATAAATGCGGGCTTTCATTACTACGAAGATAGTACAGGGGCTGCGGATAGTAAGTAAAATATACGGGTGTCTTGGGGTGAAAATTTGCGAAACATTAACCATTTTATTTACCAAAACGGATATCTAGCCAAGGGAAGGCCGTTAAAATCAATATCTTCGCAACGTATGGAAAAATTCGCGCATGATACAGTAATGCCCTACGAGTCTAGCCCCCTTGAAAAGAAGGAGCAGGTAGCCGGCATGTTCGATGATATAGCCCACCGATACGACTTTCTCAACAAGCTGCTGAGTGGTGGCATTGATGTTTATTGGAGAAAAAAGGCACTCACGCAGTTAAAGCAACTGCATCCCCAAAAAATACTCGATGTAGCTACCGGTACAGCAGAGGTGGCGATTATGGCCAATAAAATGCTTGCACCCAAGCAGATAATAGGGGTAGACATTTCGGAAGGAATGCTAGCACTGGGCCGGGAAAAAATTAATAAGTTAGGGATTAGCGATATCATTACTTTAGAAACCGGCGACAGTGAGCAGCTTCGGTTTACAGACAATGAATTTGATGCTATAACAGTGGCTTTTGGTGTTAGAAATTTTCAAAGACTGCTACAGGGTTTACAAGAGATGTACCGGGTGTTAAAGCCGGGGGGTAAATTGGTTGTATTAGAGTTTTCCAAACCTTCTGGATGGGGCATCAAGCAATCTTATCAACTGTATATGCGATATGCCACCCCTGCGGTTGGCAAATGGTTTTCGAAAAACCGGAATGCTTATGAGTACTTAAATGAAAGTGTGCAGGCATTTCCGGAAGGAGACAAATTTTTACAAATCATGCAAAAAGCAGGATTTAGTAACCCTCATCTGAAAAAACTTAGTTTCGGAATATGTACTATTTACTGCGGAAGCAAGTAATCATTCCGGCATTTCTACTCCTCACAATGGGCTCATCCGTTCAGGCCCAATATATGAAGGAGATTTATCGTCCTTATCACGACGATCTGGTTTACTATTTTGGATTATCCCTAGGCTATAACAATGCCTATTTGCAATTCAACAAATCACCTCTTTTTTTGCAGTCAGACAGTATTGTGATTGCAGAACCAGGCAAAAGTGGGGGGGTAACCATGGGATTGTTGGCTACTGCCCGTTTGAATGATCATTTTCAATTTCGAATCAATCCTCTATTGGTTATTGGCGGCTCCAGGGCCATATCGTATACATTAAAAAAGCCGGGATTGGGCGAAGCGCTATTTCAAAAACAAACCTTACCCTCTACCATTGTAAGTTTCCCTTTTCAACTGAAATTCAATTCCGATAGAATTAAAAATTTCAGAACTTATATGATGGTAGGGCTGAAGTACGATATTGATTTATCTAGCAATTCATCTGCAAGAAATTCTGAAGACCTAATCAAACTGAAAAGAACAGACTATGGGTATGAATTGGGATTAGGGTTCAATTTTTATTTGCCCTTTGTAACCGTTTCACCGGAAATTAAAATCAGCAATGGACTTGCAAATTTACATCAAACAGATCCGGGACTAAAATATTCGAATGTTTTAGAGAAAATTTTTTCTCGTATGATTATGTTTTCTATTCATTTTGAGGACTGATGGCAGAATGATATCTGAATTGCCCTTTTCAATTAGTATGTTTGCCTATAAAATGTTTGCCCGATGAATAGCTATTTGATTAAAAATGCTTTGATTGTAAATGAAGGAAAAAAAATAGCAGGCGACTTACTGATTCAGAATGGACGGATAGAAAAAATTGGGGGCATTATAGATAGAAAAGAAGCCATTACAGAGATAGATGCAGTAAATCAGTGGCTGTTACCGGGCGTAATTGACGACCAGGTTCATTTTAGAGAGCCGGGATTAACCCACAAAGCCACTATCTATTCGGAAGCGAAGGCAGCCATTGTAGGAGGCGTTACCAGTTTTATGGAAATGCCTAATACGGTTCCGCCTGCATTTACGCACGAACTATTAGAGGCAAAGTATACAATTGGAAAGGAAAGTTCTCTTGCCAATTACTCTTTTTATATGGGTACTTCGGGTAATAATCTGGAGGAAGTGCTCAAAACCAATGAGAGAAAACAGGATATCTGTGGCGTAAAAATATTTATGGGATCTTCCACCGGAAATTTACTGGTAGATGACCCCTTGGTATTGGAAACAATTTTTGAAGGTTCGGAGTTGCTGATTGCTACGCATTGTGAAGAGGAGCGAATGATTAAAGCGAACCTAGCAGCACTTAAAGAAAGAAAAGCAGTATTAGAGCCGTCTGACCATCCTGTTATCCGAGATGCTGCGGCTTGTTTTGAATCTTCCTTCAAAGCCATTCAACTGGCTAAAAAGCACGATACTCGCCTGCATATTTTACACATCACTTCCGCTAAGGAGTTGCAACTATTTGGCAATATGCTTCCATTGGAAGATAAAAGAATTACGGCAGAAGTTTGTGTACATCACCTGCATTTTACTGCCGACGATTATGCAAGATTGGGTAATCAGATAAAGTGTAATCCTGCCATCAAGTCCGCTGAAAACAAAACAGCCTTATGGGAGGCTTTATTAGACGACCGGCTGGATGTAATAGCTACCGATCATGCCCCCCATACCTGGGAAGAAAAATCTGGCAGTTATGAACAAGCACATGCAGGCTTACCCCTGATTCAGCATGGATTGCCTCTGATGCTGGATTATGTTGCCGCTGGAAAAATTAGTATTGAAAAGGTAGTTGAAAAAATGAGTCATGCAGTTGCCACCTGTTTCCAGATTAGGGATCGGGGCTTTATCAGGGAGGGGTATTTTGCAGATGTGATTTTGGTAAATATGAATGATCCGTTTACTGTTTCTCCTTCAAATATATTTTATAAGTGTGGCTGGAGCCCATTTGAAGGCCATCGCTTTGTGTCGAAGGTTACGCAAACTTTTGTAAATGGCAGGTTGGTTTATGGAAAAAACGGGTTTGATGAATCTGTAAAGGGAATGCGGCTGCAATTCAACCGATAATTGGGTTATGTGAAGGAAATATTGGTTGTATCGGCTATATTACAGGCGGAATAAGTTACTCTATGCTAGCAGATAAAACTACCCAAACCGACTTGTCGATTTTTCATCCCGATATCGAGCAATCGGTTTTCCACCATTTGAATTTTACGAAAACCAATGCTGGCAGAGAGGTTTTACGGGAACTTTTGTCTCAACCCCTCAGAACATTAACTGCTATTGAAAATACCCAACAAACCATCCGGCAACTAGGAGAAGTTATAGATCAATGGCCGGTTAGTATTTCTAATGGCACATTGATGGTTTTGGAAAAATTTTATGATACCCCTATTGATAAATTACCTAAAAATCCAGGTTTTATTGGTGGATGGTATTATAGAATTACATCACCAACCGATTATTCAATTACTAAATATACAATAGAGCATGCCATTGATTTTACAAATGGCATGGTGAATATTCTACTCTTGATAAAAGATGCTGAAAGCGGTTTTTTGAAAACCTGGTATGAGCGAATAAAAAAGCTCCTTCAGCGGGAAGAAATTAATCAACTGCTAAGTGCAAATAAAAAGCACCTGACCTTAGAGGATGTATTTTATTTTGGAAACTTTATCAGGGATAAATACAAGAATTCAGTGCTCGAAATGATGGATATTTTTTTCAGAATGGATGCTTATATGAGTATGGCAATAGCCGGTAAAAAATGGGGGTTAAGCTTCCCGGTTATTACCGAAAGCGATGAGCCGATACTTGAAGCACGGGGGCTGTTTCATATTTTGCTGCCGGTTCCGGTGCCGTATGATGTGCGGATGAATAAAGCGGAAAATTTTATTTTCCTAACGGGTGCGAACATGGCAGGGAAGAGTACTTTTATTAAGGCAGTGGGGATTTCTGCTTATCTCGCACACATAGGCATGGGGGTGCCTGCAAGTGAAATGAAAATAAGTTTACTGGATGGCATTTTAAGTAATATTCAGATCACCGATAATCTGATTCGTGGAGAAAGTTTTTTTTACAATGAAGTTCAGCGTATCAAAAGCACCATTGAAAAAATAAATACGGGCAAAAAGTGGTTGATTCTTATAGATGAATTATTCAAAGGCACCAATCAGGAAGATGCCGTTCGATGCAGTGCTGCCGTTATGGAAGGGCTGAGAAAGAATGAAAATTGTATGTTTATTATTTCTACCCACTTGTATGAGATTGGTGAATCATTAAAAAGATATGCAACTATTCAGTTTCATTATTTTGAAACTTCCATTTCGGAGGGAGAACTTTGTTTTAGCTACCAATTAAAACCCGGCATTAGTAATGACCGTTTGGGTTATCTTATTTTGCAAAAAGAGGGGGTGCTGGATTTATTGAATA
>CAMBUH010000044.1 GCA_945870985.1 Chitinophaga pinensis
CGCAACCCAAACCTTTATGGCTAAAAATTGCACCCGATTTAACCCCCGAACAATTAAATGATATTCTTGAACTCGCTCAGCAGGTTCCGTTGGATGGATTGGTGGCTACCAATACAACCATCGGGAGAGACCATCTTTCAACAGAATCAAAAAATAAACTACAATCTATTGGCATAGGGGGATTGAGCGGAAAACCACTTCGCCCAATGGCAACAGAAGTGTTGCGCTTTTTGCGGCAGCAGGCAGGGAAATCGCTTCCCATTATCTCTAGCGGAGGCATTATGAGTGGAGAAGATGGAGCAGACCGCCTTCGGGCAGGGGCAGATTTGATTCAGATATGGACAGGCTTTATTTACCGGGGACCCGCCCTAATACAACAGATTGGAAATTCGATACATTCATCAAAGCAGCCATAAAACATGGAATCACTTTTTACCACCGAACACCTTATTAGTTTTATCATTTTAGTAATACTGGAAGTAGTACTGGGTATTGATAATGTTATTTTCGTAAGCATTATCATGAACCGGCTGGCCCAAAAGTATCAGCAAAAAGCCCGCACCTACTGGATGATTGGCGGAATTATCACAAGAACCGCCCTCTTATTCGCCCTCAGCTGGCTACTACAGCAAAAAGGCAAACCCGTATTTACCATCGCGAATAAGTCTTTCGACCTCGCCAGTTTAATTATGCTGGCAGGAGGGCTTTTTCTAATTTATAAAACCGTAAAAGAAATTCACCATAAGTTGGAGGGTGAAGAACTTGCCCAGTCTGGACAATCCGCAGCCAAAATCGGTTTTTCGCAGGCAATGATGCAAATCATATTGATTGATATGGTGTTTAGCTTCGATAGTATTATAACAGCTGGTGGTACTGCAAAAAGACTAGAGATTATGATTGCGGCTGTTGTTATAGCTATGATAGTAATGTTCTTATTCAGTGCCCGCATCTCGGCATTCATTCACAAACATCCCACCCTTAAAATGCTGGCTTTATCTTTTCTGGTAATGATTGGTTTTGTATTGCTGGTAGAAGGATGGGATCCGGAAAAAGCACATGGCCTTAACCTGAAAAACTATGTGTATTTTTCCATGGCTTTTTCTTTTTCAGTAGAATTGCTGAATATGCGATTGCGGAAAAAAGCCAAGCCCGTTCAACTAAGAGAACCCAAATTGCCGGAAGAAAAATAATAGCATAGGGTATTAAAAGTCGAACCCTAATGAAAAATACCAAACAGGTTTGCCCTTAAATACCCCTTTCATAGGCCAGCCGGCATCCACGCGTAAAAAATAGCCCAGCAAAGTACTGCGCAATCCAAATCCATAGCCGCCGGCAAAGGGTCCCAAACCGCCAGCATCTATGCGAACAGCTACCGGGGTACTAGGACTCGAATAAAATTCTCCTGGCCGGGTGATTCCATTATACTTTCCATTCCAAGCAGTTCCTAAGTCTACGAATTGTACAACCTGAAAATTGCGGAGGAAGGCATTATTGATGGGTCGATTAATTAAGGTTGAGAAAAGTGGGAATCGAAACTCACTATTAATTACAATTGCATTATTTCCGTTGGCTACATTCTGATTATACCCGCGCATATTCAGGGCAAGCGACTGAAAAGCATAGCTCTGGTCGGGGGCTGGCGGATTCTCGTTAAACTTTGGCCCTAACCATCCATCGGTTCCCCCAAGGAAGTACACAATTTTCTGCTCGCCCCACGAAAAGTCGGCAGCAGCTCGGCCTGCCCAAATGAAGTTACGATATAGTTTCTTGTAATAACGGGCATCAAATCCTAAATTCAATGTGGCTTTGCCATTATTCAATGCCGATTTAAAAGTTGGCATATTCACATCCAAAAACACCTTGTACCGTAGCCCCTTCCAGATATTTTGAGTAGGATTAATGGTGTTATCATGCACATATTCTAATCGGGACACTATAAATTTAGAAACCGTATCTCTGAATGCCAGCGCATTGGGATCGGGAAATCCGGATGCATTATCATAAGGCCGCAATACACCCCGGTCGTTTCTTAACCCAATTGTAGCGCGTAAGCTTCTTATTTCATCCAATGGATAGGAAACATTAAACTGATACAGGTTCGTATACAACATCGTATTAAACGAAGTATTGTAAAAATTCGACACATTGCTTCTGTAATAAGTAACACCCCAGTCGAGCCGCTTCCGGTTGTTTTGAAACGACATCAACACATCCTTGTCAGAAAGATTCGTGCCAAAACGAAATCCACCAGTAAAGCGCATATCCTCCATCAAATCACTCACCCCAACCTTAAAGGCAAAGTTCAGGTTAGCACCATTATTCAACTGAATAGGCCCTTGACCGCCCCCATACGGCTGATAACGATTTATCAGGATGGCATTGGTTATTCCACTTTGAACAAAATCGGAACTGAACTTGAGTCGGTAATCAAATAATTTAGATTTACTTAATGCCGACACCTTTTCTGCCTCCACATTTTGTTGTAGAACCAACGAACTGGTATCGGGCTTTTCATTGGCAAACTCATTTTGAAAAAAGTCGGAAACTTTTTTTCCGGTATCTGCTAGCAGCTTATTCAAATACAACTGGGCCTTACCAGTTTGTGTTTTATTTTCAGCAACCACCTTTTTCATATATTCGGTTGGTCGGGTAGCTACATTCCGCTTTTGCAAGGTTTGTTCGTCTACTTTCAACTTATATAAAAACTTATAATCCCCTTCTCTGCGCACTTCACTTACTTGTCCATTATTGCCGGCAACCCGAGTTTCTGATAAATTGCTTTGGTAGTTGGTAATTGGGAAAGTATAGGTAGAGTCGTTATACACCTGATAAAAACTAATGCTATCGGGCTTGGGAAGCTGCCAGGCACGAAGGGTAGAATCAATTTCTTTAGGCATAGGATTGTGCAGCACTTCTTCCCCTATATAAATCAGCGTATCTAATCCACTTCGCTGGGTAGAAAAAAATCCCGCCCATCGATTAGCAATTCCATTTTCATCCGAAACAAAAGTGAAGTGATTGGTATTATACTGCATCGGATAGCGAGCCGACCCATACTTAACCCGGGTTAACTGCGTAATCTGCTTGGCCTTTCCATCATTCAGCACATCCGTAAAAAATATATTAAAGGGATAGCGGCTAGGCAGAGCCGTATCGCTACCACGAGCACCCCCACTCGGCCGGTTAGAAGAAAATACAATTCCTACCTTATTCGGAAAAGCTACTAAAGCTGGATCAAGATCATCATACACATCGTCGGTAATTTGTGTGAGTCGGTTCTCTTCAATTTTATAGGTGAAGATATCGGTATGGCCATTTTTTACCGCACTCATTACCAATGTATTGGCATCTAACATAAAAGAGGCATCCAGTATTTGATCTACCCCACTGATGGATTGCTTATAACGCTTGTATTTGGCAATGTTATCATACACAAACATGTTCAGCTTACCCTTCTCCCAATAAATTACCAATAAACGACTTCCCTTACCATCCCAGGCTAAAATGGGATAGTTGGGATTGATATCGCCCTGATAGGTTTTGTATCCAAGTTTCAACAGCGTACGGGCATCGTAAAAGTTTTCATGCAGTTTTACGGCGTATTGTCCGTTATCAAATTCAACCACGGCATACGTAGAACTTTTGGGATTGGGATTGGCTTGAAAACGAAAATAATCTTTGCGAGAAATATCTTCTGTAACTACCACAGAACCCTTGGGCTGATTGCGTCTACGGGTAATATCTTTTGAATACCGCTCCTGTTCAAACTGCATAAAATCTTTCAGCACTTCTTTAAACTTCTTCTTACAAACCCGCAAACAGGCATTATTAAGATTCTTGTAAATGCGGGCCAAATACAACAGGTAAGTAACATTATCTTTCCGATATTTTTCGGCTATATATCGCCAAAATGCATGCCCTGCTAACTGGGGTTGTTCAAAGGCAAACTGATAAAAAGAATTATACCTACCACTTAACAAGGCACTTTTTAATTCATCATCCAGCAATGTACTCCAGGGCTCACCCGCATAGCCTTCATAGCCGTCTATCAGCCATTTGGGTAAGTCGAGCAAAGCCTGGTTGCTAGCAAATTCTCCAATATCTTCTCCAAACAACAGGTTGTCGGTTAATATTTTAGCTATACCCTCTCGAATTTGGCGGCGGAAATTGGCATGATTACCATCAAAATATAAAACCAGCTTATTGTTAACCAGTCGAGTTACCCCACCGGCACTTTGCCAGTCGGAACCCAACCCTATATTACTGCTCTTGTAATCATTGTAATTATTATAAACCACAATGTTTGCACGCCGCTGCAATGAATACTCTACAAAACTCTCAATTCCGGGTAGCTCTTCTTCCGCTACTTGTGCTGCAAATTTGCCCAACTCAACTCCTCCCTGATTCACATAGGTATTGAAATTGGGTGACTGGAAAAACTTCCAAGTGAACTTCTTATGTTGTACCCTATTTTTGCCAAATTCAACGCCATTTACCTGCGCCATAGCTATCACAGGTAATAAAAGAATGGCCAACCAACCTATATCTCTCCATTTGAAGCGCATATCTGAACTTTAGTATTTTAAAATTAATCAATAAACAGCAAAAGAAGCCAAAATTACCAATATGTTAACCCTTAAGGTATTTACTTTTAGTCCCATTCGCGAAAACACCTACGTTTTGTTTAATGAACAACTACAGGCTATTATTATTGACCCGGGTTGTTATTTTAGTGCTGAGGAGGAAATGTTAAATAATTATATCCAATCACAAGGCCTTCAACCAACTTTGCTGCTGAATACCCATTGCCACCTCGATCATGTTTTCGGAAACAGGTGGGTGCATCAAACCTATGGCCTGGAACTGCACATCCATGCCGGCGAAAAAATTATGCTCGAAAAAGCCCCCATATCTGGAGAAAACTGGGGATTGCCCTTTACCAATTACGATGGCCCCTTGCATTTTTTAAAAGAAGGAGATCGAATTGCGCTGGGCAACGACGAACTGCTGGTTATCGAAACACCCGGGCACTCTCCCGCAAGTATCTGTTTCTACTGTGAGGCTCAACAATTATTAATTGCTGGGGATGTGTTATTTAGAGAAAGTATCGGCCGTACCGATTTACCAGGCGCAAGCCATGAAGTGCTGCTGAACAGCATCCGTGAAAAATTGTGGAAATTGCCCGATACGGTTGCTGTTTATCCCGGACACGGAATGCCAACTACCATTGGCTATGAAAAAATAAATAACCCTCATTTGCAATAATCAGGGAGTGATTACAGCCCCCGGCTCCAGCGCGCGGCGGTAGGCCTGAATAAATAAGGCCCCTAAATTTTGATAGGGAGGCACATAATCCCGAAACGTTTCACGGGATTTGCCGGTAAAATTACCCTCCAGTTTCTTCCATAAACTTGGCCAGTAAATATCCTTACCTTGCCGCAATTGCTCGCAGATTACATCAATTAGTAACTGATTGATTTGTCCGGTACCCACTTGCTTAGACGAGATAATCGCAGCATCCGGACTACTCTCCAGCACATCATGCAGCCGCTGATATCCTCCGCAACTGCCCACCAATACCAATTGCGAGCTGTAGGGTAATTTTTCTATGGTAGAGGGCAAACTATAACTGTGCCCGCGATGGATAGACAAGGTGGGTTCTAAACCCTTTGACTGCAAATAAACAATCAAACTATCCTGCGCATGTTCATCTAAATCGGTTACCTCATCTAACGGAAGATTGGAATAAATAATTACCGGCAATCCTTTAACAGCCTGCACTTCCGTCCAGTATGGTTTTTTTACGATTTTCCAATTGGGGTTGGTAAACCTTTTGAGAAAGGTTTGATAAATTTCCATGCCTCCTTTATCTCCATAAAAAAATTGCTGCACAATTATGCGGCCGGCAGAATCTTTCAGGTTGGCAACCGGCAATCGGTCAACCGGACGAATACCCAGTTCCTCGAGCAGTTTGGTATGCCGGGTTGTATCCAGTGAATAGAATATTCGCTGCAATATTGAATAGATTGCCGCACCTCTTTTGGAACCCGATGCGGTAAGTTGTGCGGCACGCTCCTCCACTTTTTCGAGCATCCATCCTTTGATTCGAACATTATAAATACTGGAATAAGTGGTAGCCACATCTACTGCTTCACTTAATTGGGGTGCTTCTTCCAGATGATCGGCAAATCCCAACACCATCTTTCGGGCTGCGGCAGAATCCATTCGTTTCAACCAGTCATCCAAAGTATTGTAAGCAGCACAAAGCCGAATGAATTTCCGATACTGATCGTAATGGAGGGTAGACAATAGAGAGTCGGCAGTTTTTCCCCTCCATAATGTAAACATGCGGGGGTAAATGCCCTGCACAAAACTGGAGGTATACATTTCCTCTTCCCCTGAAACAGCCACATAATACAACTCTTCCGGAGTTAGCCTGCTAATCTTGCGGAAACGGATGGCAGGATTGCTGATTTCGTGTAATCCGTTGATATCATTCAAATAATCTTCGACCGACTTTTGATGAATTTTTTTATACAAGGCATCCATGGCCATGTCGGTATCTCCCTGCTGCATTCTTTTTACATATTGCATGCGGGTGCTTACCAACATACTAAAATAAGTGCCCGTAGTATCCTGATGTGTAAAAGGTGCAATGGAATCGATGGTAAGCCGGCCATGGTAAATTTCATCGATAAAGGGAAAAATCATTCGGCCCGTGGGTAATTTGGTAAGATAGGCAATGAGCTTTACCAGGGGATGGGTAGATTGATGGATTCGCTTGCCCAACGCATCCGGAACCGAGGCATAGGTATACAGGGCCTCCTGATTTTGAAAGGCAGCTACTACCAGCAAACTATCGGTATAGCGGCATTTGGGTTGCTTGCTGAGTAAGGGCAGAATTTCTTCGGGATGGCGATTGGCTTCTTGCAACAATATCCAATCCCGGGCTTCTTCCCGGGCAGGATTTACAGCTAAGGCAGTATTTTGCAAGAGTAATTTTCCCGACTCGGGCTCAATGGAATAAAAAGCAGGCATATAAGAAGTGTTTTGCCAGGTAGCCTGCATGGCATCTCCATAAGATGCTATCAATAAAGGCCATTGAGCGGGAACAATTTTTCGGGTTATAAGCGAACTCCGGTACCCTTCTAGCAATTCCTTCAAACTTCGCAACCAGCCATAGCGGGCATTGTTTTGCAAACTACTATCCGTTTCAATCAATGCCCGGTAATAGGTAATCCTGTCTATCATTTGGGCATTCAGTTCTCTGTTTGCAAGGCTATCTTTTATCGGATGATAGGCACTATTTGCAGAAAGATGCAGCGCCTCAATTTGCCGGGCCGTTTGCAAAATTTGCTCATGGTGTAAAAGGCGCATAGGTGGTATTGGGGGCATGCTAATGGGTTGCGCATGCACCGAACTAAAAAAAACCACTAGCCAACCTAGCCCTATGAAACGTGTAAATCTCATATTATTCGCAAATTTACTACAAAAAAACCCGCTAATTAGGAATGGGAGTCAATTCTCTTAACAAAAACATAACAATAGAGAAAGTGAGATATGCCGACTATAAAAATTAGTTTTGCCGAAACCCAACTCCGGAATGGAAGATAGTCCCAAAAAAATCCTCGTTGCGGATGATGAGCCGGATATCCTGGAAATCATTTCTTATAACCTGCGCAAAGAGGGCTATGAAGTATTTACCGCTTCCGATGGCAATGAGGCACTGGAAAAAGCCCGGCTTCACCATCCCGACTTGATCATTTTAGACATAATGATGCCTAAGAAAACCGGGGTGGAGGTTTGTCAGATCCTGAGAACCCAGCCGGAATTCAGTCAAACCCTCATTATTTTTCTTACCGCATTAAGCGATGAAGCTGTTCAGATTAAAGGATTAGAATCAGGTGCCGATGATTATGTTACCAAGCCGATAAGTCCGAAAGTGCTGATCAGCCGGGTAAATGCAATTTTTCGCCGCATTAAACAAGAACCGGCAGAAAATAAACGGATACGGATTGGCAATTTTTCCATAGACCCCGCCAGCTACCTAGTTATCATAGACGACCGTGAAGTTACCCTTGCCAAAAAAGAATTCGAGCTTTTATATCTGCTGGCTTCTAAACCCGGCAGGGTGTTGTTGCGCAACGAAATACTTTCGCAGGTTTGGGGAAGCGAAGTAATTGTGGGCGACCGAACCATCGATGTACATATCCGAAAAATCCGTCAAAAATTAAATACAGACTGTATCACTACCGTTAAGGGAGTTGGGTATAAGTTTGAGTGGTAGTCTCTTTCCAATCCACCCCATTTGCCCTTATCTTTACTGAAGGATATTGAACCCATGTTTTCTACCAGCAACCTTTCTCCCCAACAGTTATCGGCTTTCACTGCCTTGGCCTTGTCTGTTCCCATTGGGCTCGGCAGCTGGTGGATATTGCCCAGCTGGAAAATGGCGTTGTTGATATTTATAGTGATTTTTATGGGAAGTTACCTGCTGGTTCGCCGCGTGCTCGAATCTTTTATTTACCGAAAAATAAAACTGATTTACAAAGTTATTTATCAAACCAAGGCAACGAAAAGAGAAGAAACCTATTATAAATACATTCTGCCTCAAAAAGGAATTGATGAAGTGCGGGAAGATGTTGAACAATGGGCCAAGCAAAAGAAGGCAGAAATTGAAATGCTGAAAACCAATGAGGTTTACCGGAAAGAATTTTTACAAAACCTAGCCCACGAATTCAAAACTCCCATTTTCGCCATTCAGGGATATGTAGATACCCTGTTGCAAGGCGCCATGGACGATGAAGATACCCGGAAAAGGTTCCTCGAAAATACTTCCCGCAATGTAGAAAGAATGGTGAATCTGCTCGAAGACCTAGACGAAATTTCTCGGCTCGAAAGTGGCGAACAGCCCCTTTACCCAACCTCATTTGTTGTGCAGGATTTGATAAAAGATGCGTTTGAAGCACTTTCTATAAAAACCAACACAAAAAATATCCGCTGCAGTATTAAAAAAGGTTGCGAATCACCTGAATCCGTTTATGCCGATAAGGAAAAAATTTTACAGGTAATTATTAATTTGTTAGACAATGCCACTAAGTATGGCAAACAAGATGGCAGTATTATAGCCAGCATATACTTGATGGATGAGGGCCATGTGCTGATTGAATTCAGCGATGATGGCATCGGCATTTCGGAAGAGCATCTACCCCGAATTTTTGAGCGCTTTTATCGAACCGATCAGGGCAGAAGCCGAGATAAAGGGGGATCCGGATTAGGATTAGCCATCTGTAAGCACATTATTGAAGCCCACGGCAAAACCATTCATGTAAGAAGCAAGAAAGAAGTGGGAACCACTATCGGTTTTATCTTAGATAGCCAAAAAACTAACGATCATTAATATGAATACATTTCGGATAGTATATTAAACAATCATTAATTTTCCTGTTCGTTTTCTGTCACCGATACTTAACCCTACTTTTACAAAAAATTGCCTCTTATGCGCCTCAACAATTTTGGAAATCTGTTTATGCCCAAAAACAAAGTGTTTTACGAATTATTTGAAGCGGTTGCAGACAAAGTACTAGAAATGGCAATTAAGCTGAAGGAAATGGTAAGTGAGCCAGATCCAAACAAGCGAGCATCCATTCAGGTACAAATTGAGGATCTGGAACATAAAAACGATGAAAATACCCACCGGATTTTTACCGAGTTAGGCCGGAACTTTATCACCCCATTCGATCGGGAAGATATTCACTATTTAGCTACTGCATTAGACGATATCTGCGATTACATTTATGCTTCCTCTAAGAAGATCAATTTTTACAATGTTAACCCCAATGATACCGGTATCCAGAAAATGGCCGAATTGATACTTCATGGATCACAAGAAATTCGTAAAGCAGTAATGGGACTGCGTGACATGAAAAATTTACGGGAAATGACAGAAGCTATGGTGAAGGTAAATAGTATTGAAAACCAGGCAGATGATGTGTTCGATATGAGTATTGAGATGTTGTTTCAGCAGGAAAATGATTTTAAAGAGGTTATCAAGAAACGGGAAATCTATCAGGTAATGGAAATTGCCACCGACAAATGTGAAGATGCTGCCAATGTGATTGAATCCATCATCATTAAATATGCCTGATGCCCCTTTCGGCAATTGAAAGGGTTGCTGTTTTCCAAAAAAGCCATTTATGCTTACTCTCCTGATTATTATTATTGTACTGGCCTTTATTTTTGATTATATCAACGGATTTCATGATGCGGCCAATGCAATTGCTACGATTGTTTCTACCAAAGTACTAACGCCATTTCAGGCAGTGGTTTGGGCAGCCCTATTTAATTTCGCCGCTTTTTTTATGGCGAAATATGTTTTTAAAGAATTCGGTATCGGAGACACCGTTGCCAAATGGGTAAATCCCCAATTCATTACCCTGCATGTGATTTTAGCCGGCATTATTGCGGCCATTATCTGGAACCTGATTACCTGGTGGTTTGGCATCCCCTCCAGCTCGTCGCACACATTGATGGGGGGGTTTGTGGGCGCTGCGCTTACCAATGCACATGGTTTTAGTGCGGAAGGCGTAGACGTTATCAATTATGTAAAAGTAATCCCCACTTTCCTGTTCATTTTTATTGCCCCGCTGATTGGAATGGTGATTGCCTTCTTTATTACTATTTTAATTGTTCATATATGCAAGGGCTCTAATCCCTACAAAGCCGAAGGCTGGTTTAAAAGATTACAGTTAGTTTCTTCTGCAGCTTTTAGTATTGGGCATGGCGGCAACGATGCGCAAAAAGTGATGGGTATTATTGGTGCAGCCACTATATTTTACGAAAAAGGCCGGGGGGTAAATATGGATTTTAATCAGTTTGTAGAAGCCTATCCCTGGGTACCCTTTGTTAGCTTTTTATGTATAGGTTTGGGTACGATGAGCGGCGGATGGAAAATTGTAAAAACCATGGGTACCCGCATCACCAAAGTAACCCCATTAGAAGGCGTAGCTGCAGAAACAGCAGGTGCTATTACCCTTTTTCTTACAGAACATTTTAAAATACCGGTATCCACTACCCATACCATCACCGGTTCCATCATCGGAGTAGGCGCTACCAAACGCTTAAGTGCCGTAAGATGGGGCGTAACCGTTAACCTACTCTGGGCATGGATACTAACCATTCCCATTTCAGCATTGCTTGCATGTATCATCTTTTACATACTGAAGATTTTTATCTAGGCGTAACCGCTTTTCAATTTTCTGCTATTCGCTGAATCAGATTATATTGCACCCATAACCTTGTGTATGGCTACCATTCTTGTTTCCGGCGGATGCGGATATATTGGCTCACATACTTTAGTAGATTTACTGGAGAACGGATTCGATGTGATTTCCATCGACGATTTATCTCGCTCATCCGAATATGCCCTTGCCGGAATTGAAAAAATCACCGGTAAAAAAGTTAAAAACTATAAGGTTGACCTGAAAAATTTTGATGAAACCCTGGCAGTTTTTCAGGAGAATGATTCGATAGCAGGCATCATACATTTTGCTGCCTACAAAGCGGTGGGAGAATCGGTAGAGGAACCGCTGCTTTATTACGAGAACAACCTGTTTTCGCTAATCAACCTACTAAAATGTGCGGCGGAATTCGATGTTCCCCATTTTGTTTTTTCTTCTTCTTGCACGGTATATGGCAATCCCGCCAGCATTCCGGTTACCGAATCCACCCCCATGCAACCGGCCGAATCGCCCTATGGAGCTACCAAGCAAATGGGAGAGACCATTGTGCGGGATATGTTCAGTAACAATGGAGGCGCGGCTATTTTACTGCGGTATTTTAATCCGGTAGGGGCCCATCCCTCTGCCCTGATTGGGGAAACTCCTTTGGGAAAACCCCAGAATCTGGTTCCTGCCATCACACAAACGGCTATTGGAAAATTACCAACCATGAAGGTGTTTGGCAACGATTATCCTACAAGAGATGGCAGTTGTATCCGCGACTATATCCATGTGTGTGATATCGCACATGCCCACACCCTTGCCCTGCAATACCTCCAGGCGAATAAGTATACTGAAAACTGCGAAGTATTTAATTTAGGAACCGGCAATGGTATTACTGTACTAGAAGCAATCCGGATGTTTGAGGAAGTATCCGGTCGCTCCCTTGCCTATTCGATGGGTGCGCGCCGCCCCGGCGATGTGATGGCGATTTATGCCAATAACGAAAAAGCTGTGCAGCAACTGGGTTGGAGTATACGGTACGACCTTAAAGAAATGATGCGCACCGCCTGGAACTGGGAGCTGGCAATTAAAGAAACAGAGGAAAAAGTAAAAAACAATTAAGGAATTAAGGCTTACTGCGTAAGCATTTTCTCGGCATTTTCTGCCATCTGCAATGCCTCGATAAACTCTTCAATTTCCCCGTTAACTACTGCATCTAGGTTATAAGAAGTGAGTCCGATTCTATGATCGGTAACCCGACCCTGCGGCCAGTTATAGGTTCTGATTTTTGCACTCCGGTCGCCTGTACTTACCAGGGTTTTCCGGCGGCGAGAAATTTCATCTTCCTGCTTACGTACCTGCTCTTCGTACAGTTTGGTGCGCAGCATATTCATGGCTTTTTCCCGGTTGCCCAGCTGAGAGCGTTCGGTTTGGCAAACCACTACTACGCCGGTAGGAATATGGGTAAGAAATACCTTGGTTTCTACTTTATTTACGTTTTGTCCGCCCGCACCCCCACTTCGGGCGGTTTCCATTTTCACGTCGCTTTCTTTCAATTCAAAATCAACTTCTTCAGCTTCCGGCATAACGGCAACTGTTGCGGCGGAGGTATGCACCCGCCCTTGGGTTTCGGTATTGGGCACCCGTTGCACCCGGTGTACGCCACTCTCAAATTTAAGCGTGCCATATACATCTTCCCCGGTAACTTCTACCACAACCTCTTTGTAGCCACCTACTGTTCCTTCACTTTCACTTACTATCTGGGTTTTCCATCCTTTTTTAGAGCAATAGCGCAGGTACATGCCTAAGAGGTCGCCGGCAAATAAGCTGGCTTCATCTCCCCCCGTTCCGGCACGGATTTCGAGGATGGCATTTTTATCGTCTTGGGGGTCTTTGGGTATGAGTAATTGGGTAAGGAGTTTCTCCAGTTCGTCCTTTTTTTCTTCGAGACCGGGCAGTTCCATCTTGGCCAGTTCCTTCATATCGTCGTCGGAAGATTGCTGGGCTTCGCGAGCAAAATCGTAATCGGCCAGCACTTTTTTATAGGCCTCATAGGGCTGCATAATTTTCTCTAGCGAGCGGTATTCTTTGCTGTATGCCCCGAATTCTTTCTGGTTATTGATGATTTCCGGGTTGGTTAAAGCAATGCCCACCTGATCAAATCTGGCTTTAATGGCATCTAGTTTATTCAGCATATCCCGGCATTTTCGGGTGCAAAGGTACGATTTTGTAGGGAGAAATGGAGAGAGAAAAGAAAAGGGTTCAATAGCGAAATTCATTCCTCGCATTCTATCTTAAAAAACAAATAAATTAGGCTACAGCCTTCATGGTGTTAACGTATTTTGAATTTCGACTAATGACCGCAAAAGCCCTACTGATAATTTTGCACCTTACGGCATTGAGAACGAGCATTTTGTTCTTTCCTTCTGAGACTTTTTTCTCGTAGTAAAATTTAAGTTGTGTGTCATGTTTTTTTGCTGATAATGCTGCCATATTTAAGGCCGTTTTTAGTTTTTTATTTGCAAGGTTGCTGACTTTAGTCCGCCCTTTTATGCTGGATCCTGATGAATACTCAAAAGGAGCAACACCTGCATAGCAGGCAAACTGCCGGTGGTTTTGAAATAACGTAAATGCTTGTGTGTAAGCAATCAGTAATACAGAGGTTTGCTTTCCTACACCTGGAATGCTCTGCAGCAAATCATCTTGCTGCTTGAATACCGGGTTTGACTGTACCAGGTTTTCAATGGATTGTTCTATCTGCTTTAGCTGTTTTTTTAGGAAAGTCATCATTCGCTTATTATGCTGTAGGGTTGTTTTCAAAACGCTATTCGGAAGAAAATTCTTGCTTTCATTGGTCATATTGAAAAGATTGATGGCTTTGATAACTTTTTCCCTCTCAGTCAATAGCAGTCTGAGTTCTACAAAATCTTTTTCAGGCAGACTGGATAGCTTCAATTGATGCAGATGAGACATTGCATACAGAGCGATATCCCTAGAGTCAGCCTTGTCCGTTTTACCCCTTACAATACCCTTGGACCGTTTGATTTCCAGTATAATACTCCCCTTTTTTAGGACCAAAAAGGTAAGGTGTTAAGTTAAGATTTTTGGTGTCAAGATTATCATTAGGCAGCATTTTTTATTGATTCTTTGTAGAGATCATGTGGTTTTTGCAATGTGGTGTGATGCATTTTCTGATGGTAGTAGTCGATGTGGTTTTGAACTCCTTCATAAAGTTCAAAACCATCATCG
>CAMBUH010000045.1 GCA_945870985.1 Chitinophaga pinensis
TCATATTTTGCTACCAGCAAAGCACCGATTAATAAATCCTGCTCAGCAGAATTTCCCCAGGTTACAAATTCTTTTTCTAAATCAGAAAGATGTAATTTATGAATAATCGATTCGATTCTGCTTTGTACTTCCTCATTGGGTGAGTTTTCCCATAAATGTTCCAAATTCGGTTTGATTGGCATGCCATAATCAATCAACTTACCGGATACCGTAAGATAAACGTCCCCATCCGGGTCGTCTATCAGTGAAAATAAAGCATCTAATTCCTTGGTAGCCTGCATAGTTCTGCCTAGTTGTTCTGGGATATAAACGTATAAGAAATGAAAAAGTATATCTTTCTGTTCATTTTTTCCGCGTTTTACAGTAATTACTTATACCCCTTTGTGGAAATGTGTACTCAATTATATAAACTAATTACTCTTTTTGTTTAGCCTGAAACACCTTTTATAGTGTAAACTCTATTATTTAACACCCGGGGAAGGGTATTATGTATTAATTTTGTATATTAACCCCTTATTTAGCTTGCCATGTCTCTTTATAACCTCCCCAAATTCCCAGTAGTTACTAAATCATTGCATACCGACCTAAAAAAACGGGTGCAGGAATATTTTGATCAACGAGGTATTAATCCTACCGGAAATAGTGGCTTGTTTACCAAAGCCATTCTGTTAGTTTCATCCTTTTTTATAGTGTATATCCATCTTTTATTCTTTACCCCAGTAAATGTTCTAGCAATTCTAGAGTGTTTTATATTGGGGGGTATTATAGCAGCCATTGGTTTTAATGTAATGCATGATGGGAGCCATGGTAGCTTTAGTGAAAAAAAATGGCTAAACCGCATAGCTGCTTCTTCTATTAGTATGCTAGGTGCGAATCACTTCATGTGGAATATGAAGCATAATATGATTCACCATACATTTACCAATATTGATGGGGTAGACCCCGATATTGAAGTAGCTATTCTTTTACGGATGGCACCAACCCAAAAGCGGACCTGGTTGCATCAGTTTCAACATGTTTATTTCTGGTTTCTTTATATGATGCTTTATATAGTTTGGCTTTTTGCTACCGACTACAAAAAGTATTTTTCTCAAAAAATTGGAAATATTCCCTTAAAAAAAATGTCTTTGGGCGATCACCTAGAGTTTTGGCTTGTTAAAATCTATCATGCAGCTGCATTTGTAGCACTACCTATTTTCTTATTGGGTTTTACCAAATGGATAATCGGGTTTCTTGTAATGACCATGTTCGCCGGATTTGTTTTGAGTATTGTTTTTCAAATGGCACATACCGTAGAACATACCCATTTCCCATTACCTGTTGAAGATACCAATCGGATGCCGGATGAATTTGCTGCCCATCAAATAAAAACTACCGCCAATTTTGCTACCAGAAATAAAGTAATCAGCTGGCTCGTAGGAGGCTTGAATTTTCAAATTGAACACCATTTATTTCCGAAAATCTCTCACGTACATTATCCCGCTATTAGTGAAATTGTGCGGGCGGTATGTTCCGAATATCAACTGCAGTATCTTGAATATCCCACTATGCGAGAGGCAGTGTCTGCACACGTTCGATTCCTGCGTCAGATGGGTAAGTACGACTAAACACTTCTTACCACTTAGGTGTGGAAGATTTACATAATTGGTTGAAACAAACAATTACTTTTTCTTAGCCGTTCCTTTTTTAGGAGCGGCTTTCTTTTTGGGTGCCGCTTTTTTTGTTGGGGCTGATTTTTTAGGAGTAGCCGATTTTTTGGCTGCTGCGCGTACTTTTTTGGTGAATGCACCAGGCATTTGAACTTCTATCATTGCCTTGGCTTGCTCAACCGTAAGTTCGGTCAATTCTTCGGGCAGGTATTTTTCTCCATCAGCCTTCCGGGGCAGTTTCAGCATTTTTTTCTGAAAGCGCAGGAACGGACCCCACCTGCCATTTTCAATAGAAATTTTGTCGGAAGGGAATTGCTTAATAAAACGATTCGATTCTTTTTCCTGCTTTTTGCTGATCAACTCATTGATGTCTTGTTCACTGAGTATGTCGAAATTATAGGCACGGGGTACATTTATAAATAAATCGTTCCATTTAATAAAAGGCCCGAATCTTCCTTTTCCTTTGGTAACGGGCAAACCTTCGTAAAGGGCTATAGGTGCATCTGCCTGCTTTTTTTCTTCGATCAATTCTACTGCTGCCGCTAAATCCATTTCGTGTAAGTCGATGCCCTTCGGAATAGAGATAAATTGTTCGCCTAATCGAATATAGGGCCCAAATCTGCCAACATTTACCGCTACTTCCTGATCTTGAAAGGTACCTAATGTGCGGGGTAGGCGGAATAGTTGCAGCGCCTCTTCCAGCGTAATGGTTTCAATACTTTGGGTTGGGTTCAGTTTGGCAAATCGAGGTTTTTCATTTTCATCCTGTTGTTCTCCTATTTGAACCATGGGGCCATACCTGCCCATGCGGGCTACAATTCTCTTTCCGGTTTCGGGATCCATCCCCAATTCTCTTTCGCCCTTAGCTCTTTCGGCAGTTTCCAGCGTAATTTCAATGGTATCATGAAAAGGCTTGTAAAAGCCATCAATCATTTTACTCCAAATGATTTTCCCTTCAGCTATCTGATCAAATTCTTCTTCAATTTTAGCCGTAAAGCCAAAGTCCATTACCCGGGTAAAATGCTGCTTTAAAAAATCAGTTACCACTATACCCAAGTCTGTAGGGAATAGTTTATTTTTTTCTGCCCCCGTATTTTCTTGTAGCAACTCTTCTTGAATATGTCCATTGGGCAGCAACTTTAATAATGCAGCTGTTCTAACTGTGCCTTCCTTATCTCTTTTTTCTACATAATTTCTTTTGATGATGGTAGAAATAGTTGGCGCATACGTAGAAGGTCGGCCGATACCCAGTTCTTCTAGTTTCTTTACCAGAGAAGCTTCTGTGTAGCGGGCTGAGGGACGTGTAAACTTTTCGGTGGCTTTTAAAAAATTATTGTTCAAAAGCGCTCCCACTGTAAGCGGGGGTAGCATACCTGCTGTATGTTCATCGTCTTCTTCATCTTTTCCTTCCAGATATACTTTTAAAAATCCATCAAACTTCATCACCTCACCGGTTGCAGTTAAAGTGTCGGGCCGGGTACTGATGGCAATGGAGGCAGTAGTTTTTTCGAATTCGGCCTCGCTCATTTGAGAAGCGATGGTTCTTTTCCAAATCAATTCATACAATCGCCGCAGTTCTTCATCGGCAACGGTATGATTATTCATATAAGTAGGCCGAATAGCTTCGTGGGCTTCCTGGGCACTCTCATTTTTATTTTTAAAGCGTCGCGGTTGATAGTATTCTTCGCCATAATATCCCGTAACCTCTTTTCGTATATCACCCATAGCAGTATCACTTAATTGAATGCTGTCGGTTCGCATATAAGTGATTTTTCCGCTCTCGTATAATTTTTGTGCAAGTAACATGGTTTTACTTACCCCATAGCCCAATTTTCGGGAAGCTTCTTGTTGTAGTGTAGAAGTGGTGAAAGGCGCTGCCGGAGATCTTTTTGCCGGTTTTACTTGAATATCCTTTACCGAATAATTGGCACCTTTACAACTTTCTAAAAAGGCCCTGGCATCTTTTTGCTGCTGCATTCGGGAAGGACCCTCGGCCATAAAAGTTACTTCCTTGCCGTAGATATCCTTTGCAGTAAACTGTGCTTCTATTTTAAAACTGCTTTCCGAAATAAACTGGTTAATCTCCCGCTCTCTGTCTACAATCAACCGAACTGCCACACTTTGCACCCTTCCGGCACTCAAGCTACGCTGCATTCCAATTTTTCTCCATAAAACGGGACTCAATTCAAAACCCACCAGTCTGTCTAATACCCGGCGTGCCTGTTGGGCATTTACCAGATTCATATTAATCAAGCGAGGGTTTGCTACTGCCTTTTTAATCGCGGGAGCCGTAATCTCGTGAAAAACGATTCTTTTGGTGGTGGCCGGATCTAATCCCAGTACTTCGGCCAAATGCCAGCTGATACTTTCCCCTTCACGGTCCTCATCCGATGCGAGCCATACCTCCGAAGATTTTTTAGCCAATTGGCGTAACTCTTTTACTACTCGTTCTTTATCGTCGGGCACTTTATACCGGGGCTGATAATGGTTATTCAGGTCGATACCCATATCATCCTTCTCCAAATCTCTGATATGGCCATAGCAACTCTTCACCTCAAAATCCTTACCCAGAATTTTTTCAATGGTTTTAGCCTTGGCTGGCGACTCTACAATCAATAAATTCTTAGCCATATATTATTAGTCCCACGCTTTTTTCGTTTTTCCCCCCGCTGTTACTCCCTCGCCATTCCAATCTCGCTAACCTCGTTCCGCGATGCAATATTAGGTGAAACAACCTAATCTCAAAAAATATCGGAACTTGGGTTGTTTATAAACTCGGCAATTCTACTTACCACTTCGGGGTTTCTATATACTTTATTATGGCCCAAATTTTCAGTCAAGTAAAACTCTATATATGGTAATTGCTTGTCTATCAAGGGTTGTGCGTCTTCAAGGGGACATACCATATCGCCTTTGTCGTGAATCCACAAAACTGGCATAGTTATATTTTGTAATATTCTAACTATGGACAAGAAACTGATGGAATTTCCGGACAATCGCTCCACATACTCCTGGAAACGCTGTTGCACTTTTTGATTTACGGGGATGATGGAGAAAAAATTACTAAATGATCGGTGCGTTTCAGTTGCAGGTGCTATCAGAATCAATTTCCTCTCACTTCTTTCAGCTATCTTTTCCATTGTTAAGGCTAGGGCAAGGCCTCCAAGCGAATGCCCTACAAAGGCATAAATCGGTCCCTCAACCGCTTCTATAGCTAAAATCATATTCATATAATTAAATGGCTGAATATGTTTTCCCGTTGTTTTTCCATGTGCTGGTCCATCAAAAGCCAATACAGTAAATCCCTTTTCGAGTAGGGGGGGTACCATATGTTCGAACTTCAAGGCCTGGCTTCTATACCCATGAACCAATAGTACCTTTTGTTTACCTCCTGTTGGGGGGGTCCAACGATATCCCTGGGCCATCATATCATCGGTCTTCAGTTGAAATGGCTCGGCCCCTGGTAGGGAAGGGGCTTCAATTGGATTTATTAAAGGAGGAGGGGTGATAAATAATTGATAGGCTTTAACGGCTGCCCGGGTGGGCGAAAACAAAGAGAGCATATTCAGTTTATGCGTATGATAAGCAATAAGTATGCGCTCCTTCATTTTTGGTAACATGAGCGCAAATATAAAGGAATGTGTAAGAAGGCTTGGTAAGCATTGTTAGAATCTTCCCCTTTCCTTAGGGAGTAAACTTGTTGATAACCTATTTATGGAAGTGTACTACCCAGGCATTCTTTCTATTTTCACAAACATTTTAGGGGGAATATTGATTAATTAGGCAATTAAGATACTTTTGCAACTAATTATGTATACAATTAGAATCAATTTCGAAGAAAAGGGACTTGAACCGGTAACCCTGCATAAGGTGGTTGCCGATCAAAGCTTATTGGAGGTATGTTTAGATAATGGCATCAACCTGCACCATAATTGCGGAGCCGTTTGTGCTTGCAGTACCTGCCACCTCTACGTAAATGAAGGAGAAGCTTTTCTAGAAGCCTTATCGGATAAAGAGGAAGATTTTATAGACCGTGCGGTTAATCCTCGCATCAATTCCCGATTGGGCTGCCAGTGCATTCTTCAAGCAGGCAGTGGAGAGATAGCTATAACTTTGCCCGATCAATCACAGTTTTTAGGAGAGTAATTCCTGTAAGTTGAAAAAGTATTATTATGAGTCAATTTGAACCCCCTATAGAATGGTCAGATCATGAAGACATCGCACAAAAACTCTATGAGCGTTTTGGGGATGAATTCACGGAAAGCCGTATTTATAGAATTCGTTTTACTGATTTATTAGATTGGGTACTGGAAATTCCCCATTTTAAAGGCACCCGTGAGCAAAGTACTGAAGGTCATTTAGAAATGATACAAAGTGCTTGGGTTTACGAGTGGAGAGATAATCAATCGTAAGATGAGTTATTCATCACCCATAAAATTAATTATCATCGAATTTTTTCAACATATTAGCACTTTTGTGCTAGACGTAGATGGAGTTCTTACCGACGGCAATTTATGGCTGATGCCGGGAGGTGCCCAGGTACGTAAAATGAATATCCGTGATGGCTATGCCCTGCAACTGGCCATTAAAAAGGGATATCGTGTTGTAATCATTTCTGGTGCAGTATCAGAAGAAGTAGTGCTTCGTTTGCAAAGTTTGGGAGTAACCGATATCCGAATGGGGGTGAAAGATAAAGCGGCGGTGTTGCATGCATATATGATGGAACATGCTTTACCTGCAAATGTTGTGTTATACATGGGGGATGATATACCCGACTTATTGGTACAACAATTGGCTGGAGTTGCTTGCTGCCCTTCCGACGCGGTTTCTGAAATTCGCGAACAATCTAAATATATTTCTCCCTATCGGGGTGGTGAAGGGTGTGTGCGGGATGTGATAGAAAAAGTACTAAAACTCCGCGGCGATTGGTCGGAAGATATTACTATTGCTGCCAAATAAACTACCCTATATTCTATTGGCCACTTAACCGAATCAGTTGAAAACAATCCTTGCTTTTTTAAAACTTATTCGCTGGCAAAATTTGCTGTTCATCGTTATCACGCAAATATTATACGAGTATTGTATTTACCTGCCTATTTATGGATCACATTCTACCTATCAGCTAGGTTTTATTATACTGGCATCAGTATTGATTGCTGCAGCTGGTTATATTATTAACGATTATTTCGACCTGAATATCGATCAGATTAACAAACCCGATCGGGTAATTGTAAATAATGCAGTAAGTCGTCGATGGGCTATTTTCTGGCACCTGGCATTTAGTTTATTGGGTTTGTTTTTTACAGTGCTAGCGCTCCCTCCCTCCTTATTCTGGTATTTGATTTTGGCTAATCTGCTTAGTATATTATTACTCTGGTTGTATTCTACCAATTTTAAAAAACAGCTACTGATAGGAAACGTAATCATTTCTATTTTAACCAGTTGGGTTATTCTTATCTTATTTTTCTCTAAAATCCCCTTGTCGGTTGATAACATCATTTCGGCAGATCATAAAGAAATCCGACTTTTCCGACTCACCATGTTATATGCCGGATTTGCTTTTATTATTTCACTGATAAGGGAAGTACTGAAGGATATGGAAGACAGGGTAGGGGATGCTCGATATGGATGTAAAACCATGCCTATTGTTTGGGGACTTCCCGCTTCCAAGGTTTTTGTGGCGGTATGGATAATTGTGCTGGCCGGCACTTTGGTGATTCTGCAATTGTATGTACTGGCCTTTGGATGGTGGCTAAGTATTACTTACTGTTTACTGGCAATTGTAGCTCCTTTATTGATTGTACTTTCCAAATTAACAGCGGCTCAAACGCAGCAAGATTTTCATCTGCTCAGTCGCTATGTAAAAGGGATTATGTTTACCGGTATTTTATCGATGCTGTTTTTTTATTACTATCACTAAATACCTATGATACATTCACTCCCCTCTATTATTTTAGCTTCACAATCTCCCCGACGCCGGCAGTTGCTCGAGTGGGCAGAAGTTAACTTTACAGTGGAGGTAATCCCTACCTCCGAAACCTATCCCGCCAACCTACCCATAGAGGAAGTGCCCGTTTACATTGCTCGTGAAAAAGCCCGCGTGGTAAACAGCAGCCGAAACCCGGCAGGTATCCCCTTACTAGCAGCTGATACAGTGGTGGTGCTTGATAATCGGATAATAGGAAAACCAAGGGATACCAAAGAAGCTATTCAAATTTTAACCGACCTTTCCGGTAAAACACATCGGGTAATTACCGGGGTGATATTGACCCATTCAAAAGGAGAAATCGTTTTTGCAGATTGCACAGAAGTTACTTTTCATACCCTCACCCTCGAGCAGATTGAACAATATGTAACCCGATATCAACCCTTCGATAAAGCAGGGGCTTATGCCATTCAGGAGTGGATTGGTGTGGTAGGAATTCAATCCATTAAAGGGGATTTTTATAATGTAATGGGCTTGCCGGTTAGTCGCGTTATTCAGGCATTGCATAGCATTTCTTTTTAAACGAAAATCAGGTATTTTTTCATGTTTTGCTTGCTGTAATTTGTTCTCTTCAAAATGAAGAGAAATGAAAGAGCAATTACTGCAATTTATTTGGCAACAACAGTACTTTACGCAACACGAACTGACCACTACTTCGGGTGAATTTGTGCGAATAATAAAGCCCGGAGAATGGAATGCTCACCAGGGGCCGGATTTTACCGAAGCCCTGATTCAGATAGGGAATACTACCTGGGGAGGGCAAGTGGAAATTCATTATCAGTCATCAGATTGGTTTCGCCATGGCCACTCCAACGATCAACAATACGCAAATGTAATTCTGCATGTGGTTTGGGAAGATGATCAGCCGGTGTTGGATAAACATGAAAATGTATTACCCACATTAGTGTTGGGAAACCGCATTCCTAAAGTTTTACTAAGTCGTTATCAAGAGATGATGGATAGAAAAGAACCCCTTATTTGTAGGTCATTCTTACCTGCCCTTACCTTACAGAATTGGAACACATGGAAAGAGCGGCTGATAAAAAACCGATTAGAAAGAAAGGCAGCACGAATACTTGAATGGCATGCAAAAGCAGGAGGAGATTGGGATGTTGTTTTCTGGCAATTACTGTTCGAACAAATGGGAGGCAAAGTAAATGGCAACTATTTTCTCTCCTTAGCTAATAGTGTTCCGCTTAGCACCCTAATAAAAAAACAACTTTCAGCTTTCGAATGGGAAGCCCTGTTGCTGGGTCAGGCGAACCTGCTGCCAGTAACCGCTTCAGCGAGTTATCATCGAAAATTGCTAAAAGAATACCAATACCTACAATACAAATACCAGTTGGTTCCCCTTCGCTCGGCCCCAGCTTTTTTAAGAATGCGGCCCGCTTCTTTTCCAACCATTCGGATTTCACAATTGGCTGGATTGTTACTCAATCACCCTCGGTTTTTTTCGGCCCTAGTATCCACCGGTTCTTTACAGCAATGGAAACAACAATGCCGGGTTACCGCAGCTGAATTTTGGAACACGCACTATTTGATCAACCGGCCCTCACACCCACAACCCAAAACCTTGGGGGATCAAATGATTTATTCCCTGGCAATCAATGCTATTCTGCCGGCTTTGTATGCCTATGCCTATTATAAGGGAGATCAGGAACTGATTGTAAAAGTGCTTGCTTTATATGCAGATATCCCTTCAGAACAAAATCGAATTACCTCCCTGTGGGATAATACTGGGGTTGAAAAGCGCCAAGCACTGGATACCCAGGCGCTTACAGAATTAACCAACTTGTATTGTACAAAAAAGCAATGTTTACAGTGTGCAGTAGGTAAACAAATCCTGCAATCTTAAAATTACTCCCAAACAAACTGCATTTGTACATCAATGTCGGGATGCAGCGAGCGCTCAACTGGACAGGTGCGGGCAGTTCTTTCCAGTAAATCCCGGTGCTGGGGATTTTCGGTTATTCCTGCCGGAAAATACACATTGGCTATAATTTTGCCAATACGGCGGGGGTCGGAAACCATAAATTTGGTTACTTCCACCCGGGTGCCGTCTAATGCGAGGTCCATACTCTGGGCTTTAATTCCCATGGTAGTTACCATACAGGTACACAGGGCTACTACCACTAAATCGGTAGGGGAAAAACGTTCCCCCTTCCCCTGGTTGTCAGTTGGGGCATCTGTTTCTATCTGCGTACCACTTTGTATATGAATTGCCTCGGTTCTTAAGTCAGATTTATAAATTATTTGTGAAGTCATGCTGCTTTTTTATTATAAATTTACAATTAACTAAACAAATGTACGTGAAGCGGTTGTTTCCTATCCTTTTTTTCCTACTGCCCATCAGTCTCTTATCGCAAACAAAAGACCGAGGGACAGCGGCTGCAGAGAAGGCCCAAAAGAAGCAGGAGAAAAAAGAGAAAATCAACCAACTAATCAAGCAAGAAGAAGAAGGTGCCTTAATTTATCAGAAGCAGCATGCCTATGGATTTAATTTTCATACCGATGGGTGGAGTTTTTTCTATGAAAAGGGTAAGTACAAAACCATAACAAAAACTGGCCTGTGGTGGGTATCCTTTGGTGAGCGGAAGCATCCTAAAGAAGAGCGGATCCCAACCGTAAGTTCTTCGGGAGGATTGCTGATTGTTTCTAGTTATACTTATGGAAAAGTTAATAATTTCTATTCCCTGAACGTAGGTCTAGGAGAACAAAGACTGATAGGCGGTAAGGGGAATAAAAATGGAGTGGCCGTATCATTGATTTACGGGGGGGCATTTGCGGCTGGACTATTACGCCCCTACTATATAGAAATCCTAAACCCATCCACCGGGTCGCGAGAACAAATCCGCTATACCACTACTAATAAAAGTTTGTTTCTCGACCCAAGTGGTATCATTGGAAAGGGAGGCTTAACCAAAGGCTGGAATGAAGTTAATTTTGTTCCGGGTTTTCAGGCCAAAACCGCCCTGCGCTTCGATTATGGCCGCTACAACGAACTATTATCTGCCATTGAAGTTGGATTGCATGCTTCTTATTATACCAAGCCAATGCCCATGTTATTAGATGTGCCTGAGAAAAAATTCTTTTTCAACGCATATGTCTCTCTCTGTTTTGGTAAGAGAAAGTAAGTATTTTTGTACCCGATAAGGAAGCTATCAACCAGTTTTCTTGTTTAGAAATTATGCAATCACCCTCCCTGCCGACCCTTACAGATTCTACTAAGCCAACAGCTATTAAAAAGCCGGGATGGCTTCGCGTAAAATTACCGGTGGGAGAGAGCTATAAGCATGTTCGTAATCTGGTTGATACCCACCGCCTCCATACCATTTGCGAAAGCGGAAATTGCCCCAATATGGGGGAATGTTGGGGTGCCGGTACCGCAACTTTTATGATTTTAGGAAATACCTGTACCCGCAGCTGCGGATTTTGTTCGGTAGCTACTGGCCGACCAGATCCGGTAGATTGGGAGGAACCTCGCCGTGTTGCAGAAGCCATTCATCTGATGAAGGTAAAACATGCCGTTATAACCAGTGTAGACAGAGACGAATTGAAAGACGGAGGATCTATCATATGGTATAACACCATAGAAGCTGTTAAAGGCCTCAATCCCGACACCACCCTCGAAACCCTGATACCAGATTTTCAAGGCAAGGCCGAGCAAATCCAGCGCATCATACAAGCCGCTCCGGAAGTGGTGAGTCATAACCTCGAAACCGTTGAAAGATTAACCCGACAAGTGCGCGTTCAGGCAAAATATCATCGCAGTTTGGATGTGTTGCGGCAACTAAAACAGGGCGGTATGCGAACCAAAACCGGCATGATGCTGGGTTTGGGGGAAAAAAAAGAAGAAGTGATTCAAAGCATCCAACACTTGGTTGATGTGGGTTGTGATGTGCTTACGCTGGGTCAATATTTGCAGCCAACCGCCAAACACCTACCCGTTCAGCGCTTTGTGCATCCCGATGAATTTGCCGAACTGAGAGAAATCGGATACGAGCTGGGATTAGATTATGTAGAAAGTGGCCCATTGGTAAGATCATCCTACCACAGTGAAAAACACGTAATTCCCGGATGGGGCAAATCTGGCTGGCTGATGGAAAAAACAGGCACCACCATCGCTTCCTGAATCTAGCGTATATGAAAAAATTACTACTCCCGTTGCTGGCTCTTCTATTCATGTCTCAGGTGCAGGGGCAGTGGGAATGGACGAATGTAGATAGTGCATTTGCAACCCTTCCTGCTTCCATACATGTTTACTATACACAAACCGTTACGGAAGGAAAACCCAATAAAGCTTATTACGTAAGCATAGATCTTTCCGACCGAAAGCTAGATCTTACAAGCCGGGTAGGGAATGGTAAAAGATATACGCCTACGCAATACTATGAGCAGAATCAGCAACCACTGATTGTAATGAACTGTACTTTTTTTGAGTTCGTGCATAATAGCAACCTAAATGTAGTAATGAGCGACGGACAATTACTATCCTATCAGGTGCAAACAATGGCTGCCAAAGGGAAGGATAGTGGTCAGTACTATCATGTGCTGGGCAGCGCAATAGGCATCAGTAAGCAACACAAGGCAGATGTTGCCTGGTTGTATGTTGATTCTACCCTTCGTTACCCCCTGGCTACCCAGCAGCCCATCAATAGCTGGAAAGATGCCATTCCAAATCCTGTAGCAGCCGATTATTTGCAAAAAGGAAAATTCAAGAAATGGAAAATGCAAACAGCTGTTGGAGGCGGACCGATATTGCTACAGGAAGGAACCATTCAGATAGCCAATAATATTGAAAGAAAATTTGCCGGCAATGCCATTAAGGATAAACATCCCCGAACCGGAATGGGATATACTTCTGGCGGACAATTGATATTACTCGCGATAGAAGGTAGATTTCCCGGAAAAGCAGAAGGGGCTACCCTAGAACAAATGGCAGCCATGTTTAAACAAATAGGTTGTGTGGAAGCCCTTAATTTAGATGGAGGGGGCAGCAGTTGCTTATTGATAAATGGAAAAAATACCATCCAACCCAGCGACAAAGAAGGACAACGCCCGGTGCCAGCTGTTTTTATGGTAAAATAAAAGTAGGGTTTACTACACTTTTAAATCCCATACAAGTGCTGATGCACCCAGAATAGCAGCATCTGATTCTTTCAGGTGACTCACCAGAATTTTTACTTTTTGCTGAAATATCTGAATCAGGTTATTTTCCATATGTTCCCGAACTGGCTTTAATAATAAGTCGCCAGATTTGGTTAGGCCGCCAAATAATATAATGGCTTCGGGGCTCGAGAACATCACAAAATTCGCCAAGGCCATCCCGAGAATTTTTCCGGTAAATTCAAAAATTTCTTTTGCCAACACATCTCCCTTCATGGCGGCATCGTACACTTTTTTTGAATCCAGTTGGTCTTCGGGGATATCGCGCAACAAACTCGGTTGGTTGCTGCCGGCCAGCACTTCTAATGTAGTAAGCACAACGCCGGTTGCAGATGCATAGCTTTCGAGAGAGCCGTATTTACCGGTTCCTTGATGGTAACGACCCTCGGGAATAATAATCGTGTGACCTAATTCACCGGCAAATCCATCATGGCCATAGATAAGTTGGCCATTCGCTACAATTCCACTGCCCACACCGGTTCCCAGGGTAATCATGATAAAGTCGTTCATACCCTTGGCAGCCCCATACATCATTTCACCCAGAGCTGCAGCGTTGGCGTCGTTGGTTAATACTACTGGCAGCTTGAATTTATCCTTTATCATTTTTGATAGCGGAATAATGCCCTTCCAGGGTAAGTTGGGAGCATATTCAATGGTACCGCTGTAATAGTTGCCATTCGGGGCACCCACACCTATCCCTCTGAAACGGCCAATTCCGCCTGCCTGTTCAATAAGCGGCTGAACGTTGTGGTATAATTCATCAATATAACTGTCAAGATGATCCTGTCCACGGGTAGACATCTCACTGGAAAATAGCAAATTACCTAACCGGTCAACGATTCCGAATTTGGTTCCGGTTCCACCAATATCAATACCAATTGCTAAAGCTTCCATAGCCTGTAGATTTCGGTTGCTGGTTGAATAGGTTGAATCTGCACTCATAAAAAAATCTTTCCGGTTGATTAATGACCACCCCCTGAAACCTGCGCATCAAAGTCGAGCCCCTGACGCTTTAATACCGATTGCAATTTCAGTGCAAGCAAGGCCAACACAGCAAAACATACGGCAGCAAGAAGGTACGACTGATGAAGACCTACGGAAGAAATATCCCCAATAGCTCCTTGTAACGGAGGAACAATCGCCCCACCTAGAATCATCATTATAAGAAAAGCTGAGCCCTGGCTGGTATATTTCCCCAATCCTCCCACACCCAGTGAGAATATGCAGGGCCACATAACCGAACAACATAATCCGCCTGCCATAAATGCGTAAACGGATATGATTCCTTTGGTGAATACGCCAACCAGCATGCAAGAGGTTGCGAGAAGTGAAACAAATAACAAGGTTTTAACCGGTTTTTCCTGGCCATAGAAAAATACAGCTACAGCAATGGCAATCATAATGGCATATCCATATAAATCACTTACATCGTTGCCATAAATAATACTTACGGTAAGTACCAGGGCAAATGCTACAAACGGAATT
>CAMBUH010000046.1 GCA_945870985.1 Chitinophaga pinensis
AATGATAGCACCCTGCTGAATTTCTACGAACGGCCCTATAAAACTATTATCGCCGATACTGCAGCTGTAGAGATTGCAGGGTTCTACACAGATAACCTCACTACCAAATTGCACGTCTCTAATACGGGCCTGCCAAAGGGTTGGGTTCATAAACTGTGATTACAGGCCGCTTGGATGCGCCAATTACTTAATGGAAGAAATCATTGGCCATTTGTAAGCTTCCGGGCTTGCCTACATCTAAAAACCGGGTACCCGTATGGTCGAACCCGACAATATAATTCAGATTAGCGAGTGACAAATACACATCTACCATAGAAAACTTACCCTTTTGAGGAATCTTTGCCAATAGGTTCGAGTTGATAACATGTATTCCACTAAATGCTTTGGGAATCTGAAATTGCGAGCTTTTTACAATCTTTTCACTAAAGGGTTCTAATTGACGCCACCCTACCAGCGACTGCTCCTCATCGAAAAGAAAATGTCGGTTACTCATCCGGTCGGTAACAGCTAGGGTAGCCAAGGCATTCATATCTAGGTGGTGCTGAATCATTTTCGACAGTTTAAGGTCGGTTAGGATATCAACATTTAAGGCTACAAAATATTCCTCTCCTGCAAAAAAAGGTGCAGCTTTTAACAAGCCCCCACCGGTATCGAGTAGTTCATCAGTTTCGTCGGAAATGTGAACGGTAGAACCCCAACCCTGATTTTCGGATACTGCCTGCATAATTTGATCGGCAAAATGGTGCACATTCACTACCACTTCCCGAATTCCGGCAGCCTGTAGATACTCAATATTGCGTTGCAGCAAAGATTTGCCATTAACTATGGCCAGTGCTTTAGGGTGCTCATTGGTCCAAGGCTTTAACCTGGTACCCAATCCGGCAGCAAATAACATGGCTTTCATACTTGACGAATTAATTGTATGCAAACAACACCCAATATACGATTTTTTTACAAATCGCCTTTTTGCCAGTTCTTTTCGTTGAGGTGATTTACTTTAACCCTTAGGTTGTACTTATTTCTCAAGTGCCGGGCCGTTTGTTCGGCGGCATATACACTTCTATGCTGGCCACCGGTACATCCAAAGTTGATTTGCAGGTGATCGAAGTCTCTTTTCAGGTACGTTTCAACATTTATATCAATAATATCCCAAACACTATTCAACATCTCATTCATCCGGGTACCCTGTTCTAGAAAGTCCATCACGGGCTTATCCTTACCAGTTAAGTATTTATAGGCTTCTAGGCGTCCGGGATTTAGTATTCCGCGCATATCAAAAACAAATCCTCCCCCATTATCCGAAGCGTCCTCGGGAATTCCGCGCTTGTAACTGAAGCTATTGATTTCTACCTGCAAGGGTGTTTTTGCGTGGGCTTTCGTTGGCTCGAACCGGGCAATTGCTTCCGCGGTGGTGATAATTTGAAGCAACCGATCAAACTCGGGGGTAATAATACCCACTCGCTTATGCAGAGTAAAAAACTGCAGGTTACGCATGGCCAGCGGAATACTCGATAAAAAATGGGCCTTTCTTTCGAATAGTCCCCGGAACCCATAAGCCCCCAATACCTGCAACAACCGGATGAGCACATACCCGTTGTATTGACTAACGAAAGTATTTCTTTCAACTGGTTGATCGAGCAGGGGATCGAGACAATCCTGATAATATTCTAGCAGACTATCCTTCCATTGTTCACTCAATTCGGCTTTTGCCTGCCAAAGCAAGGAAGCCACATCATATTGAGGTGCCCCTTTCATTCCACCCTGGTAATCAATAAAAAAAACCTCGTCGTTTTTCACCTGTATATTCCGACTTTGAAAATCACGGAACATGAAAAACTTATACTGGGTATGCGTTAAATAATTACTCAGCGCATCAAAATCATCCAATAGGGCCTGCTTATCATAGGGTATTTGTAGGGTATCTAAAAAGTAATATTTAAAATACAATAGGTCGCTCATGATGGCCTGCTTGCCAAAGATTTTGGCAGTGATACACTGATTGTAATCTAAGCCCCGATCTCCCAAAACCTGCAGGCGGGCCAACTGCTGCAAACTTTTTTGAAAAAGCCGGTAAATGTAATCGGTATGCCCCTCCTTTTCCAAACAACTCAGCAGCGAATCGGGACCAAAATCTTCCTGAAAATATAGGGTGTTGGCACTGTTTTGCCAGTATATTTCTGGAACAGACAACCCGGCCTGCTTAAAATGTTTACTAAAATAAATAAAGGTTTGGGTTTCTTTCTGATGTTGATTATAAGTGGCAATGGTAGTGCCCCCCTTATGGTAAATACGAAAATATATCCGGTCGCTGCCGCTTTGCTGAATTTTTTCAATTCGTTCTGCCGGCTCACCTTTCAGGGCCTCAAATTGTGTGCGTATTTCGAGCATAACTGCTTCCATTCCTCTATCCGTTTGCACGAAAATAAAGCTTAGCAACGAATCGAAGCATCAATTTCTTGAATTTGACCAATAATAAAGCGGCAGTCCAAGTAGGGTGATAGCCACTCCCAGCAAAGAATTAACCAGATGGGTTTTTCCGGTTAGATATTGCTGTATATCGGTAACCAGAGTGGCCAGTAAAAAACATACCGTAAACAAAATAAATATCAGCGGAATATAGGGGTAACCGGGCACTTTATACGGTCGGGCAGCATCAGGCATTCGGATGCGTAAAAGGATTACGCCCAGGGCACTCATCCCATAGAAAAACCAGCTTACAAAAACCAGCATATCGGTAAGCATGTCGAATGACCCACTAATGATCAGGATTATCGTCCAAATTGCATTTAACCAAAGTGCATTTCCCGGTGTATTAAAACGGGGATGAATTTCACCGGCCCAAGAAAACAAACGATTGGAAGCACCTAAAGCATAGGTTACCCGGGCAGTGGATAGAATATTTCCATTCGCTGCCCCTAAGGTGCTAACTACCACCATTCCTGTAATGATGGTGGCACCCATCACTCCTCCCATCAATCGGGCCGCATCAGACGCTACCCAGGAAGAGCCGGCCATGGCAGAGGGAGATAAAATATAAACAAAAGCTGCACTCAGCGATACATATACCAACGTACAAATCAATAATCCAAAAAACAAACTCAAAGGAATATTGCGCTGCGGATCTTTGATTTCTCCGGAAACAAAAGTGATATTATTCCAACCTTCATACCCCCAAAATGCCCCCGACAATGCAGCCATCCAGGCCGCAACCATGGCCCAACCTGCCGGCTTTGAAGGAAGGGCTTGAGAAAAATGCGAAAGATTACCAACAGATGATTTCATTACTCCCAGCAGTAAAACAGCAATGGCTACCAGTTTTATCCAGGTAAGCCATCTTTGAAAAGTAGCGCCCAATTGTAGACTATAATAATTGATCCAGGTGAAAAGAATAATTATCAAAATAGTAACGCTTTTTACCCCAAAATTTTCCAGCGGATAGATATCTCCAATCAGGGGAATATGGATGCTGGCTGCCTGCTCAGTGGTAGCAGCAAAATTCGGTAGCTGTATAAAATACGCGGCATAATTAGAACATACATAGGCAACTGAAGCATTTCCACCCGTATTAAAAACTGCCAGTGCTGCCCATCCATATAAAAAAGCAAATCGCTTTCCGAAAATTTTATCAAAAAAAACGTACTGTCCTCCGGTTTCAGGATACAAGGTAGCTAGTTCTGCATTCGACAATGCGCCACAAAGCGTAATAAGGCCCGCCAAAACCCATACCAATAATAACCATGCCGGCGAACCCAGTTGCGACATCATACTGGCAGGCTTCATAAATATGCCCGACCCTATAATGCCCCCTATTACCAATGCAATGGTGGAAGGCAATTGCAGGGTTCGGCGAAAATTGGCCATGGAAGTAATTTTTTTAAATATAAAGATTACCCCCGAGGATATACAATTTTTTTAGCCATCCCTTAACAGTTTATTGACACATAACTTGGAAGCCAATAAGTATTACAACGGCTCTATTTAGTAACTTTACCCAACATGAGATTCATTTGCCTAGTTATACCCTTACTCAGTTGGCTGATGCCCATTCAATGGGAACCCGATATGGTTCGCGCGCAAAAAAATGCCCGAGAACAACATAAAGCTATCTTGCTAAATTTCTCCGGATCAGACTGGTGTGCGCCCTGCATAAAAATGCACAAAGAAATTTTTAATGCAGATGATTTTTCCCAGTGGGCCAACCAAAAACTTATTTTGGTTAATGCCGATTTTCCACGCGAAAAAAAACATCAGTTACCCAAAAATATTCAGGAGCAAAATAACCGACTGGCAGATTCCTATAATCCGAAAGGAATTTTTCCATTTACAGTTTTACTTGATGAAAACGGAACCGTATTAAGAAGCTGGGAGGGATATCCGAAAACCTCACCCCCTGAATTTATTCAGGAAATAACCGCAACCCTATCCAAGAATCAAAAAAAATAACACTCATGCATAATAGTTTTCTGCAAACTAATTTTTTTACAAGCCTATCTTCCCCGGCACGCTTACTGATAACAGCCGGATTAATTTTTATTTGCCTATCCAGTTGCACTACTGTTAAAGAATATCAAAAGAATAAGCTGAACGATAGTGAAATGGTACTCAGCAACCGAAAAATAGAAAAAACTGAACTGAGTTTCTTGTCATACCGCGAAGGAGCTTCCGGTGCCAACGCCGGAAAAAGCGGTGGAGGTTGCGGATGTAATTAATGTAATCTTCTACCGAAAAGAACAAGTAACGATGAAAAAAATAACCTTAAGTATACTGGCACTATATATTGGTGTATTGGCAGTTTTTTCGCAAACAAAACCAAGTTCCGACTCCGCTTACCGCCAACGGAAATTGACTTTCGCAGAAGCAAATATTGTGTCTAGTTATTATAGTCAGGATGGAAATAATTCTGCCATTACCGGCGGAATCGGTACGGAGAAACTGACCGATTTTTCAAATAGTTTTTCCATCAAACTCACCCGCGTTGATAAAAAGTGGCGCAAACACAGTTTTGATGCTGAATTAGGAATTGATAATTATACATCTGCCTCTTCCGATAGAATTGATATGAAAGCCAATTCCTCTGCTTCTTATAACGATACTCGGGTATATCCCTCCCTCAACTGGAGCATGGAAAATGAAAAAAAGGGGCTTACCTGGGGTGCGGGTGCTTCAACTTCTCGCGAATTCGACTATTATTCTTTTGGTAGTCAGGTAAATGTTGCTAAAAAAACCAAGAACCGGATGGGCGAGTTTGGTATAAAACTATTTACCTATCTCGACAACCTGAAACTAATTTATCCGGTAGAATTAAGAACCGGAGCATTTATTCCCAGAGGAGAAGATTACCCGATGGCTGCCAGAAATACATTTGGAAGTTCATTCAGTTACAGCCAAATTATCAATGCACAACTTCAGATATCCATTCTCGCGGATGTGATTCTTCAACAGGGATATCTGAGTTTACCATTCCATCGGGTTTACTTTTCAGACAATAGTGTTCACCTGGAGCAACTACCCGATAGCCGTTTAAAATTACCTATTTCTATTCGGGCCAGCTATTTTGCGGGTGATCATGTTATACTTCGGGGATACTATCGTTACTATCAGGATGACTGGGGGATGACTGCACATACCATCAGCTTAGAGCCGGTTATTAAACCCACTGCCTTCTTTTCGGTAAGTCCTTTTTATCGATTTTATTCGCAACAGGCCACCCGTTATTTTGCTCCCTATCAGCAGCATACCGCTGCCAACATGTATTATACCAGCAACTACGACTTGTCTACTTTTACCAGTCATTTTTATGGTGCCGGACTGCGAATCGCGCCCCCCAATGGAATACTGGGATGGCAGCATTTGGGTGCATTGGAACTTAGATATGGGCATTATTCGCGGAGTAATAACATGCAATCTGATATCGTTACGCTGAACCTGACCATTAAATAAGGGCTACTAATTTAATTGCTGATTTACGGCTTTAATCCAAATACCTGCACTTCTTTCCCTTCTCCGGTATGATAGGGCTTACGAAATAGGGTTATTCCTTCCAAAGAAAATTGAACGGGGATTGTTTCGGTGGCTTGCTGTTGATGGTACCATTCGTCTGGCACTTTCCATTGGATAAAAGTGCCGAACTGCATGGCGGGACAATCACTGCCCTGTAAATAAGGATTTAGTGCATGCAATTGTTGCCGAAGTGCCTGAAAATGACTTTGCTCCCTTATCTGCCAGCGGGCAGGTTCATTAGGCTGGGGTTTTACCAGATCTAAGGTTAGTGTAAACTGCTGTTGCTGACTGAATATTCGCTGCATCCATCGGATTAGGGTATTTTCCATGCCCTCTCTGGCCAAAAAAGCGGCCATACAACCTGCCTGGCGGGGTAATAAGAGTTTATGACGTATGCCAGTGGGCAGATTAACCACCAGCCAATAATGCCACCAGCCATGTATCGGCTGAATCGTTGCTGCCCCGCCCACTTCTTTAACTGCCACCATAAAAAATGAATTAATAATTATTTTAGCATAAAAATACTAATTAATTTAGCATTTCAAAAATAAAATTATGGATACGGAACAATGGTATGGAGCCGCCTACAAAGGCTCGAAAGATTTTGATCAGTTAGCCGTACCTACCGCCAATGCTACCGGGTTTGGTGCTGCGGCCGACGACTATATGGAGCGAGGCATCGATTTAAATGAACAACTCATTCATAACAAGCCCGCTACCTTTTTCTTCCGGATGAACAGCGAAGCTTTGCGAGACAGTGGTATTTATCCGGGGGATGTGCTGATTGTAGACAGAAGTTTGCCGGCCGTTCACGGAAAAGTAATAGTAGCCGTAGTAAATGGAGAAATGCTGGTGAGAAGATTACTCGTGCACCGGCAAGGCCGAACACTGGCTGCTGATAACAAAAACATTCCGGCTATATCCATCGCTCCGGGAACCGACTATATGGCCTGGGGCGTGGTAGTGTACACAATTCATACCGTATAATATGCGTGCCATTGTAGATTGTAACAGTTTTTACTGTTCGTGCGAACGATTGTTTCGACCGGGGCTAGACAAGCGGCCCGTAGTAGTGTTGAGTAATAATGATGGATGCATTATCTCGCGCACTGATGAAGCCAAGCAACTGGGGATTGTGATGGGGGATCCGTATTTTAAAGCAAAAGAACTGATTGAACGGCATCAGGTAGCTACCTTCTCTTCTAACTACAATCTGTATGGCGACCTCAGCTGGCGGGTAATGGAATGTATGCGATCGATGCTGCCGCCGGAATGTGTGGAAGTGTATTCGGTAGATGAAGCCTTTCTCGATCTGAATCACCTGCCGGCGGATAAGGTGTACGATTTTTGCGTAGCCATAAAAAACAGAATTGAGCAGTGGACGGGCATACGGGTATCTATTGGGGCGGCGCCTACTAAAGTGCTGAGTAAAGTAGCCAACCGACTAAGCAAAAAAAACAAAGTGGCTACCGGTGGTATTTTGTTACTGGATAGCGATGAAAAAATAAATACAGCGCTACAACAAACACCCGTAGGCGATATCTGGGGCATCGGACGGCGCTATGCAGAAAAATTGATATCCCTTCAAATTCATACTGCCTTCGATCTTCGCAAGCAAACTACCGAATGGGCACGCCAGTTGCTGGGTGGCGTAACCGGGGTTCGGCTGCTGCACGAATTGCAGGGGATGCCGTGTATCGGAATGATGGAAGAACTGGTTACTAAAAAAATGATTGCCACTACCCGTATGTTTGGCAGCGATGTAACCGACATTACTGCCATCCGCGAAGCTGTTGCCACCTATACCTCTAGGGCAGCCGAAAAACTCCGCCGCCAAAAGGGTGCGGCCAACTGTATCAGCGTTTTTCTGGTGCCAAAATCGCCCCCGGCTACCGGCCGTTTCCGACACGGACCTGCCATCGGAAGCTACATCCAACTATCCATGGCCACTGATGCCACGAATGAACTGATTAAACCCGCTATACAACTCGTAAACCAATTGTTTGAAGAAGGACTCATCTATAAAAAAGCCGGCGTATTATTATCCGGCATCGTGCCTCGTGACAGTGTACAGGGCTCTTTATTCGATGCCCCCCATCCCAAAACAACCCAGCTGATGAAAATGATAGACAATGTAAACTTTGCCATGCGCGATGATCTGCTGAAGTTCGCAGCCTCCGGCACCAACCGCAATTGGAAAATGCGGCAGGAATTGCGAAGTCCGCGCTATACCACCAGATGGGAAGAATTATTCCTGATTCGGTAATTATAAAACCTTACCCGGATACTTACTAAATAATTCCTTCATAGCTTCCTCAGCTAAGGCAGGCAATTGTTTTTGCTTATCCGGAATAATTCCCTTCGCACCTCCCTTCCACAGCATCTGCTTACGCGCTGCATCAACCACGTGCACCGTTACGGTTCCCTCCCGATAACGACCTACCTCAATCTCTTCACTTTTCCAGGTATAGTTGCGTTGACCCATATAACGGGGAGCCCCATCTGTACGCCAGTCGGTTTGGCGGGTCTGTACCTGCTCTTTCACAACCAAGCCAATGTTAATCAGTAAATCGGGCTGGGCAGCTTGTTGCACAAAACCCCGCTGCTTCATTTCCTGCGCAATGGCCTGCTTTAACACATCAATGCCGGAAGCAAACTGAGCACTTACCGTGTCGCCAGAAGCATCTACCTGATAAAAGTCAAAGGTTTTGTACTTCGCCCACTCTACCCCATCCGCCGACTCCGTAGGTAAAACCTTTACTCCCGAACAGGCAGTTAAAAAAGCACACATCGTAATAAAAAATAATATTCGCATACAAGAGATTTTAATTCATCGCAAATTATTAATTTATGGCAAATAGTTAGCCGCAAGATTGTATTAACTTACTAAATTGAAACGGCTTAGCCCTTATAATTTATGCGCATGAAAAAAACTTTGGGTATTTTCTCGGGTTTACTCTGGTGTGCAATAGCTGTTGTAGCTCAGCAAACCACACCCAATATTATTGTAATCATGAGCGACGACCATGATGCGAATGCCATTAGTGCCTACAACCGTTCTCTGATACAAACGCCCCAGATAGACAGAATTGCCCAAGAGGGAATTCAATTTACCCGGGCGATGGTGGGCAATTCTTTATGTGGCCCTTCCAGAGCCACTTTTTTAACTGGATTACATTCCAACAAAAATGGATTCATCGATAACAATTCGGTGTTCAATGGTGGGCAACGAACCTTACCGAAGCTATTACAAGACATAGGATACCAAACCGCTTTGGTAGGAAAGTGGCACCTGGTAAGTAAACCCACCGGATTCGACTACTGGCATGTGTTGCCGGGGCAAGGCATCTATTACGAGCCGAAAATGATTACCCAAAACGGAGATACGGTTACCCAACATGGCTATGCAACTAATCTGATATCGGAGGACGCCATTCGATGGATGCGGGAAGACAGAAACCCCAACAAACCCTTCTTTCTGATGTTGAATCATAAAGCACCGCATCGTTACTTTTTACCTACGCTCGCCAATATTCAACGGTTCCATACCCGGCAATTTCCTGAACCCCCAACCTTATATGCCGATACTGGCAACCGGGGATCTGCCTGGCGCCTTCAAACCATGCGGATTCTGGAACACTTAGAACTAGCGAGTGATTTAAAAGTTGATCCTGCTTATTTGCAAGATATCCCCGAACTAAAACCTTCGGCAGCTGAGGAAAAATATTACAACGGTATCATGAAAACCATTCCCGCCAATGAACGGGAGCAGATTAAAAAAATCTATGCCGAAAGAGGAGAAATCATCCGCAAAGAAAGACCTACCGGAAAAGCGCTGCTCAAATTAAAATACCAATGGTACATGCAAGACTATCTGGCTTGTGTTGCTTCCATAGACGAAAATGTGGGGAAAGTATTGAATTACCTCGATTCAACCGGACTTGCTGCCAATACGCTGGTTATGTACACTTCTGATCAGGGTTTTTATTTGGGCCAAAATGGTTGGTTCGATAAAAGATGGATGTATGATGTATCCATGAAAACGCCCCTGCTAATTCGCTGGCCTGGTAAAATTAGCCCCAGAACCATTTGCAATCAACTTACGCAAAATATAGACCATGCCCCCACCCTGCTTGAAGTAGCCGGAATACCGGCGCCGAAAGATATGCACGGCATCAGCCTGTTACCACTGCTTACCAACCCCCAATATCAACTACCCCGAAAAAGTGTATATTACCATTTTTATGAGTTCAAGGGAGCGCACACCGTTTTGCAACATATTGGTGTAAGAACAGTGCGGTATAAACTGATTTATTTTTACACAGTGAACGAATGGCAGCTATACGATTTATTGAACGACCCCGAAGAACAAAAGAATCTTTATAATATTCCAGCATTCGAATCGATACAGAAAAGTTTACAAACAGAACTAATAGCACTGCAAAAGCAATATGATGATACAAATCCGGCAGCGCCTGTAAAATAGGCCTATTCCCCTGCCGATAAATTGATAATATACTTAGGCGGGGCGGATAACCGGTCGGTCGATGGTTAATTTTTTTATCAGGTAGTTGCTATAGAACATCCGTAAAAGGGAAACCCGGGAATTGATTTCACCCACACTAATAAAAACTCCCTTCCTACCCTTTTCATAAATCCGCAATCCCTTTACATTAATATCCCCATTGAATAAATTAATTCGCAAATAATTCATATTTATTAACCGGCCAGTATACTGTTCGCTGTACTTTTCAATCACATATTTCGCAATGGGAGATATAAAAATAGCCTTTAATATAATCAACCCAACTAGGGCAGAAATAAAGTATAGAATTATTCTTTTCCAATTCAGCATATAGACTTCTAATGGGGGAATGAAATTTTTAGTACCCCTGATTTTCGCAGCAAGGTAAAAAAAATCGTGCACTTCGGCTTGCAAAAAGGCAGGTTAAATAACCAATTCTAATGATACATTTTTTGATAGAATTTTAGTTTATGCCCCAATTCTATACAAAAAGCTTATAGCCGAGATTTGCAAAAGGAAATTTCAATTTGGGGAAAATCGGGAGCCTATTAATAGAAAGGGATGGCAAATGCTATTTTTCACCAAAAATTACAGCTATAACATCTTTAGGCGCAGATTATAACCTAATACCAAGGTCTACACTTAGGCCAGATGGCGTATTACTTACCTTTTAAAATATAGATATGCTAAAGGAACCTAGAATACGTGGAAAACCGGGGGAAATAAAAAATGATGTATTTAACTGCATACCCCTAATTTTGCCCAATTTCACTATCGCATGAACCCTACCCTTTCTTCCAACGAATCCCTCCGCTCCGGCAAAAAAAAGATAATTGTATTAGGCAGTGGCCCTAACCGAATTGGTCAGGGAATAGAATTTGACTACTGCTGTGTACATGGCTTATTGGCCATTAAAGAATGTGGCTATGAGGCAATCATGATCAATTGTAATCCGGAAACGGTTTCTACTGATTTCGACATGGCTGATAAGCTCTACTTCGAACCTGTATTTTGGGAACATTTATGGGATATTATAGAATTGGAAAAGCCCGATGGAATCATCGTACAGCTGGGCGGACAAACGGCCTTGAAAATGGCAAAAAGACTGCACGAAAAAGGAATACCCATTGTGGGTACTTCCTTCGATAGTATGGATATTGCGGAAGATCGCGGCCGGTTTAGCGACCTACTGAAAGAATTGGATATTCCCTATCCTGAATATGGAACGGCCCATTCTGCCGAGGAGGCCATAGAAGTAGCCAATAAAGTAGGCTATCCAGTGCTGGTTCGGCCCAGTTATGTTTTAGGAGGGCAACGGATGCGGATTGTGATTAATGATGAAGATGTAGAAAAATCAGTAATCAGCCTGTTAAAACACTTACCAGGCAATAAAATTCTTGTAGACCATTTTCTCGATCGTTGTCAGGAAGCCGAAATAGATGCAATATTCGATGGTGAAAATTTTCACATCATGGGCGTAATGGAACATATTGAGCCCGCCGGAATTCATAGCGGCGATAGCAATGCGGTATTACCTGCTTTCAACCTCACTCCATTGATTGTGGAAACCATGGAACGCTATTCCGAAAAAATTGCTCGCTCGCTGAATATTAAAGGATTAATCAATATTCAGTTTGCCATAAAAAATGGTAAAGTATTCGTAATTGAAGCCAATCCGCGGGCAAGTCGAACCACTCCTTTTATTGCCAAAGCCTATCAAATTCCTTACCTCAATATAGCCACCAAAGTAATGTTAGGTGCTGCCAAACTCACCGACTTTACCATGGTAAAAAAACTGGAAGGATATGCCATCAAAGAGCCCGTATTCAGTTTCAATAAGTTTCCGGGGGTAAATAAAGAACTGGGACCAGAAATGAAAAGTACCGGAGAATCTATTCGGTTTATAAAAGATTTACATGATCCCTACTTCCGTACATTGTACAAAGAGAGAAGTATGAACCTCAGTAAGTAGTTACCGAAATTACAGATAGCTTTTTTCACCCTTTTTTTGCAAGACTATCGGTCAATACAAAACATGGAGTAGGTTTATCTCCATGTATTTGCCTCCCCGCAATTTTTGGAAGCCACTTCCTTTTGTTAGAATGCTGTTGCCATTGCTGTTGGGTATTTGCCTAGCGATGCTTCCAATTCGCATTCCGCTGGCTTATCCCCTTATTGCAACGATTATTGGGCTACTAATTTTCACTAATTGGGGCCCACTTGTTTGGAAATGGCGGATAAGGAAAATTCGGGGATGGGGTTTTGTATTATTATGTTTACTGGCAGGATATGCAAGAACTACCTATTTTTTAGATATACCTAAGCAACCTGCTATCCCCGCTTACAAAAATATTGAACTGGCAATTCGTTTGCAAAGTATCCCTGAACCCACTAAGTCGGGATTTCAAACTATCGGCATACTTGAACATTATCATCACCAGGGGCAAGTATATACCAGTTCTCAAAAAGTACTGTTGTTGTTCAACAAAGAAACCTTTCCCCTACCTGCTCGAGGAGATGTTCTGATAGGGAGGGCTCAACTTATCCCAATAGCCCCTGCTATGAATCCTGGAGGCTTTGATGCTGCTGCTTATTATAGCCGGCAGCAAATATATTTTCGTTGCCGATTCTATTCCGGGAAATACCAACGGATTACACCAGAAAATCCATCTGCTGTTTTCGAATGGATGTATTCAGTAAAGCAATTTTGCTTGCGCATCCTGCGAAAATATATCATCGGAAAAAACGAACAAGCCATTGCAGAAGCCTTGTTAATCGGATATAAGCAGCAGTTAGATCCTGAGTTGGTAAATGCCTATAGCGAAATAGGCATTGTGCATATTATCGCAATCAGTGGAATGCACATGGCATTGTTATTTGCATTATTAAATGTATGCGTAGGAAGATTATCGCACCTGCCCATGGGTAAATGGATAAAGCTTTGTATTCAATTAACCGCCATTTGGGTGTTTACGTGGATTACCGGGGGATCTGCTTCCGTGTTACGAGCAGCAATTATCTTTTCGGCACTGAGTTTAGGAGAAACGCTGGGAAGAAAAAACCAACCCTTCAATTCGCTGGCAGGATCGGCAGTATTTTTACTAGTGATAAATCCATTTTTTTTACAGGATGCAGGATTTTTACTTTCCTATGCGGCAGTAATGGGCATTTTGTTGCTGGCGAAACCCCTCTACCGATGCGTTTATACAAGCAACCCATTACTAAGCGCCATCTGGCAACTGAATGCCGTTACTATTGCTGCCCAATTGTTTACTTTGCCCCTAATACTTTATTTCTTCCATCGTTTCCCGTTGTATTTTTTATGTACCAATATAATTGCCATACCGCTATCAGGACTGATTTTATATGGTGAAATACTTATCCTGCTGCTTTCAGCATTTCCTGGAATTGCCGGGATTATTGGCAGTTGTACCGAATGGGGCATACGACTCATGAATCAGTGGACTATCGCCACGCACCAACTGCCT
>CAMBUH010000047.1 GCA_945870985.1 Chitinophaga pinensis
TTCTTTCTTTTCTACTTTTATCCCTATTCTCTTCCGCCCAATCAACTTCTAAATTAGCAGAAAAAACCAGCCGGTTTAAAAAATATGATGGATTTTTCCCCTTTTGGTGGGATGCAACTAATGGAAAAATCTGGTTACTGGTAAATCAAATTGGAACTGAATTTTTATATTTAAATAGTTTACCCGCAGGATTAGGATCTAATGATATTGGATTAGACCGAGGGCTTATTGGTGGTGCTAGAGTTGTTGCATTTCAAAAAGTAGGCAAAAAATTATTACTCATAGAACCTAACTATGATTACAGGGCCTCGTCATCAGACCCCCGAGAGAAAAAAGCTGTAGCAGAATCCTTTGCACAATCGGCAATTGCTGGCTTTACCATTGAGGAAGAAGAAGATGGTCAGCTGCTGGTAGATGCTACTTCCTTTTTTCTGAGAGATGCAATGAATGTTGCTGACCGACTTAGAATGATGAAGCAGGGATCTTATACGATTGCCGAATCCCGCTCTGCCATCTTTATTAATAACACCCGCAACTTTCCGCTTAATTCAGAATTCGAAGCTACCATAACATTTACCGGAGGAGCAGATGCAGGTCGATTTGTAAGAACAGTTGTTCCCAGTACAGAAGCCATCACACTCCGAATGCACCATTCGTTTGTTCAACTCCCCGATAACCAATACAAACCCCGCCGATACGATATCAGAAGCGGTTATAATGCAATTAGTTATTTCGACTACAGTTCTCCCTTTACCGAACCCATTCAACAAATGCTCATTACCCGCCACCGCCTCGCAAAAAAAGATCCAGGCGCAGCGGTAAGCGAACCGGTAAAGCCCATCATCTACTATTTAGATAACGGTACGCCTGAACCCATTCGATCTGCCTTACTAGATGGCGGAAGTTGGTGGAACCAGGCTTTTGAAGCAGCCGGATTTAAAAATGCCTTTCAAATAAAAGTACTGCCCGACTCTGCCGACCCCATGGATATTCGTTACAACGTTGTAAACTGGGTGCACCGATCTACCCGAGGCTGGAGCTATGGAAATAGCATTACCGACCCCAGAACCGGAGAAATTATAAAAGGACAAGTTGCATTGGGCTCCCTGCGTGTTCGACAAGATCACCTGATCTTCACCGGCCTCCTTTCTCCCTATGAAACTGGCAAACCTGTTCCCAATACCATGAAGGAAGCCGCATTACAACGCCTACGCCAATTAGCGGCCCACGAAATAGGACATACCCTAGGGTTACAACACAACTATGCTTCGAGCGTTAACAACCGGGCCTCCGTTATGGATTACCCGCATCCACTTATAAAACTGAATGCAAAGGGAGAAATTGACTTTTCGGATGTGTATACCAACCAGATTGGAGATTGGGACAAACAGGCTATTACCTATGGCTACGCTGATTTCCCCAACGGCACCAATGAAAATCAAAGGCTCAATAAATTACTGGAAGAAAATACCAAACGAGGTCTTCTGTTTATTGCCGATGCGGATGCCCGTGCAGCCGGAGGCATGCATCCTACAGCCCACCTTTGGGATAATGGAACCAGCGCCACTCAGGAATTAGGGTCGGTATTGGAAGTGAGAAAAAAAGCACTGCAGCAATTTTCAGAAAACGCCGTAAATAACAATACCCCCTTGGCTCAACTCGAAGATGTGCTTGTTCCCGTGTATAATTTTCATCGCTACCAACTGGAGGCAGTTTGCAAATTAATCGGAGGGATGAATTATGCATACAGCGTTAAAGGAGATAATCAGGAAAAACCTTCCATTTTATCGGCTAGTGTTCAGCAAGAAGCTATAAAAGCTGCCCTCAAATGCCTTTCTCCCGAAGTACTTTCCATCCCATCTACCATTATAGATCTAATTCCCCCACGACCACCCCATTATTATTCGGTAGGTGAGCTTTTTAATAAAAGAACCGGCATGGCGTTCGATGCTTTATCAGCAGCAGAAGCGCTTACCGACTTTGAACTGTCCTTTTTATTCCATCCAGAAAGAGCCAACCGTATGGTGCAACTAAAAGCTAGGGCACAAACTCCCGGATTTGACGACCTATTGGATGCGATGATTGAAAGTATCTGGAAAAGTTCTTTGAAAAGCGGACTGGCCAGAGAAATTCAATTGCAAACCCAACAAATGATGCTCACATGGATGCTTGCCTTGTATCAAAATGATTTATCTGGATACGCGGTAAAATCCATTTGCTTCAGCCGATTGCAACAAATTAAACAGCTGGCGATAGCTAAAAAATCAACTCCAGGTTTAGGGGCACACTATTCCTTTGCTATTGAACGAATTGAAAAACCCAAAGACATACCATTGCCTCTGCACAAAGAAATCCCTCCTGGCGCCCCTATTGGATGCGACCTTGACTACTAATTCCCTTTCAGGTAAACTTATCGGATTACTATAATTTCTACCCGCCGGTTCTGCTGACGACCGGCGGCTGTTTGATTGGAAGATACCGGACGTCTAGCTCCCTCACCCAAAGTTTGTATTTTTTCTGGTGTAAGCTGCAAATGACCTAATAAGTAAGTGGCTACCGCATGTGCACGTTGCTCAGAGAGTTGCTGGTTGTATTCAACGGAACCTAACCCATCCGTATGTCCAATGATTTCTAATTGCCTAAACGGTCGCTGATCTAACACTTTTACAATATTCTGCAACCTTGGATAAAAATTTGGATTCAAAACTCCCTTATCAAATTCAAATAACACATCCGGTATTACCAAAGTATCTGCCTTTTGAGCAGGAACCACCTGGGGCTTCGGAGGTTCCGCTTTCAAAACAGTCGGAGCAAGCGTTGTATCCATTTCTAAAGGGGGATCGTTATCTAAATAATTGAATTCCGTGTGACGATAATTGTTGATGTATAACAACTGCGTATTTTCTACCGCTTTTTCGCATGGCTCCCATTTGCCAACAACCGGTAACAAGGATACACTATCGATATCATACACAATCCTGGGATCGTCATAATTATATTCCCGGGTAAAGGGCATTTTATTAGGCGACAGATTGCCTAGAAGCAAATAACGCTCAGTTCCCGTTGCCGTAATCACTACCGACGCCTCTCGCCAATCGTTTACATACTTACTGGGGCGGGTTAATGTAAGCGAATAATTTTTCGGGTGTCCGGTTAAAAATTGCTGATTCCGGTAGGGTTCATAATTACTTAACGCCACATCTAAATGATCAAACTGATGCCCATTGGTGTACACTGAAACTCGAAGTCGATAGGTTTTCCCTTTTTCAAGTGGACACATCAGTCGGGTATATAAAAAAGTTCTTCCACCAATAGAAGCATCGCGGTTTTCCATCAGTAAGCTTTCATAATAATGCCCTTTAGTAAAAGCACGGTTCATGCTAGATAGATTCATCCGCTGCAATGGAAAACGAAACCAACCCTCTGGTGCACATCCCGAATGGAATTCAATACATATGTTCCTGTCTTCAAAACTCCCATTCGGCAAAATGCTCTGTGCCTGACAAAGAAATACTACAAACAGCCCGTAAATCATGCATACAAGTCGCTTCATATAAATGGAATCACTACAATTTCCGCAAAAAAAAGTCCCCTTTTGTTAAGGGGACTATAATTAAATGATAAAATTGATAAATGTATTTTACAAAAGCATCCGAAGAGGCTCTTCCAACAAGCTTTTGAGGGTTTGTAAAAAAGCAGCTCCAGTAGCTCCATCCACCACCCGATGATCACAACTCATGGTAAGTTTCATAACATTGCCAGGTACTACCTGACCATTTTTTACAACGGGCACCTGAGATATCCCACCTACCGCCAATATGCAGGCATCGGGTGGGTTAATAATTGCTGTAAACTGATCAATTCCAAACATTCCTAGATTAGAAATGGTGAATGTACTTCCCTCCCAGTCGGAAGGCTGTAATTTTTTATCCTTGGCTTTTTGGGCAAATATTTTTACTTCTGACCCAATTTGAGTGAGCGTTTTCGTATTGGCAAACCGAACTACGGGAACCAGTAAACCATCTTCTACTGCTACCGCCACGCCAATATTGATATGTTGATTGTAACGTATTCTATCACCTAACCAACTGCTGTTTACTTTAGGATTTTGCTGTAAAGCAAGTGCTGTGGCTTTAACTACCATATCGTTGAAGCTGATTTTTACGCCAGATTGCTCATTTAAACGGGTTCTGGCCGCAACAGCAGCATCCATGTCTACCGACATCGTAAGATAAAAATGAGGCGCTGTAAATAAACTTTCACTTAACCTTTTGGCAATCACTTTGCGCATCTGGGAAACCGGCACTTCTTCAAAACTTTCCTTTCCAGAAACAACAGATGCTACTGGAGTAGCAGATGAAATCACTTGTGCCGGAGTGCTTGTTGGAACAGCGGCTGGTGTGAAAGTTTCAACGTCATTCCGAATAATTCGTCCATTATCACCTGAGCCCTTAATTACTGCCAAATCAATTCCTTTTTCTGCAGCTAATTTTTTAGCCAGTGGCGAAGCAAATATCCTGCCGGCATGATCAGCATTCGTTTCTGGCTGAGTAGAAACGGAGCTTGCGGGAGCAGATGCATTGGCTGGAGCATGGGTTGAAGTAGCAGTTGCGCCTGCAGCTCCTCCCTTTACAGCTGCAACAATAGCAGCAACATCCAAGGTGTCTTTACCTATGATACACAACAAATCATTTACTTTAATAACCGAACCAGCAGCAGCTCCCTGGTATAATAGAATGCCATCTTTATAACTCTCCAGTTCCATAGTAGCCTTATCGGTTTCTATATCAGCCAACACATCTCCTTTTTTAACCGCATCCCCTACTTTCTTATGCCATCCGGCAATAACACCTTCCGTCATCGTATCACTTAGCCGTGGCATTAACACAACCTCTTCCATGGCAGCTGCATCTATGGTTTCAGCTCCGGAAACCTGGGTAGCAATGGGTACAGCAGCTTCTTTTTCTGCTGACGGTTGCACAGGGGCTAAAGTTCCCCCACCCGAATGCTGAGCAACCAACGCTGTGATATCTTCTCCCTTTTCACCAATAATAGCCAGCAAATCGTTTACCTGCAATTTCCCTCCATTTGGGGTACCTATATGCAAAAGGGTTCCATTCTGATAACTTTCCAGTTCCATAGTGGCCTTATCCGTTTCAATTTCGGCTAATAAATCCCCCTTTTTTACGGGTTCGCCAATTTTTTTGTGCCAAGATGCTATCACCCCCTCTGTCATGGTATCACTCAGGCGGGGCATTAAAATCACTTCAGCCATAGTTCCTTTTCGCTTTAAATGAGGTGTGAAATTACATTAAAATTAAGAACCCGCCCCAAACCCCCGTAAAAAAAGGATTCGGCAGCATTTTGCCGATTAACTACCATTCAACAATCGGTTACTGACCTTGTGCCAAACTATAGGACTTTTTATCGCCCCATTGATTCAGCAACTCGGTTGAACATATTTTAAAATCCTGCATCAGTCGTCGGTATAATTCCAGAATATCTACCTGCGTTAGCGGCACATCGCCTACACACTCAAATCTGCACCCATACTGGTTTACGAGATTGGTAAATGAAGAGCCCTTTGGCCATACCTGTGTGCCCCTATTGCTGATGGTTACCAGCTTAAATAGCTGCCCAGTATGTTGTAAACACTTTTCAGCTACAGCAGTGGGTTGCAGATTACTTTCTATAAACATATCTACTCCTACAATAGAAACCTGCAAATGATCGGCACTCTCTAACATGGGATTGGCTGCCAGTTTAAAGTGGGTAGGCGTTGGTGGTTGATTAGGCAAAATAGGCTTAGGCTGGTGTACCGGTATTTTTCCAATATTATCAATAATGGCCTGCGCAAAAGCAGTGGTACTAAGTGGCTGATCTGTTTTGCTGCCAAAATCACCCGTATGCATACCACTTTCCAGTGTATATAACAGTGCATTTTCCAATATGGCCGCCACTTCCATCAAACCTAAGTGCCGCAACATGGCAAACCCACTCAATAAGAGCGCAGTAGGATTCGCTATGTTTTTTCCAGCGATATCAGGGGCTGTTCCATGAACTGCCTCGAATATAGAAATATGATCGCCAATATTAGCAGAAGGAGCAAATCCTAAACCCCCAACTAATCCGGCACATAAATCACTCACAATATCTCCCTGTAAATTGGTGAGTACCACCACATCAAATAAATCGGGCCGGCTCACCAACTTCATACACAAATCATCTACAATTACATCATCGGCTTTTAACTCAGGATACTCTTTGGCAACTTCATAAAATACTTCCAAAAATAAACCATCAGTCAACTTCATGATGTTTGCCTTATGACCACAGGTTATTCTCCGCGCATTTTTCTTGCGGGCCATTTCAAATGCATACTTAATCAACTGCATACTTCCGGGGCGGGTAATGAACCTGCGGCTTAATGCCACATCATGGGTAAGCAAATGCTCCACACCACCGTAGGTATCTTCGATATTCTCCCGAACAATGGTAATATCTATAGGGATGCCAGCTTTGCTAAATACGGTATCTACCCCATGCAGAGTTTGAAAAGTGCGTTTATTGGCATAAGTATTCCAGGTTTTGCGGGCAGTAACATTCACACTTTTTACCCCCTTGCCTTTGGGCGTTTCCATGGGGCCTTTGAAAAGAATACCTAGCTTTTCTATCGTTTGCTGCGCCTCGGGCGTCATCCCATTACTAAACCCCTTATCAAATACCCACTTACCCATGTCTACCACTTCATATTCAAGGGGAACCCCTGCGGCCTGAAAAACAGTTAAAACGGCATCCATAATTTCGGGACCAATTCCATCTCCTTTGGCTACTGCAATTTTGTTCATAATTTTTGAAATTTCGCTGCAAAAATAAGCATTGATGGTGCAATCCCTCTGTTAAATTACCCCTTCCGCTCATATATTTTTCAACACCACTTTCATAATTATCCCTACTTTTAGGGTAGATTAATAGCCGGCACCATGGTTTCAAAAATTACCGATGGAATTCAGGTTTCCGTAGAAACCTATTACCAAACCGAGTTTAGCGACCCCACACATAGTGAATACATGTTTGCCTATCAGGTAAGTATTTATAATCATAACAATTTTCCGGTTAAGTTACTGCGGAGGCATTGGTACATTTTCGACAGCAACGGCGAACAACGGGAGGTAGAAGGAGAAGGGGTAGTAGGCGTTCAGCCCATATTACAACCCGGAGAACAATACCAATATATCAGCGCCTGTAATTTACGCAGCGAAATGGGTAAGATGCAAGGCTCTTATCGCATGATGAATGCAGATTCTCATCAGATGTTTTCCGTTAAAATCCCTCCCTTCGAAATGATTGCCCCCTCCAAGCTTAACTAACTCTTTTTTTGATTTACGGCTTGTACTTGGCCTCCTGAAAGATAGCAGCAGCAGGGGTTTTCATCAATTTTTCCGGCGTAATTTCTGGTTGCTTTTCCATCCACTTCTTTACAATCTGCCAGCCAGAAAACTGTCCAATATTTCCCGGAGCCTTTTCTCCCAATGCAGGAGTTCCCGGACCCTCATTTAAATAATCTCTGGTAAAAGAAGGATCGATACTATACAACATATCGTTCTGCACAAAGAAACTCCATATCCCCTTTTCGCTAGCCTTACAAGCTGCTAACTGCTGCTCGGTATAACCTGTTAGCAAGGTATCAGCCAAATTCGGAAGAAAAAACTCCAATAAACAAACCCGCTTGCCCGATTCAATCATTTGTTCTACCAACGGCCTGCCCTGGCTCTTATTCGGAAACAAATCATCTATGATATTCTTCATACAATTTACCGGCATATAGGCAGGTTCAAATCGGCGGGATAAAAAAGGGGGATAGAGTTGCTGTCCCTCAGAACTGGCATACCAAACAAAATCCTTGCCCATATAAAACTGAAGCCCCACCGCCAGCGCATCCGAAGTGATCACATTCCCATATCCGTTAACGGGTCCGAAAAAAGTGATTAATTTTCGAGGTAATGGATAGGCAGGAAAATAATAATGCACGTATTTACAACCCTCTTTTACCTGATCAAAATATATAGCTAGTTCTTTATCGGATTTAGCAGCAGCGAGCCAGTTTCTATACGCCCTTAAAAATAAAGGCAGTTCAGTCAAAGCCTTATCTGGGGATGTACCTAAAATATTATATAAAAAATCTTGCGTAAAACCAGGATACTTTTTATTCAGCTGCTCCAAAGAAACATCCAAGCGAAGGGTATCCATGGAAAACAGGTCCTGCTCGAAGCGCTGAACTTGCCAGGAAATTTGCAAATTAGAAACATCGGGTGCCTTGGGAGAACTATTGCAGCCAACTATACAGGTGGCTAGTATCCCAACCAACCATCTCAAATGCTTTGTTTGTAATTGCATACCTAAAAATATCATTCCCCCGGCTAAATAAGCAGGATAGGCCGTAAAATTACTGTTAAAGCAAACGGATTAACAGCGGAACCGCTTATTTTTTATACGCTGAAAAGACCAATATAGCAAAAACTTGCTGACCTTAGCAGCATGAAAATAGTTCTGGCCCAACAGAATTACCATATTGGTAATTTTGAATTGAACACAAAAAAAATCATAACCGCCATTCGGGAGGCAAAAGCCGCTGGCGCCGATTTGATTTTGTTCAGTGAAATGTGCGTTTGTGGCTACCCTGCGCGTGACTTTGTTGAATTCAATAATTTCATTACCCAATGCGAAGCCTCGGTAGATCGCATCCGGCAAGAAGCCGATACCATTGGGGTATTGATCGGAGGTCCTTCCCGTAACCCCTCAAAACTGGGTAAAGATTTGTTCAACGCAGCCTTCTTCTTATACGAACAGAAAATAGTAGCAGAGATTCACAAAACCCTGCTGCCTACCTATGATGTTTTCGACGAATACCGTTATTTCGAACCATCAGCAGATTGGAAAGTAGTTCCCTTTAAAGGAAAAAAATTAGCCATTACCATTTGTGAAGATATCTGGAACCTGGGCGACAATCCCTTATATACTATATGCCCGATGGATCGGCTGATGGAGCAACAACCCGATATCATGCTCAATCTTAGCGCTTCGCCTTTCGATTATACCCATGATGAAGACCGAAAAGCAGTTATCAAAGCCAATGTATTAAAATATCGATTGCCCCTTTTCTATTGCAATGCAGTGGGCAGTCAAACAGAAATCGTATTCGATGGAGCCTCACTGGTTTTTGATGCACAGGCGAACCTTTGTGCAGCCCTGCCTATGTTTACAGAAACTTCCGCCCTGCTGGAACTTTCAGATGATGGTACCATACAGGCACCCATTTTAGAACCCGCCAGCCGAATGCCCGACAAAGAACTCAATCCTGCCAAACTGGAACCGGAGCTTAATATCGATCAGGTTTATCAAGCACTTATATTAGGTATCCGCGATTATTTTACCAAAATGGGATTTACCAAAGCTATTCTGGGATCATCCGGCGGAATTGATTCGGCCGTTACCCTCGCCATTGCTTGTGAAGCCCTGGGTGCAGAAAATGTTCGGGCCATCCTATTACCTTCCCCCTATTCAACAGAACATTCAGTAGCAGATGCAATTGCCCTCAGCACACATTTACAAAACCCCTATGATGTAGTACCCATCCATCAGGTATATAATGCAATGCTACAAACCGTGCAGCCACTTTTTGGCGACTTACCTTTTTCGCTGGCAGAAGAAAATATGCAAAGTAGAAGCCGCGGCAACTTACTGATGGCTATCGCTAACAAATTCGGTTATATCTTACTGAACACCTCTAACAAAAGCGAACTAGCTACCGGATATGGAACCCTGTACGGTGATATGGCAGGTGGGCTGAGTGTTCTGGGCGATTGCTATAAATTACAAGTGTATGCACTGGCTCGATATATCAACCGGGACAAAGAAATCATTCCCCGAAATATTATTGAAAAAGCCCCCAGCGCCGAATTACGACCCGGACAAAAAGACAGCGACAGCCTGCCCGATTATGCGCTGCTCGATCAAATTCTTTATCAGTATATAGAAAAAAGAAACGGACCCGAAGAAATTAAACAAATGGGCTTTGATCCTGCATTGGTAAACCGTACGCTGAAATTGGTAAACACAAACGAATACAAGCGAAATCAGTTTTGCCCTATCATTCGCATTTCCCCCAAAGCTTTTGGCGTAGGGAGAAGAGTACCCATCGTAGGAAAATATCTCAGCTAATATTCTCAGTACCCTATTTATGGGCTACCAATATCGGAACATGGCTATGAAAGGCCAGTAAATCGGTATAACTAGCATTGAGTAATCTATCAAAAAATCCGATTTTTTTAGGGATTATAATAATCAAATCAATTGCTCTTTCTTTAGTAATGTCGTGAATTGCCTGTTCGAATGAAGGGTTATAAGCTGTTAAATATTGGGGGAAATAGGGCAGTAAATGCCGGTGCATTACCGCACTTTCTTGCTGAATAATGGCGGTATGGCGTTCTTTGGAGGCTGGGTCTGCTTCTATATGTACCACATCTAAAGAAGCCTGTGTATGAATAATCACCTGATGAATCACATCGAAAGGAGTGGTTTCATCCACATGATTATAATCGGTTAATAACATAACCTTACGAATTGCTGAAAACCGGGCATTTGGTGGAACTATGATTACTTGATTAGCAGAGTTGCGGGCGACTTTGAGGGTGTTACTGCCAATTAGCTTCTCTTTTATCTTGCCGCCACCGGTAATTCCAATTACCACCCATTGCGTGTTTGTTTTTTTGCATACCTCCGTTAAATCATCCCCAAATCCTTCATATACACAGTGCGATTCGATTCGGAGATTGGCAGATGTGGTGCGGAGCATCTCCAACTTCAAAGCATGCATCGCATCTTCTTGTAAAGGCCGCAAGTCCTGCTCATCTAGCCCTTCCCCATCGGGATTCGCATGAAAATTTGATAAGATGGTTTGAAATGCATTGTACAAAACCAGCTTTTTGCTGCCTATCTGTTCGGCCAAACCGGCGGCATACAGCGCCGCATTTTGGGAAGTAGGAGAAAAATCCACCGGAACTAAAATATTTTGCATAATAAATATTTTAAACAACCCTTAATTTGCCCACAACTTACTCGTGAATAGCCAATACCGGAATGCTACTATGAAAAACCAAACGGGTCGTGTGGCTGGTAGTAAACAAACTAGTAAAAAAACCATGATTTTTGGGAAGTATAACTACCATATCCGCCTCGTGTTTTTTAATAAAATCATTAACCCCCTCTGTAAAACTGGTATGATGCACTACATGATAGGTAGGCTTATGATCTTTTAGTAATACGATTTCCTGCAATTCCTTTTTAATAGAAGCATCTTTTTCAATATGCAACACCATTAATTCGGCATGTGTCTGATCTAAAAACCAATGAATATTATTGATAGGCACATTCTCATCTGTATGAGCATAGTCGGTTAGTAAAACTATTTTTTGGGGAAGCTTACATGTTACCCCTGTAGGAACAATAATTACAGGAACCGTGGAGTGACGGGCTACTGATACCGTATTACTGCCAATTAACTTTTCCGAAAGGGCTCCCCCCCCCGTTATCCCCATCACAACCATCTTACAATTGGTTAACTGGCAAACCTCATCTACGCCATTAATCAACAAAGAATATTCATTGTATGTTTCTAAAAAACAACCCGAAGAACAAGCTCCCTCCAGTTTTTCTCTAAACCTTAGTAAGGCTGCTGTACTATCTTTTTTCAGCTGAACCTCATCAAACAATTGAACAGCTGCTACCGGCGAATCAACCGTAAGTGGTGCCTGATAAGCATGGTATAAAATTACTTTCTGCGCATGCATTTGTTCGGCCAGCTTTAATGCGTACAGGGCTGCGCGATAACTGGTTTCGGAGAAATCAACGGGCACAAGTATATTTTGCATAACAAATTATTTGTTCAAAAATAATACCTGTACACATCCAAAAAAATGATATTCATCATCTTTCAGGTTACTGCCCCTTTGCCAAACTATTGAATATATTCAATAATACCCGCAATCCCCTGACCGCCACCTACACAAGCACTTACCATACCGTATTTTTTGTTCAGGCGCTTCATATCCTGTAATAACTGAATAGTTAGCTTACAGCCTGTGCATCCAAGGGGATGACCTAATGCAATGGCACCGCCATTTATGTTGATGATTTCGGGATTCAGCTCCAGTTTTCTGATAACCGCGAGTGCCTGTGCGGCAAATGCTTCATTCAGCTCCAACAAATCAATTTGGTCCATCGTCATACCAGCCTGCTTTAATACCTTTGGAATTGCAGCAATCGGTCCAATACCCATAATCCGGGGTGGCACACCGGCAGAAGCACAATTCACCAGGCGACCTATTGGTTTTAGTCCCAGTCGGTTTACCATGCGCTCACTCATTACCACTGCAAATGCCGCACCATCACTGGTTTGAGATGAATTTCCGGCAGTAACTGATCCGCCGGTAGCAAAAGCAGGTTTTAATTTAGCCAATGCTTCTACCGTGGTGTCTGCTCTCACTCCCTCATCGGTATCAACTACATACGATCGAGTGGCTTTCTTTCCTTTTTCATTTACATATACCTCTTCCACCGTAATTGGGATAATTCCAGATTTGAAATTCCCATCCTGAATGGCTTTCATCGCTTTTTGATGCGATTGAAATGCAAATACATCCTGGTCTTCCCGATTAATTGAATATTCGTTTGCCACTGCCTCTGCTGTAAGACCCATACTTAAATAATAATCTGGCTCATCTTTTGCAATGGCATAAGAAGGAACCGTTTTCCATCCGGCCGTAGGCACCATACTCATACTCTCCGTTCCGCCGGCAATAATGCAATCGGCCATCCCAGATCGGATTTTTGCCGTAGCCATAGCAATACTCTCCAATCCACTCGCACAATAGCGGTTGATAGTTATACCGGCTACCGCTTCCCCTAAAGCTCGCGCAGCAATGATTCTGCCAAACTGTAAGCCTTGCTCCGCCTCCGGAACAGCATTGCCTACAATCACATCATCTACCTCATTGGGGTCTAAACCAGGAAGGGTTGCTACCAATCCCTTGATTACTTCCACTGCAAGATCATCGGGACGAAAAAAACGAAACCCTCCTTTTTTACTTTTAGTTACTGCGGTTCTAAAACCGGCCACTATATACGCCTCCTGCATAGTATTCAATTTTCTTCCCCAAAAGTAATGATTTTTTATAAAAGTTGTTTATGCAACTATTATTCTTTGGCTCCGGGGAAGTAAGGGAAAGAGGAATGATTATCTTTGGCCCATGCTTTACCCGTTACTCCGTTCTATCCTTTTTGCGCTGCCACCGGAACGGGCCCACCATTTTTCTATGCAATGCCTTTCACTTACCTGTTCCTTACCGGGAGGGGAGTCGATTCTTTCGCATTGCTTCCGATACCCGCATCCTACCCCAAAAACGGTTGCGGGCATACCATTTCCTAATCCGGTTGGTTTGGGGGCTGGATTCGACAAAAATGCCCATTACCTGCCCTCACTAAAAGCACTCGGGTTTGGTTTTGTTGAAATAGGCACCGTTACCCCATTGGCTCAGCCAGGAAATGAACAACCCCGGCTATTCCGACTACCGGCAGATGAAGCCCTTATTAATCGGATGGGTTTTAATAATGATGGGATGGAGGTAGTAAAGAGGAGACTGGCGGAATGGAACAACCGAGAGGCTACTAGCGGGGGAAATCGAATGATTGTTGGAGGAAATATTGGTAAGAATAAAATAACCCCCAATGAAGATGCCTGGAAAGACTACCTCAAGGTATATCAGCATCTGCATCCCGAAGCCGATTATTTTGTAGTGAATGTAAGTTCGCCCAATACACCAGGGCTTCGGGCTTTGCAAGATAAAGAAGCCCTTTATCAAATAACAAGCACCCTGCAAAACTATAACCAGGGCCAA
>CAMBUH010000048.1 GCA_945870985.1 Chitinophaga pinensis
ATACAGCTCAAATATTCCCGCTACCTAGAAAAGGAAGAGGAAATGGCGTTGCGGATGAGTCAACTCGAAAATCTGCTGATTCCCGGCCACATCAACTACGACCAAATTCCTGCGCTATCTAACGAAGCGTTGCAGAAATTCAAAAAAATTCAACCCCAGACACTCGGTCAGGCGAGTCGCATCAGCGGGGTAAACCCAAGCGATGTTCAAATTCTGATGGTTTACATGGGCCGATGAAATTTTGAAATGCCCCCGGCAAAAGTTATCTTTAACTAAAGACTTCACTTGAAAAAATTTTTTAGCTGGACAATTAAAATTGCTGCAGGGCTACTCGTACTATTGTTTCTCCTATTTCTGGGACTAACGATGTACGTGAACAGTAACAAAAAAGAGTTGATTGCACAAGCCACAGAAACCATACATACAAAGCTAAGCGGAAATGTAACCATTGAAGATTTGAACGTTTCACTGTTCCGTCATTTTCCTAGTTTATCTATTCGACTGATTAATGTGAGTGTTACAGATTCTCTCTATCCCAAACACCAACACAAGTTATTATCGGCTGAAAACTTATTTGTTCGGCTTAGCACCCCCTCCCTAATTACTGGTCGCGTACTGATAAATAAATTTACCCTGCGGAACGGGGGGTTTTATTTGTTTACCGACTCTGCTGGATATAGCAATGGGTATCTATTGAGACCCAAGAATCCAAATCCTCCCAAAACGTCTAACACCAACAAAGCAGCGAAAAAATTATTAGACGAAGTGTTGATTGAGAACTTTTCCTTTCACTTAGAAGACGTGCCCGGGGATAAATTGTATGACATTACGGTAGAAAAACTAGAGGCCTCAGTTAAAAAATCGGGAGCTGTTTTTACTGTTGAAGTTGATAAAAAATTGAAAGTCGGCGGAATTGGCTTTAAAAGAAAGAACGGCAGTTTTGTGGGCAACCAGCCAATGATTGGCAAATACACCATTCAGTTTGATGCAACCCAGAAAAAACTTTCCTTCAATAACATGAATTTAAAAATTGGCGAACAGCCCTTTGTGTTTACTGGTGCATTTCTGTTGGGTAAAGAAAATAGCTTTCAACTTCATATTACCAGCCAACAACTTTTAGTAGATTTTGCCCGTTCTTTGTTAACACCTAAAATCGCAAGATCTATCGGGATTGTTTCTGTTAAACAACCCCTTGATGTAGACGCCACCATTGGCGGAAGTTTGGCTGGCGGGGATCCGCGGGTACAAGTAAAATTCACAACGCAAAACAATCAGGTCGACAGCAAGTTTTTAAACATGACGGAGTGTTCGTTTACAGGCGAGTACTTAAATGAAGTAGTTCCCGGCAACGGCTATACCGACGAGAATTCACATATATATGTAAAAGAAATGTCCGGAATTTGGGAGGGGATGAAACTTAACATAAAAGAGCTGAATGTGATGAACCTTTCACATCCATCTATCGCGGTTCAAACCAGCTCAAGCTTTCCACTGAACGAACTGAATTCGGCTCTGCAATCCGAAACCATGAAATTCACGGATGGCCAGGGGGAGTTTTCGCTGAACTACTCAGGAAGAACCGACAGCATCAGCTCGAAAAATAGCAGCCTCACAGGATTTCTAAGATTTAAAAATGGGTCGTTGTTATTAACAGGTCCGCAGGCAACCATTCAAAAATGTACAGGAACTTTTACATTTAACAACGCGAACCTAATTGTAGACAGTCTTAAAGGGGAATTAGCTGGTAATGCTGTATATATGAAAGGTCGCGCAAACAATGTGTTGTCTGTATTAAGCGACGACCATGTTCCTGTTTCACTAAATTGGGACATATATGCTCCCGTAATCAACCTCAATAGTATCCGCTCGGTATTAATGAGAAAAGTTGCCGCAAAACCAACCAAAAGCAAAAAGAAAACAGGGATTAGCAAAACGGTAGAAAATATTGATCGCCTATTATCTTCCGGAGCCGTAACCGCTTCTCTAAAGGCCGATCGGCTAAAAATAGAGAAAATGGATGCCAGAAACTTTACAGCCAGTATTCAGCTGGAAGGAAATACTTGGGCGGTAAAAAACGCCTCTCTACAACATGGTGATGGAAGTGTGGCGGTATCCGCATTCATTAAAGAGCTTAGTCCTAACCGCCTTAGCTTTACCAGTGAGATTGCTCTTAAGAATGTAGATGCAAAAAAAACCTTTTACGCCTTTGAAAATTTTGGAATAAAGGGTATTAGCCACGAAAACATCCGGGGCAAGCTGAACCTAAACGCAAAGTACTCGCTTTTACTAAATGGAAAGGGAGAGCCTAACATGAACACCATTGCAGGAAACGGCAAGTTTTCACTAAAGAATGGGGCCCTGTTAAACTTTCCACCATTGTTGGAAGTACAGAAAACTGCTTTTAAAAATCGGGACTTCTCAAATGTCCAGTTTGCGGAAATCAGCAACACGCTGGTATTTGAAAATGCGGGCGTAACCATCAAAAGAATGGCTATTAACTCTAGCGTACTTACGTTGTTTTTAGAAGGAATTTATGGATTAAATAACAATACCGATATTAGCATACAGGTGCCGCTAAAAAATCTGAAGAAAAAAGAAGACGAAGCCCACCCCGAATTTATTTCAGGCGACGCTAAAGGCGGGATGAGCGTTTTTCTAAGGGCAGCAGCCGACAAGGACGGTAAGATTAAAATCAAGTACGACCCACTCAAAAGACTTAAAAGCAATAAAAGCAAATAAACACAAATGAAAAGACTATTCATTTCTTGTTGCACGCTCTTGCTACTTTGGGCATGCCAAACACCAAACACATCCTCGATCCCAACCCTGGCCGAATACCACGCAATTATCGATAGTGGTGTGCAGTCCGGAGGAGTAAAAATGATCCCCATAAAAACTCCGGTTGGAACTTTTAATGTTTGGACCAAAAAATTTGGCAACAACCCGAAGATGAAAGTCTTGCTGCTTCATGGCGGCCCCGGTGGCACTCACGAAGCCTTTGAAAGCTTTGAAAGTTATTTTCCGCAAGAAGGAATTGAATTTTATGAATATGATCAGTTGGGCTCGATGCTCAGCGACCACCCCACAGACAGCTCGCTCTGGACCACCGAACGTTTTGTAGAAGAAGTAGAGCAAGTGCGCATTACGCTGGGGCTGGATAAAAATAATTTTTATGTGTTGGGGCACAGCTGGGGGGGTATTCTTGCGATGGAATATGCCCTGAAATATCAGGCAAATATTAAGGGACTTATTATTAGTAATATGGTGAGCAGCATCCCTCAGTATGTAGATTATGCCAATAACGTGCTGGCCAAACAAATGGATCCGAAAATAGTAGATACCATCCGATTAATGGAATCAAAAAAACAATATACCAACCCAAGGTATATGGAAATCTTACAGCCGAACTATTATGAAAAACACCTCTGCCGAGCAATTCCATGGCCAGAGCCGGTAGTGCGCGCGTTTAGTCATATTAATCAAAAAATTTATGTTATGATGCAAGGGCCCTCTGAGTTCGGTGCCAGTGGTCGACTGCTGAAATGGGACAGGAGCAAAGACTTGCCTAAAATTGAGGTGCCCACCCTTACAATAGGCGGAGAGCACGACACAATGGATCCGGAACACATGAAATGGATGTCGACACAAGTGAAAAAAGGTCGATATTTATATTGTCCCAACGGGAGCCACTGCTCTATGTGGGACGACCAGAGACATTATTTTCCTGGTGTTATTAGCTTTATTCAAGATGTGAATGCCGGTAAGTTCTAATCCGTCGTTTACCGAATAAAATCTTTATTCACCGAAAAAAGGATGAATGGTTTTTCCGAAGCGGTGAATTAGCTAGCTTTATTATTATTCAAAAATGCGCACTATGATAAAAAAAACAGCGCTCTTGTTGTCGGCACTCTTAATTGGCTGGCAGATACAGGCGCAAGAAACCTTTCCGGTAAACGGAGTGGCAGATAAGCGGGACGGGTGTTATGCCTTTACCAATGCCACCATTGTTAAAGAATCGGCAACAACACTAACCAACGCTACCCTGGTGATTCGCGAGGGAAAAATCGTTGCGATTGGAACCACCGGGGTAGTAATACCGAAAGACGCGGTGGTGATTGATTGCAAAGACAAGTATATCTACCCGTCATTTATTGACGTTTATACCGATTATGGTATGTCGTCTGCACAACAAGCGGGTAGCGCAAGAGCCGGTTTTAATTTTAATGCACCGGCTCAAATTACCTCTAATACCAAGGGGGCTTATGGATGGAATCAGGCAATTCATCCAGAGACCGATGCGGTACGCCAGTTTGCTGTAGATGATGCCAAAGCAAAAATCTGGAGAGACCTAGGTTTTGGGTCAGTATTATCGCACAACAAAGATGGCATTGCCCGGGGCTCGGGTGCAGCACTTACTCTGGCTAACGAGAACGAAAACTCTGTAGTGCTAAAAGACAGGGCGTCGGCACATTATTCATTTAATAAAGGCACTTCTGCACAAAGCTACCCAAGTAGCTTAATGGGAAGCATTGCGCTGATTCGCCAATCTTATTTGGATGCACAGTGGTATAAAAACAATTCCGCTAAAGAAGGACTTAATTTATCACTAAAATCATGGAACGACTTACAAACACTTCCACAAATTTTTGAATCAGACGACAAATGGAATGATTTGCGGGCTGCAAAAATTGGTAAAGAGTTTGGCGTACAATATATCATCAAGGGCGGGGGTAATGAATATCAGCGAATAGCAGATATAGCGGCCACTCAGTCTCCATTTATCATTGGCCTCAACTTTCCAACAACCATGGATGTAGAAGATCCCACTGATGCGAGAGCAGTATCCCTTGGAGATATGAAACACTGGGAGCTAGCTCCGAGCAATCCAGGAGCCATGGAGAAAGCAGGCATCAATTTTTGCCTAACTGTTGCAGACTTAAAAGATCCTAAAACATTTTATACCAATTTGCGCAAGGCAATAGAAATGGGCCTTTCGGAAAACAAAGCGCTTGATGCACTTACCAAAACACCCGCTAATTTAATTGGTGTGTACGATAAAGTAGGAAGTTTGGAAGTAGGCAAACTTGCGAATTTCATAATAACAAGCGGTCCCGTATTTGCAGAGAAAACAAGCTTCTTGCAAAATTGGGTGCAGGGAAATAAATATAGTATCAAAGACGACAATTGGAATGAGGTAAAAGGAATGTATACCCTCGCCATTACAGGCGCTGGCGGAACCGCCAATTATACGCTCGACGTGAAAAGCGCTGCAGCAGCTAGTGTAATTGGAAAAGATACACTTACCGGAAAGTTTAGTCACGATGGTAAAATGGTGAAGCTTAGTTTCTCTACCCAGCCAGCAAGAAGAGCTGGAGGCGGCACCAACACGGGCGGAGGAATGGGAGGTGGCATGGGACGCACTCCTGCACAATATCGTTTAAGTGGCGTTGCCAATGGCAATACTTGGAACGGAACCGGAGAAGATACTGCCGGAAATAAAGTTACCTGGACGGCCAATTGGAGCACAACAGCTTTGGCTACAGTCGATTCGGCTAAAAAAAGGCCGGCTGTTACAGCAAGAGTTGGGCAAGTAGCCTATCCCTTTAATGGATATGGATGGGAAACCTCGCCCAAGCAAGAAACGATGCTAATTAAAAACGCAACCATTTGGACCAACGAAAAAGAGGGCAAGCTGGAAGGCGCCGATGTGTTAATCAGAAATGGTAAGATTGTAAAAGTTGGCAAGAACCTGAGCGAAGAGGGCGCGAGAGTATTTGACGGAACCGGCAAGCACGTAACAGCGGGAATCATCGACGAGCACTCTCACATTGCTGCAGCCTCTATTAACGAGGGCGGACAATCGGTTACTTCCGAAGTGCGCATTGCCGACAACCTCAACCCGGAAGACATTAATATATATCGCCAGTTAAGTGGTGGTGTTACAACCTCACATATATTACACGGATCTGCTAATACAATTGGCGGACAAACCCAGTTAATTAAATTACGTTGGGGGGCAAATGCGGATGAGCTGATGTTTAAAGGATGGGATCCTTTTATCAAGTTTGCATTGGGAGAAAATGTAAAGAGATCAACCTCACAAAACAACAATCGCTTTCCAGATTCAAGGATGGGTGTTGAACAAATATTAACGGATGCTTTTGCGCGAGCAAGCGATTATGATAAAGCAATGAAGGCCAATCCAACCTCAACTCGCAGAGATTTAGAACTGGATGCAATTGCAGAAATTATAAACAAAAAACGCTTTATCACTTGTCACTCCTATGTACAAAGCGAAATAACCGCTGCGCTGCGTGCTGGAGAAAAATATGGCGTAACATTTAATACGTTCACGCATATTATGGAAGGTTATAAGGTGGCAGACAAAATGAAGGCGCATGGATCATCCGCATCCACCTTCTCAGACTGGTGGTATTACAAAGTAGAGGTAACAGATGCCAATGCTTATAATGCTGCCATTATGCACAAGGTCGGTCTAAACGTTTGTATTAATTCCGACGATGCAGAAATGGCAAGAAGGCTAAACCAAGAAGCCGGTAAAACGATTCGGTATGGCGGTGTTTCCGAAGAAGACGCCCTCAAGATGGTAACACTGAATCCAGCGAAAGCCCTACATGTAGATAATCGTGTAGGAAGCTTGAAAGCAGGTAAAGATGCCGATCTGGTAATCTGGAGCGACAATCCGCTGAGCGTGTATGCCAAAGCAGAAAAAACCATCGTGGATGGCATAGTTTATTTTGATCGCGAAAAGGATCTGGAACAGCGGAAAAAAATTAACGCAGAGCGTTTCCGATTAACACAGAAAATGATTGGTGAAAAAAGGGCGGGGGGTATCACTCGTCCCGCAGAACCCAGTTGGCAAATTCTGATGGGATGTGGAGACCACGAACACAAAGATGGCATCTATACCATAGACGCCGAAGATCAACAAACATTACGCTAATTCGCCGGCAACGGTGTTATGCACTATATAAAATAGAACTTATGAAAAAAACACTCTGGAGTTGTTTACTTTCTATATCCTTGCTACCTGCAGGAGCACAAGAGGTAATCTATCCCGCAAAAGAATTTAAAGGAAAAACCTTTATCACCAACGGAACCATTCACGTTGGCAATGGAACGGTAATTGAAAACGGTACGGTGGTAATCAGCAATGGCAAAATCACTTCGGTAGGTACCGGTGCAGGTTCTCCTGGCAGCGATGCGCGGGTGATTGATGCTAAAGGAAAGCATGTTTATCCCGGACTAATTTTAGCCAATACCGATATTGGCTTAAAAGAAATTGCCAACGGCGTTCGTGCCAGCAACGACTATACCGAGCTGGGCGAATTCAATAGTAATATTCGCGCAATTACCGCATACAATACCGATTCGCGGGTAATGGCCGTATTGCGTAGTAATGGAATTTTGCTGGCAAGCGTGGCTCCTCAAGGAGGCAGCGTAAGTGGCAGCTCTACTATTGTACAGCTTGATGCCTGGAACTGGGAAGATGCGGCATATCAAATGGATGCGGGCATGCACATAACATTACCCAGCTTTATCAGCAGAGGTGGAGGCAGACGTTTTGCTGGATTTCCGGGGTTTCCCGGAGCCGGCGGAGCAGATGCCGGAAAGTCAACACTGGAAAAAGTAGAGGAAATCAAATCATTCTTCCGTCAGGCAAAAGCCTATATACAGGAACCCGTTCACAGCAACGTTAACCTAAAGCTGGAAGCCATGCGTCTGCTAATAGAAAAAAAACAAAAGCTGTTTGTACATGGCGACCAGATTAAACAAATGCTGATTGCCATCGACTTCGCAAAAGAGTTTGGCGTGGATGTAGTAATTGTAGGCGGCAGCGAAAGCTTTCAAATTGCTGACCTGCTAAAGGCGAATAATATATCGGTGATTTTAGATCAGTGTCTGAACCTACCTGCAACCGAAGACGACGATATCGACCAGCCTTTTAAAACACCCGCTGCCTTACAAAAAGCAGGTGTGCTGTATTGCATCAGCGACGATGATGCCAATACGCGCTATCGAAACCTGTCGTACAATGCAGGTATTGCTGCTACTTTCGGCCTTACCAAAGAAGAAGCGCTGAGTGCGATTACCCTGAATGCTGCCAAAATTTTAGGCGTTGAAGGAAAAACAGGCAGCATTGAAGTGGGCAAGGATGCGAACATTGTGGTTAGCGAGGGAGACTTGTTAGACATGAAAAGCAGCACAGTTACCGATGCGCTGATTCAGGGAAGACAAATTAACCTAGACAACAAACAAAAACAGCTTTACGAAAGATACAAGTACAAATACTCGTTGAAATAAGTAATTCCCCCAAAATACAAGGAGCTTAACAAGAAGCCGCGCCTAACCGTGCGGCTTCTTAGTTCACACCGGCGGAAGAATCAGTAGCGTAATACCATCCTTTTATTACCTTTATCCCCATGGAAAAGAAATTGTTTTTGCTGGATGCCCTGGCATTGATTTATCGGGCCTATTATGCCTTAATCAGAAACCCCCGTATCACCTCCCGCGGAAAAAACACCAATGCACAGTTTGGTTTTACCAATACCCTATTCGACCTGATACACAAAGAAAACCCGACTCACCTCGCGGTTTGTTTCGACACACACGCGCCTACAGAACGACACACTGATTTTGCAGACTACAAAGCCAACCGACAAGAGGCACCGGAAGACCTGCTCGCCTCATTGCCAGATATCAAGAAAATTATTCAGGGATTTAATATTCCCGTAGTAGAACTAGACGGATATGAGGCAGATGATGTAATTGGCACCGTTGCCTGGCAGGCTGCTGATTTGGGGTATAGTGTTTATATGGTAACGCCGGATAAAGACTATGGACAATTGTTGATTCATCCGCAGGTTTATATATACAAGCCGCCATCATTTGGAAATGCCGAAGAGATTGTTACAGCAGAAAGAATTTGCGAAAAATGGGGTATCTCACGGGTAGAACAAGTAATAGATATGCTGGGATTGATGGGCGATGCCGTGGATAATATTCCGGGGATTGCTGGCGTAGGAGAAAAGACTGCTGCTAAATTGTTGAAGGAATATGACACGCTGGAAAACGTGCTGGCACATGCAGACGAAATAAAGGGAGCGCTGGGAGAAAAAGTGCGCAATGGAAAAGAGGCCGCCATCATGAGTAAAAAGCTAGCCACCATTATTACCAATGTTCCCGTTTCTTTTCATGAAGAAGATTATCGCCTGAAAGAGTGGAATAAAGAGCTACTCACGGAGGCGTTTACAGAGCTAGAATTTAAAACATTGGGCAAAAGAATCTTGGGAGATAACTTCAACGCGTTCCAATCGGCACCCAAGAGCATACAAACCGATTTGTTTGGAGATGCGGTTGCGGCTACCTCAGGAAACAAAGAAGAAGCGGCGCCGTCAGAATCAGGCGAGGGCTTGTTGGCCGAGAAAAACATACACAATACCGATCACCAGTATACGGTTGTATCAACAGACAAAGAAATCAACGAACTGATTACTTATTTAATTACGCAATCAGAAATTTGCTTCGATACAGAAACTACCCACCTAGATGCTAATGAAGCAGAACTAGTGGGGCTTAGTTTTTCTTGTAAAAAGGGAGAGGGTTTTTATGTACCCTGCAACGTGAATCGGGCAACTACCCTAGAAACGCTCAACAAGTTTTCGGGATTGTTTAATCGGGAAGAGGTAACATGGGTGGGACATAATATTAAATACGACCTGCTGGTTTTAAAATGGTATAACATAGAGTTACGGGGAAAGATTTTTGATACCCTGTTGGCGCATTACTTGATAGATCCGGAAGGGCGAAGGAGTATGGACTTATTGAGTGCACAGTTTTTGGGTTATGAGCCCGTACATATTGAAGAGCTGATTGGCAAAAAGGGAAAGGGTCAGGGAAATATGCGTGATGTTGACACAGAGAAAATAAAAGAATATGCTGCTGAAGACGCCGACATAACCATGCAGCTGAAACATAGTTTTGTTCCGCTGTTGCACGCCAAAAAAGTAGAGCGTGTTTTTTCAGAAGTAGAGAATCCGCTGGTACGGGTATTAACAGACATGGAATTTGAAGGGGTTAGGATAGATGTAGATTTTTTAAAAGAGTACAGCAAGGACTTGGAAAAAGAGGCCAAATTATGTGAAGAGTCGGTATATCAGCAGGCGGGTGTTCGCTTTAACCTGGCATCTCCGAAACAGTTGGGAGAAGTGTTATTTGAAAAATTACAAATAGATCCCAAGGCAAAGAAAACAAAAACCGGTCAGTTTGCCACGGGAGAAGAAGTATTACAAAAACTGGCCAACAACAATCCGATAGTGGCAGACATTCTCGGCTTTCGGGAGCTCACCAAACTAAAAAGCACCTATGTGGATGCGCTGCCAGAAATGATCAATAGCAAAACGGGAAGAGTGCACACTTCTTATGCACAAGCGGTGGCTGTTACCGGAAGGCTCAGCAGCAATCACCCGAATTTGCAAAACATTCCAATAAGAAGCAGCAGGGGAAGAGAAATTAGAAAGGCTTTTATTCCGAGAGCGGAAGGAAGAATTTTAGTGAGTGCCGATTATTCCCAAATAGAACTTCGAATTGTAGCGGCAATAAGCGGAGACAGCAAAATGTGTGAGGCCTTTAGAAACGGCAAAGATATTCATACGGCCACTGCTGCGCGGGTGTTTGGGGTAGCCGAAGAGGCGGTAACCAAAGAAATGCGCTATAAAGCAAAAAGCGTGAACTTTGGAATTATATATGGTCAGGGAGCTTTTGGCCTGGCTGAAAACTTAGGTGTTTCTAGAACAGAAGCCAAAGAAATCATAGACAATTATAAAAAAGAGTTTTCCGGCATTACCCAGTATATGGAGGACACTATTCAGTTTGCGCAGAAAAATGGATACGTTGAAACCCTTATGGGCAGGAAACGTTGGCTGAAAGATATTAGCTCGTCTAATTTTACCGTTCGCGGATTTGCGGAAAGAAATGCCATTAATTCTCCCATTCAGGGAACAGCAGCCGATATGGTAAAGCTGGCAATGATTGCTATCCATCGAGAGATGAAAGATAAAAAGATGGTTTCTAAAATGATTTTGCAGGTGCACGATGAGTTGGTTTTTGATGCGGTGCCGGAAGAACTCTCGGTGCTAGCGCCCCTAATATTAAAAAATATGAAAATTGCCCTTCCGCTTCCCAACCAGGTGCCGCTGGAAGCAGAGCTGGGAACAGGAAAAAACTGGCTAGAAGCACATTAAACTCAAAGTAAATGCACGCAAACGAAATAATTATAAATCGTTTTTATTCCGCTTTTCAGCAAAAAAACGCACAAGAAATGAATCATTGTTATTCCGAAAACATTGCATTCAGCGACCCGGTATTTGGTTTGCTGCACGGGGAGGAGGTTAAAAGCATGTGGGAAATGCTTTGTATAAATGGAAAAGACCTACAACTTAGTTTTGGTAACATTCAATTGCTGGATGAAGAATATGCCACCTGTGATTGGGTAGCCCAATATACATTTTCACAAACCGGCAGACGGGTAATTAATAAAATAAAGGCCCACATTCGAGTAGAAAACGGCATCATAACCGAACATACAGACGCTTTTGATATATACAATTGGAGCCGCCAGGCATTGGGGCTTAAGGGGTGGTTGTTTGGCTGGACGGCTTGGTTTCAAAAAAAGCTTCAACAAAAAACCCGGAAAGCGCTAGAAAATTTCATGGAAAAAAAATAGCGGCGCTGGTTTTATTAACGCTCCACAAAATCGATATACCTTTGCGGCATGAATTGGAGTTTTTATTTGAAAAGCATTTGGATGATTGGTGGGCGATATTTTTTTATTGCCGGCGTAGGGTTTTTCCTCGCTTATATATTGTTCCGGAATGATTGGTCGTTTAAAAAAATACAACGGCGTTTTCCCGAAAGCAGAGACTATCTGCGCGAGATGGGATATTCTTTTCTAACAATTGTGATTTTTGCAACGGTTACTTATCCGCTGCTTGCGATTCCTTCCATCTCAAAATATACTACTAGATACAACGACATTGCTCAATTCGGTTGGGTTTACTATTTGGTGGCCTATCCGATTATGTTTGTGATGCACGACACGTATTTTTATTTTGCGCACCGGCTCATGCACAACAAAAAGCTGTTTCCTCTTTTTCATTTAGTGCACCATAAATCTACCAATCCGAGTCCTTGGGCCGCCTATGCATTTCATCCACTGGAAGCGTTAGTAGAAGTAGGAATTGTAGTGATCTTTCTATTCACCATCCCTATACACAAAACGCACTTGATGATCTTTTTTCTAATGATGATTGTGTATAATGTTTATGGGCATCTAGGTTATGAGTTATATCCAAAAGGGTTTCATAAAACGCGGATAGGCAGGTGGATTAATACTTCTGTAAATCATAACCAGCACCACCAATACTTTACCGGCAATTATGGCCTTTACTTTCTATTTTGGGATAGGATGTTAGGAACCATCCGAAGCGATTATGATGGCAGATTTGAAGAGGCTACACAAAGAAGCAAATAAATAATCCCTTATTTTTTCTTGAATACTGGAACAGTGCTGCAGGGCTCCCCGAAAAAAATGCTTTTGGCAAAGGGGCGCAGCAATTGAGTAAGGGCAACATATACCGATTCGGGAATGGCTTTTTCACCACAGCCTTTTACTACAATCCGCTGATCGGTATAAATTTCAGGGGAAAGTGCGGATATGTTTCGGAGGAAAAGGGATTCACGCACTTGCTCTTCGTTTCCCTTCATAATAAAAGAGGCTACTGGTTCTAGCGAAGAAGCCACCAACATGTATGCCCAAAGAGGAATGATTGCGTCTGCAGAACAAACAATGCCAACAGCTACATCTTTATATTGTTGCCAATCAGTATTTTGAAGTGCCGCACGAAAGTCTTTTTCTTTTAAAATAAGACCCATAAAAAGGTGATTTTTCAGATCGAACAATTTTATTGTCTCAGTAGGATAAAATTCTGCCGGATCGAGACTGACGAGTCCACTATCTGCCACTTTATTAACCAACGTTTCATTCATAAATTACCTTTCAGATACAAAATTAGGGGATTGGCCGGAGGTTGATGTTTCGGAATACGTAAATAAAAAGCCCGGAAATAAATTCTGGGCTTTTACATAATCTATTAACAAACAATTAATTAAACTGAAAACGATAATCCTTAATTGTGGCAGCTTTTCTCAAGGCGTCCTGACTTCGAAAGGTTGCTGATCGGAGCATTTGCATAAGACTTTGCTTAAAAGTCGTTGGGTCTTGTAAAGAGGGGCGGGCACCAACAGCGTCGGCTTGTATAGCAAAAACCCCAGTAGTTCCTTGAATTGGTGCGCTGGTTTTTCCAAACAACGATTTATTAAAGGCAGCACCCACTACTTTTGGCTCACTTCCAATTCCTGAAATAAAGGGAGCAGTGAAAGAAAGGCTGTCGGCCTTTTCAATGGGAGAGGATGTGCTGTTTGAAAAATCAGCAAGCGTTGTTCCCTTGAACTTAGTAGATGCGATAATGGCTGCTTTCTTTTGGTTGCGAACAATATTGTCTACCAGCGGCATGGCTTCTGCCACAGACATGGTTCCTTTTTTAAATATACCATTTATTAACCCAACAATTACCTGATCACCTATTGTAGTAGGCTCAGATACATCACCAACACCATTTTGATAAATCCAACGAACAAGGCTGCGGGATTGCCCTAGTGTACCTACATTAAAATCGTTCTGTTTAATATCACTCACGCTCAACAATTGCAGGTTAGATTTTGTGGCCTGATCAGAAAACTGCTTGGCGTTTTTAGCAGAAGCAATAAACTGAGCAGCGGCCGTTGCAGCAGCAGCTTCGGTTTCTGTACCAGCCAAAAT
>CAMBUH010000049.1 GCA_945870985.1 Chitinophaga pinensis
ACACACTATGCTCAAAGGTTTGTGCCATTTTAATGGCATCGGTTGGGCAAGCCTCTATACAAAGATTACACATAGTACAGAGTTCGAGGTGGTAGATAAATGTATCAATGGCTTTTTTCTTTTTCCCTTCGGGAGAAATATCAAATTTGGTGATGATTTTGATGGTTCCGTTCGGGCAAGCCAATTCGCAGGCTGTACAACCGGTACAGGCATGCTCATTGTTTTCATCGTGCGTCATTACTACTTCACCCCGGAATCTTTCAGGCAAATGCAGTTGTTCCCGGTTATCCGGATATTGCTGGGTAATGATTTCTGAAGGATGCACAAAGTAATAACCGGTTTTTTTCATGCCTTTTAATAAAGACCGTACGCCCTGGTAAACATCACTTATATACTCTTTTAAAAACATAGTTTCCGATTATCGAATTAAAAATGCCATCCCATGATTGCAATGATTGCCACGAGCAACAAATTAAACAATCCTATAGGCAGCAAATATTTCCATTCCAGTGTTAGTAATTGATCTACACGCAAACGGGGGAAGGTCCACCTGAACCACATGATTAACAAAATCAGTGCAAAAGTTTTTCCCATAAACCAAACGGAGGAAGGTATATAATCCATAACATGGTTAAACCCTTCCCAATGGGCTATATGAAGTGGCATCCAGCCTCCCAAAAACAAAGTGGCGCCGATTGCGCATACAATAAAGATGTTAATATACTCTGCCAAAAAGAAAAGTGCAAAACGCATACCCGAATATTCCGTATGAAATCCGGCAGTAAGTTCCGACTCTGCTTCTGCCAAATCAAAGGGGGCACGATTGGTTTCTGCGGTAACTGCAATAATGAAAATTACAAAGGAAATGAGCACGGGAATATGCCCTTTAAAAATCCACCATCCGTTTTCCTGTGCTGCAATAATATCCGAAATGCGCAAACTACCGCTAAGCACCACAATACATAAAACAGAAAAACCGGCCGAAAGCTCATAACTAACAATCTGAGCCCCACTGCGCATAGCCCCTAGCATGGCATATTTATTATTACTCGACCATCCCGCCATTAAAATTCCGATTACGGAAATAGAAGAAATAGCGGAAATATAAAGAACGCCAATATTGATATCCCAGATTTGAATGCCTCTTGCAAAAGCAACCGGTGCCAGTAATAACATGGCCACCATCATCACAATAAAAGGTGCCAGGTTAAATAAAAATTTATCAGCTAGGTTGGGAACCAATCCCTCTTTCATTAATAATTTTAATGTATCGGCTACAGTTTGCAATAAGCCAGCAGGGCCCACCCGATTAGGGCCCACCCGTATTTGGATATGCGCAGCAACCTTCCGCTCTAGCAATACCAGCACCAGCCCTAATACCGCAAAAAGGGTAATGGCGAAAACTGCCACGATTGCACATTCAACCAGCACCGTAAAACTACCGGTATGTTGCTGCAACCATGCATGGGTTTGTTGGGCTAATTGCTGAAAACTAAACATACACGAACAATTTCAAATCTTTTTTATCGATCGATATCTGGTATTACTAAATCTAAGGTTCCCATAGTAGCCATTAAATCGCCAATCTTACTGCCTTTTGCCATGTGATTGAGCGCAGACAAATTAGAGAACCCCGGCGAACGATATTTTATTCTATAAGGGGTAGTACCTCCTTCACTTACAATATAAACCCCCAATTCTCCTCTGGCGGTTTCTACACGGGTGTAAAATTCACCTTTGGGTAATTTGATTACGGCCTTGGTTTTCGCCTGAAATTCTCCTTCGGGAATGGCATCAATTAATTGTTCGATGATGTGGATGGACTGATACATTTCTCGAATGCGAACGATATATCGGGCAAAGGAATCACCGGCAGAATCTAAACATTGTTCAAATTGCAATTTTTCATACCCAGAATAGGGGAATCGCTTGCGAATATCTCCATCTACGCCACTGGCTCGGGCAACGGGACCGGTACAGCCATAAGAAATGGCATCCGCTTTGCTTAAAACACCTACTCCCACGGTACGATTTCGGAAAATGATATTATCGGTAACTAGATCTTCCAGTTCAGAAACTTTGCTTTTAAATTGAACTACAAAGGATTTCACCCTAGCAACAAATTCTGGATGAAGATCATACATCACACCTCCCGGAACCATATAATTCATGGTTAAACGGGCTCCGCAGGTTTGTTCCATGATATCGTTAATGGTTTCCCGCTCACGAAATGTATAGAAAAACGGCGTAAATGCGCCCAAATCCATTGCCATAGCGCCAATCCATAACTCGTGAGAAGCAATTCGGGTTAATTCACTCATGATAATTCGAATCACCTGGGCCCGATCGGGTACTTCTAATTGCATGCCTTTCTCTACACACATTGCGCAGGCAAGATTATTGATATGCGCTGATAAATAATCCATCCGGCTGGTAACATAAATGAACTGACGGTAGGTTAAACTTTCCGACATTTTTTCTATAGACCGGTGAATGTATCCCAAATGAGGCTCAATCTTAATGATGGTTTCTCCTTCCAGGGTAATTACCAAATGCAGAACTCCATGGGTTGCTGGATGTTGTGGCCCCACATTGATTACCAACTGGCCTTCCTGTAAAGGTTGTTGTAAAACATCAGGAGTAACAATGGTAGTTTCTGAATACATGCAACAATTAGAGTTTTATCATATTAATGGGGTCCTCAAAATCTTTTCTCATAGGGAAACCTTCAAAATCATCCGGCAAAATCAATTTCCGCAAATCGGGGTGACCGGTAAACTGTACTCCGAACATTTCATATGCCTCACGCTCGTGAAATTCGGCAGTACGCCAGATGTCTGATACTGTTTCTACTACCGGCTGATCTCTGTTTAACTGAATTTTTATTACCACCGTTTCATCCGTTTGCATGCCGCGCAGATGGTACACCATGGTGAGATGGGTTTTAAAATCTACACAGGTAACACAAAATAAAAAATCGTAGTTCCTTTCGGTTATTACTTTGCGAGCTATGTTTTTCCAATTTTCAGCTGGTACTTGAACCATCAACCACTCCCCTCCTTCCTCAAAAGTTGCCAAAGGTTCTAGGGCTGAAAAATAGGTTTTAAGTACTTCCGTATCCATGATTACAATGAGGGATTAGTTGATTGTTCACGGATTTGTTCTCGGGTTAGTCCTCCTTTAATTTTATCCTGCAGGGTAATGAGGGCGTGCAGTAATGCTTCGGGCCGGGGTGGGCAACCGGGAATGTAAACATCAACGGGGATTATATGATCGGCACCCTTAACAACAGAATAGGTATTATAAAAAAAGGGACCACCACTAATTGCACAAGCACCCATAGCAATCACATACTTTGGGTCGGCCATTTGATCGTATAAGCGCTTAAGAACGGGAGCCATTTTATTAACAATGGTACCGGCAATAATTATAACATCGGCCTGGCGGGGGGTTGCTCGGGCTACTTCAAATCCAAATCTTGAGAAATCGTATTTAGCTGAGGCGGTAGACATCATTTCTATTCCACAACAACTGGTTGCAAAAGTGAGTGGCCAAAGTGAGTTAGATCGTGCCCAGTTGATTAAATCCTGAAAACTGCTGGTAACTACTCCCCCGCCCGGCAAGTCCATCACCGCTCCGGGAAACACTTCTGTATTTTGTGAAGCAGAATGATTTATTTCCATTGTAAGGCTCCTTTTTTATGGGCATACAAAAACCCAACAAATAATATAAAAATAAAAATACCGATTTCGAATAACGCAGCCATGCCAACCTCTTTTACTACCACTGCCCAGGGATATAAAAAAACCAGCTCCACATCAAAAATCAAGAATAGCAAGGCAAATAAATAATATCCAATGGTAAACTGCTGCCAAGGTGAGGTATCAGTTGGAATGCCGCACTCATAAGGCTCTCCTTTTTGTGGGTTAGGGGTTCCCTTTACCAAAAGCCATCCAACCAATATTCCGCCTGCAGAAAAAATAATGGCAGCTGCTAACAAGGCTAGTAATGATACAGAACCCATGGGTGGTTATATTTCGTAATTGTATAAAAGGTAAATTACCAAATAATTCGCAGTAAGAAAAAAGTTATCTTCCCCAAAATGTCAATAACTTTTTTGAAGACTACAATCTGTCTATTCGACTTTTTTATTAGCCCTTTTTTCCAGTGCTTCCCGGGTTATCGTAATCATATTTCCCATTTTTTGTTTTCCTCTATAGGCTACTACCCGCATCATAAAACATTCTGAAGGAGGATACAAAGCGCCCCCTTTATAAGCTGGATAAAAATTATCGGGAAAAGTATTGTCGAATGAATAATACAACTGCAAATCGTTAATTTCCGTTTCAAACTGCACCTGCAAACGACCATCGGTAGCTTTAGTAGTAGTTATAATGGGATCAAACATACTAGTAGCATATTTTTTCTCCGCTATATCATATCGCTCCATATGGGCTTCGGTTTTTTGGGCAAACCGATTCCAGTTTTTCTTTTCCGCAGCCGACCAAAAAGTTTCCGCCAACGAAAAAGCCCGTGGCCATACCATGTATTGTAGATACCGATAATTATAAATCTGCTCGGTCCATAAATTACCCTGTCCGCCCTTTATATACTCTGCTGAAACACCCGTGGGCACCGGCTCAAATTCGTACGATTTTTTTAATCGAAGGGTTGCATACACATGGGGTTCGGTGGCTGCATCTCCTTGCATATAATCAATGTAGGCAAAGGTTGTAGGCGTCATCACCACTTCGTGCTTTTGTTGGGCTGCTTCTATTCCCCCTTTCATTCCTTGCCAGCTCATTACTGCTGCACCGGGTGCCAAACCGCCATGCAAAATTTCATCCCAACCAATCATTTTTTTACCCTTTGCACTTACCAGCTTCTCCACCCGCTTCTCGAAATAGCTCTGCACTTCATCCATATTTTTCAATCCCTCTTTTTTCATTAAAGCCTGCACTTCGGGATCTTTCTCCCAGTAATTTTTAGGGCACTCATCCCCTCCCAAGTGTATGTAAGGAAAGGGGAATAAATCAGCGAGTTGCGTAATCACCTGATCGAGAAACTGATACACATTTTCCTTTACCGGCGATAGAGTATTATTTACCATAGCAGTTGGAGGATTTCCATGCGACCAATCCATAATTTCTTCTCCAGACCGCACTTGATATTGCTTGGCCAAATCGGGAGTTCCGGATAATTCGGGATAAGAAACTACTGTGGCTAAGCTATGCCCCGGAACATCTACTTCCGGCAAAATATTTACAAATCGCTCTTTGGCATATTTTACCAGTTCCCGGATATCATCTTGTGTATAGAATCCGCCATAATTCTTGGGCTCATTGGGAGCTGGCGTAGGAAAGGTTCCAAAATAGCCTTCTTTTTTTACATTCCAGGCACCTACGGTGGTTAAACGTGGAAAGCCTTTTATTTCAATTCTCCAACCCTCATCATCTGTTAAATGCAGGTGTAATAAATTGTACTTATACCGCACCATATCATCAATAAACTGTTTTACTTCTTGTTTGGTAAAAAAATGCCGCGACACATCGAACATCAATCCCCTCCAACCAAATCGCGGTTTATCCATGATAGTTACATAGGGAACTTTCCAAGTAATATTTTTTACCGGAGTTTTGCTTTCAATCTCTTTGGGCAGTAGTTGAAACAGGGTTTGCACTCCATAAAACCAACCTGCAGGCGCAGCGGCGGATATAACAATCCCTTTGGCATTTACAGTAAGTCGATACCCCTCCGTACCCAATGTGGCCGCTTCTCCGGGGGCTGTTTGCAGGGTAATGGTTGCTGATGCAGCATTTAATGCCGAAATTTTTTTGCCGGTGGCATTAGCCAGTTGCGTTTTCAGAGTGCTTACCACCCATCCTGCTTCTTCAGTAGCCGGGGCACCAATGGTGATAGCAGCAGGCAAGGTATAACTTCCTTTACCCCGTATTACCGATAAAGGCTCAGGAATAATAGCTAGGGCAGTATCGCTGGCTATTGAAATAATACTGGATAAACACAGCAATAGCGTTATCCCTGATCTGAAGAGATTCATATGGCAAAGTTTTGGCTAAATTAAGGATAAACTGATTGCGCTTATTGGGTATTTTATTTTAAAATTTCCAACGCTTTTCTAACCGCCTCATCAAACTGTGCTCCCACTTCGTAATAACCGGGCTGCCGAAATAGTTGCCGGGCCAATAACATCTTTGCCCGCTGTAATACAAACTTTTTCTGTGAAGGCGTTATTCCGGAAAGGGAAATACTATCCCGAGTAGCAGCAGCAGATAATTGATTCCAAAATGCTTCTTCCTGTTGAAAATATGCGTTGATTTGCTTAGGGGAACTGAGGGTATCTAATGCCTGCTTATGCTGCAGATAATATTGATAAGTGAATATATTCAGGGTATTCTTGTACAATAATTCCATGATGGCGGAACTTAATTCGGTACTATCCCAACGCTCTACCATATCCGGTTGAATACCCCCACCCCCATACACTTTGTGCCCAGCTGGAGTAGTATATACTTTACCCTTACGATAAGTTGTATCCTCCTTTTCATTGGGGGATTTCAACATCCGATGCATAATTTCTTCCTGATAAGTTTCTTTATCGGTATGATAGGGTTTTTGTATGTTCCGGCCCAAGGGGGTATAGTAGCGAGCAGTAGTTAGCCGAACAGCCGTACCTCCTGATAATGAAAACTGCTGTTGCACCAATCCCTTTCCAAAACTTCTTCGGCCAATAAGGGTTGCGCGATCCCAGTCTTGCAGCGCACCCGCCAATACTTCAGAAGCCGATGCAGAAGATTCATCAATCAATACTACCAGTTGTCCTTTCTCAAAAATACCCTCCCGCTTGGCAAAGTAATTGTTACGGGGAACATGTTCGCCCATAGTATACACAATCAATTTGTCGTTCGACAAAAATTCGTCGGCAATATCAACGGCTTCCTTCATCAAGCCACCTCCATTACCCCGTAAATCCAATACCAGCTGCTGCATCCCCTTTTTCTGCAATCCTTCCATCTGCTGCATAAATTCTTCGTACGAACGATTGGCAAATTTATTGAGGTGTAAATAACCGGTTCGGGGGGTTAGCATAAAAGCGGCATCCACTGAAGGAAGGGGCACATTTCCGCGGTTAAATGAAATATCCCGCAGTTGACTATTGCGCAAATAGGTTAGTTTCAATTTTACTTCCGGTTGCTCCCTTAATATTTTTCGTACTTCAACAACTGCCAGTTTTTTGCCCGAAAGCTGAATGGAATCATTCACCCGAAGCAATTGATCGCCTACCTGCAAGCCCGCTTCTTCTGCAGGGGCTTTGGGTATAAGGGAAATAACATGTACGGTATCCTGAATCATTTGAAACTCAACGCCAATACCTTTAAACGACTCATTCATTTCTTCTTCTGCCTCTTGCAAAGCGGTTCGATTTAACCATACCGAATGGGGGTCGAGGTGACTTAATAATTCGTTGCTCACCAGCTGATCAATACTATCAGCAGAAACCGGATCTACATATTTTTCCCGAATTAATTTCATCAATTCTGGCAAAGCAGAAGAAGAACGGGAAACCATGCTGCCGGAATTACCTGTTTTATCGCGCAACTGATAGCCTATATACATTCCGGCAATCATTACCAAAGCAAATAAAAGGGGCAGCCAGACCTGTATTTTTTTTCTTGCCATAAATATTGGTTCTTTGCACTTGTTAGATGCCGGGCAAATATCCATATAAATACTGAAAGGGGGATATTTGACTTCTATTTCCGTACAATAATGACCGGAATTCGGGTGAACTTTAGCAATAAATATTGACTGTATGCCTATTCAACTGATTGCAGACAGCGGCGCTACCAAATGCGACTGGTGTTTAATTACAAACGGAAAAACCCGGAAAATAACTACCCAGGGTATCAGTCCCTATTTTCTGAGTCGCGAACAAATCGTTGGTATATTACAAAGTGAACTGCTGCCTAAACTTAAGGGTGCAGTTATTGGGAAGTTACATTTTTATGGTACCGGTTTAAGCAACCTTCATAACCGTACTATTGTGAAACAGGTATTGAAACAAGTTTTTCCGAAAGCAACCCACGCAATTGAAACCGATTTATTGGCCGCTGCAAGAGCCTTATGTGGCCATAGCAAAGGAATTGCCTGCATTTTAGGAACCGGTTCCAATTCCTGCTACTATAATGGCAAAAAGATAGTAAAAAATAGTCCAGGAATCGGCTATATACTGGGTGATGAGGGAAGTGGGGCCTATCTCGGAAAAAAGCTGGTGCAGTACTATTTGTACGAAACCTTGGATGAATCTTTACAATCGGCATTCGAAAGCCGTTTTAATCAATCACGCGCCGACATACTAGAAAATGTATACAAAAAGCCACTGGCCAATCGCTATCTGGCTTCTTTCGCTGTTTTCCTGGCCGAAAACAGAGGTCATTATATGGTAGAAAACATTCTGGAAGATGGATGTAACGAGTTCTTTTTTCACCATTTACTAAAATACAAGGAGCGTGAACAGCTTCCGGTTCATTTTACCGGCAGTATTGCTTTTGGTTTCAAAGATGTTTTACAAGAACTTTGTAACCATTATGGACTAAAGCTGGGTCGGGTTATGAAAACACCACTGCAAGGTTTGATTCAATATCATCAATAATTATATGAAAGAGTTTATCCGATATACTGAGCTTCCCTCCCAGTACAGACACTTAGAAAAAATGAGCATTCCTGAATTGTTACAAAATATCAATCAGGAAGATAAAACGGTGCCGAATGCAGTAGAAAAAGCCATTCCGCAAATAGAAAAATTAGTGGCTGCAATCTCCGACAAAATGCTAGCAGGGGGACGCTTATTTTATATCGGAGCCGGCACCAGCGGACGTTTAGGTATTGTGGATGCGAGTGAATGTCCGCCCACGTTTGGGGTTCCGTATGGACTGGTAATTGGCATCATTGCAGGGGGCGATAAAGCCATTACCACGGCTGTGGAATTTGCAGAGGATCATCCCGATGAGGGTTGGAACGATTTGATGAAGCATTTTGTGAGTGATAAAGATGTTGTAGTGGGTTTGGCTGCTAGCGGAAGCACGCCTTATGTGATTGGGGCTTTAAAACAATGCAGACGCAAGGGAATCATCACAGGCAGTATTAGTTGTAATCCGAATACACCGGTATCGCGGGAAGCAGATTTTCCGGTAGAAGTGGTAGTTGGAACTGAATTTATAACTGGCAGTACCCGAATGAAAAGCGGAACTGCCCAAAAACTGGTACTTAATATGATTTCTACCGCAGTTATGATTCAGTTGGGCCGCGTAGAAGATAATAAAATGGTGAACATGCAGCTCAGTAATGTGAAACTGGTAGACCGGGGTGTGAAGATGGTAATGGAAGGGTTAGCACTTAAAGATTACGAGCAAGCCAAAGACCTGCTGCTGAAGCATGGCAGTGTGAAAAAAGCTATTGAAGCCGCCGAAAACGGGCATTAATATTCCTATGCATACCATCGAGCCCTATTATAATTGGAGGCATTTGTACATCGCAGCTGATGACAAGCTATCGCCCTTTTATGGCACGAAGTACAGCGAATTCGAGTTCTCGCAAACTATTTACAATTATTATATCCACCCGCAGTGGGATGATTTTGGCAGCAAAACCCTCTATCTCAAAATCATCTATGTAGACTATGAACTTCACTTTTGTGTAATCGAATTAATTGGAGAATGGAACGATGCCATTGAAAACGATATCATGATGCTGAAGCGGGAAATAGGTGATGAATTGATGAAGAAAGGAATTAGCAAATTTATTTTCATTGCCGAAAATGTATTGAATTTTCACAGCAGCGACAATGAATATTACCGCGAATGGTATGATGAAGTGAGCGATGAAGAAGGATGGATAATCATATTGAATATGCCGGCGGCCACACAGCAAGACTTTATCAAAAAAAAGCTGCCCTATTATATGGAACTGATGGAATTGCCAGAATGGAGATCATATAAACCCTATCATCTTTTTACCAAAATAGATACGGAGCTTCGGCTGCGAATCAGTTGAACCTTTCTCTAGTCAGCTGACTTGCTATCTGCGAAAAAAATCGTATCTTTAACACAAATTGAGCTGTATGTCATTACCCGTGAATAACAAAAAAAATGGCAAATCCGGCAATACCTCTAACAAGCCCGGTGCCCAAAGTTCTAAATTTATTGCTAAGCCCGGAGCCAGTAAAGCCAGCGGCGGTGGAAAGAAACCCATCAAAACAGGTGGCTCAAGAGGTAGCTGAGAAATCCTTTTTTCTTATACATCCATCACATCATCATAAGCAGCCCGTAATTCGTTGAATGCATGGGTATCCCCTACTTTTTTGGCTACTGCCATCCCTTTTTCGTACCATTCAATGGCTTCTCCCCTTCGGTTTTGTTGCAACAATAGGGCTGCCAAGTGATAATAGGAGCCTACATATGCTGGATGCTGCTGCAAGAGCTGAATGAACCCTTCGCGGGCTAGATCCAATTCCCCGGCTTTGCTATACTCTAAGGCCAAAGCATGATTCAGAAAAGGATCGCCGGGCTGCGCTTTCAGATATTCTTTTAATTTTTCCATCCGATTCATACCCAAATATACACCCGATTAGCGGGTTGGTATTGTTCAAAATCCTGTGCAAAAAAATTAACGATTTGGTTGAAAACTCTAAGAAATTCCTTCCTATATTTGCAATTAGTTGCATAAACAACCATTTACCACTACAACTATTCTGTAACCCTTATATCGAACTGTATGAAAATACTGGTCTGCATCAGTAAAACACCGGATACCACCAGCCGGATTGCCTTTACCGAAAACAATACTCGTTTTGATGAAGCGGGTGTTCAATGGATTATTAACCCCTACGACGAATGGTATGCGTTGGTGCGAGCCATTGAGCTGAAGGAAAAAGATCCTGCAACAACCATTCACTTGGTATCCGTTGGCGGGGCAGATTGTGAACCCATTATCCGAAAGGCATTGGCACTGGGTGGAGATGAAGCATTTCGTATCGATATTGTTTCTGATGACAGCTATACAGTTGCGCGACAAATTGCTGCACTTTGTGATCGGGAAAAATACGATATAGTATTTACTGGTAAAGAAGCCATCGACTCGAATAATGCCTCTTTAGGTGGCATGATTGCAGAAATCTATCCTGCAGAATATGTTTCGCTGGCTACGCAATTTACCTTAACTCCAGAAGGATGCTCGGTAACGCGTGAAGTGGAGGGTGGTGAAGAAACCATCAGTTGTGCCCTACCGGCAGTAATAAGTTGCCAAAAGGGTATGGCAGAACAAAGAATCCCCAACATGCGAGGAATTATGGGTGCCCGCACTAAACCGCTGCATGTGGTTGCCGCCGAAGCAGTAACCCCTTTAACAACCATCACTCGCTACGAATTGCCTGCTGCCAAAGCTGGTGTAAAACTGGTAAGTGCCGACAATGTAGCTGAGTTAGTAAGATTATTACACGAAGAAGCTAAAGTTATTTAATTCAAAAAATAAGTACCATGTCTGTTTTAATAATAGCCGATTTACAAGAAGGTCACCTGAAAAAATCCAACGCAGAAATTATCAGCTACGGAAATGAGATTGCCCGAATATCTGGAACGAGTGCCGGTGTGCTGGTGCTGGGAAATTGCTCGGATAACCTCTCCACTTTAGGGGCTTATGGGGCCAGCCAGGTTTATCAGGTTGCAGATGCCAACTTGCAAGCGGTTAATCCATCCGTATATGTTTCAGTTATTGCGGCTGTTATCGAACAGATTGGGGCCGATGTAATTGTATTTTCTAATAATCCCAGTTCCAAATCGGTTGCACCGGGCCTCTCTGCCCGATTGGGTGCAGGATTGGTTTCTGGTGCCATTGGAGTACCGGATCTTTCGAATGGATTTTCCGTAAGAAAAACCGTTTTTTCCGGAAAAGCTTTTGCAGAAGTAAGCATCAACACTGCTAAAAAAATAATCACCCTCAATCCAAATAGTGTAAGTATTCCTTTTGTTGCAAAAGAAACCGTAGTTACCAATTTATCTATCTCGGTTCCGGCTTCTACCCGAAAAGTTACTGCGGTAAATAAAATAGAAGGTGAAGTTCCACTTACCGAAGCAGATATTGTAATCAGCGGCGGAAGAGGTTTGAAGGGACCAGAAAACTGGGGCGTATTATTAGATCTGGCGAAGGTACTAAAAGCCGGAACCGCCTGTAGCCGACCTGTAGGTGATGCCCATTGGAGACCACACCACGAACATGTGGGCCAAACCGGGGTTCAAATTGCGCCTAACCTGTATATAGCCCTAGGAATTTCCGGCGCTATTCAGCACTTAGCTGGCGTAAACAGAAGTAAAGTAATTGTAGTAATCAACAAAGACCCAGAAGCGCCCTTCTTTAAGGCGGCCGATTATGGCATCGTTGGTGATTTGTTTGAAGTAGTGCCTCAACTAACGGCAGCTATCCAACAATTACATGCCGAAGGTTAAGTAATGCTTATTGAACAGCAGCTGCTTTTTCTGTAAGGGCTCTGTAATCTTCCCGAACCGGTGTAAAAATATCCAGCAGACGGCAATCCGTTATGGCTTTTCCGGAGTGGCGGGTACCCGATGGTATCACCAGCACTTCCCCAGGCGTTAATCGAATAGGATTCCCCGCCAGGGTAAGCTCAAATTCCCCTTCCAATACGGTAGAAACCTGCTCATGCGGATGATCATGCTCAGGCAATGCTGCCCCGGCTGTTACAGTTAAATACGAAAGCGTCATGCGATCGGTATGAATAAACCGGGCAAAATAACCCGGTATCATTTGAATTTCAGGAATATCGGCAAGCGTTTGGGCAAACATGGGTAAATTTTTGGTACAAGTTACGATGATATCATTAAAAAAAATGCCCGTCAGCATAAGGCGGACGGGCACTATACATTCAATTATTTTATTCAGATTACTTAGCGAACAAGTGAATGGCCAGTTGTACGTCGTTAGAAACGGCGCCTACACCATATTTCACGCCAAACAAAGTTCTGTCGAAGCTAAAGAAAGCCTGGGCAAAAAATCCTTTGTCGTCTGAATTGCGAATATTAGCGTTAAAAACCAATGGCAGGGTAGTGCCATTAAAGGTTAATGAACCAGCTATAGAAGCCGCATTATCAGAAGTATAGGTAACCTTGCTGATTACAAAAGTTGCTTCCGGATTCTTGGCTACATCGAGAATTTCAGCTGATTTTAAGTGACCAGCCAGGCGATCGCCTGCACCATCGGTAACTTTTAAATTGGCCATATCAATTACAAATTTGCCACCTGTTAATTTTCCACCTTCCATTGATACTGTTCCGCTTTTCAGGGGTACCATTCCGGTATGGAAATCAGACTTCTTAGAACCAACCCAATCGATGCGGCTTTTTTCGAGGTTAATCGACAAATCCGCGAAATTATGGTGGGAGGCTGGAACAAATGAAACCAAAGCGGAAACCAGTAAAATGGATGCAAAAGAAAGAAGTGTTTTTTTCATGCGATTTTTTTAAATGAACGATTATTTGCTGTTGACCTCAAAATTAGCAAAATAATTGATAGTAAGCTTCTAAAAGTACCCCCAACCAATCGGGCTTTGTATTATCTTTGTAAAAAAAATTCCGCATGAATCTCCACGAATATCAGGCCAAAGAACTGTTGAAAAAATATCAGGTACCGGTGCAAGAAGGTATTGCTGTTGATAATGTTATGGCTGCTGAGGAAGCTTATCGCCAGTTAAAAACCGAAACCGGCAATAATTTCGCCGTAATCAAGGCTCAAATTCATGCAGGCGGAAGGGGTAAAGGAAAAATTGAGGGA
>CAMBUH010000050.1 GCA_945870985.1 Chitinophaga pinensis
TTTTCCTGCATCATGCACTGCCAATGTTTGGGCGGCCAATCCCATTTCTTTTTGCTGCGCGTGATCATCAGCCAGTTGAAGTATAGCAGGTACCAAATCAGTTGCCGCTTTTGCATCCTGAATTAACCGGGCAGCACCATGATGAGAAAGATAACGGGCATTGGCTGTTTGATGATCTTCAGCAGCAAGCGGATAGGGAACCAGTATAGCAGGCTTTGCCGACATACAAATTTCTGCAACCGACATAGCACCGGATCTGGAAACCACAAAATTGGCTGCCAAATAACATAAGTCCATTCTCTGAATAAATTCACTTACCACCACTGTTTTGTAAGATGCCGCTAACTGAGCATATTTGGCTGAATCTTGTTTGCCAGTTTGCCAAATCAATTGCACTCGTTGTTGTAAGGTTGCCAACTGAGCGGCTATGGCTTCATTGATGCTTCTTGCTCCCAAACTACCCCCCATCACCAGCACAACCGGTAAGGAATCAGTAACACCAAAATGTGCTAAGGCTTGTTCTCTAGAGTGGGCAGGATATTCTATCTCTTGCCGAACGGGGTTTCCGGTAACTACTAATTTCTCAGCAGGAAAAAAGGTTTCCATACCCGTAGTTGCCACAAAAATGGCCCGCGCTTTTTTGCCCAGCAAAATATTTGCTTTTCCGGCAAAAGAATTACTCTCATGAATAAAGCTGGCAACCCCTTTAAATTGGGCATATCTGATTAGCGGAAAAGATGCATAGCCTCCTACACCAATAACTGCCTGCGGACGAAATTGTTGGAAGATTTTTCTTACCTCCCAAAATCCTTGTATTAACTGAAAAGGTAAGCGCCAATTTTTAAGTAATTGTGATCGATTAAACCCTGCTATCGTAATGCCAATAATTGGATATCCTGCCTCGGGTACTTTTTGCATTTCCATTTTTCCCTTTGCGCCAACAAACAAAATCTCAACCGATGCATCCAATTTTTTTAGTGCATTGGCTATAGCAATGGCAGGGAAAATATGCCCACCCGTGCCGCCGCCCGAAATAATTACTTTTTTTCTGGAAGCAAGAGATGATATGTTTACATTAGTCGTCATTATGCAGCTTCGGTAATGGGTTCTGGGTTAATCGTTTCTTTTCCTTCGAGTTGTTCTACGTTTCGGGCTACACTTAAAATAATTCCAATGGATGCACAAGTAAACAAATAGGAACTGCCACCCATGCTGATCAAGGGTAGGGTTACACCGGTAACGGGCAGCAGATGAACATTTACTGCCATATTAACCAATGCCTGTATTACCAAAGTAAAACTCAATCCAAGTGCCAGAAATGCACCAAATGCATAAGGACATCTTCTGAAAATTCGTATACACCTGAATAAAAACAACAAGTAAACAAATACAATAAAGGTTGCCCCCAACAATCCATATTCCTCTATGATAATTGAAAAAATAAAATCATTATAAGCCTGTGGTAGAAAATTTCGTTGTCTACTATTGCCAGGCCCCAATCCCATGAATACATTTCCATTGGCAATGGCAATATTGGCTTGCTGAACCTGATAGGGTATGTCTTTGTCATTTGTATACATAAAATCCTGCACCCTGCCCACCCAGGTTCCAAAGCGACCTACCGATTTCATTTTCTCGGCAATGGCTTTTTTACCCGTCAAATCAGCAGGAGTATCTGTATGCGTTATTACGGCAATCATTACAATAATAGAAATAGGTATCAATGCCACCAAAATAGTAAGGGCGATATGCTTAAATGAAACCCGGCCAATAAACATGAGCAATAAAGAGGTAGCTCCTGTTAATAAGGCATTTGATAAGTTAGCCGGCATAATCAACGCACAAATAATCAAAACCGGAATAACAATCGGCAAGAATCCCGTTCTAAAATCTTTGATTACCTCCTGTTTTCTACTTAACAAACGGGATATATACATAAACAAAGCCAGCTTGGCTAAGTCACTTGTTTGAAGGGTTAAATTAATTACCGGCAATTTAATCCAGCGACTTCCTTCATTAATTCTTGTTCCAAAAAACAGGGTATACAATAACAGCGGAATGGATAATAAAAATAAAATGGAAGCTACTTTAGTGAAAACGGTATAATTCATTCTATGAAGAAAAAAAACAATCACCAACCCCAACATGGTAAATGAAAGCTGTTTAAACAGATACATACTGGTGTTTCCTCTATTCATCTTATAGGCCAATGAGCCAGTAGCACTATATACCACCAAAATTGAAATGAGCGATAAAATCAGCAGTATACCCCAGATATACCTATCCCCCCGCGTTCTGCTTACCAGTTCGCCTTTCATTCCGTCTATCGACGGAATCTGTGTGAGTATGGGTTCGTTCAGGATGGGCATACTTGTTACCGGTTTTAAAGTTCTTTTACTGAATTTTTAAACTGTGTGCCTCTGTCTTCATAGTTTTTGAACAAATCAAAACTTGCGCAAGCAGGACTCAACAAAACCACATCCCCTTTGGTAGCCAGCTTGAAAGAGGCATTTACCGCTTTTTTTGCCGACTCGGTTTCAACAATTACCGGAACGATATCTTTAAAGGCCTGGATAATTTTTTTATTATCGGTACCCATGCAAACAATAGCTTTTACTTTTTCCTTTACCAACTCAGCTATCAGTTGATAATCGTTGCCTTTGTCTACACCGCCGAGTACCAAAACCACCGGTTTAGTCATGCTTTCCAGGGCATACCAAGTACTGTTTACATTGGTGGCTTTTGAGTCGTTTACAAATTCAACACCCCGCACCATGGCAACAAATTCCATTCGGTGTTCTAGACTTTGGAAGTTATTAACTGCTTCCCGGATTTTTTCCTTTCGGATTCCGAGGGTTGCTGCAGCAATGCCGGCAGCCATGGTATTGTACTGGTTGTGCTTGCCTTTCAGCGCAAAGTCGTAAATGCTCATGCTCACTCTTTCTTCTTGAATTCTGAGCATCATTTGATCTCCTTTGATGAAGGCGCCTTTTTTTACTTCGTGTTTCATAGAGAAGGGTAATGGGTTAGTATGTAGGTTGATTAATGGGATTTTTTGCATGATTACTTCATCATCTTCACAATAGATGAAATAATCTTCCTTAGTTTGATTAGCGATGATGCTGAATTTGCTGTTGATATAATTAGAAAATTGATAATCATATCTATCCAGATGATCTTCGGTAATATTCAAAAGCACAGCTATATGCGGACGAAAAGTTTTGATATCATCCAGTTGAAAAGAACTGATCTCTAACACATACAATGCCCGGGGTTGTTCTGAAACCTGGCGGGCAAATGAGTATCCGATATTGCCTACCAGCGCCACATCTAAACCGGCACTCTTGCAGATATGGTAAATCAAAGAGGTAGTAGTAGTTTTACCATTGCTGCCAGTGATGGCTACAATTTTAGAGTCGCCCTTAAACCGAAATGCCAATTCAATCTCACTTATTACAGAAATACCCTTTTTACGAATTTGTTTTACCAATTCATTCTTTTCGCCTATGCCGGGACTTTTTACAATTTCATCTGCCAGTAGAATTTTTTCCGTGCTGTGTTGTCCTTCCTCAAAGGGTATCTGGTGTTGTTGTAATTCAGTGCGATAATGATCTTTCATATTTCCGCCATCGCTTAAGAAAACCTCATATCCCTGCTGTTGCGCTAGTAGGGCTGCTCCTACTCCGCTTTCTCCTCCTCCCAATATTACCAGGCGCTTTTTCATCTAATTAGCGAATCTTTAGGGTTACAATACTCACTACCACACATAGGATGGTAATAATCCAAAAGCGAACAGCAATTTTACTTTCATGAAAACCTTTTTTCTGAAAATGGTGATGGAGCGGACTCATCAGAAAAATTCTCTTGCCCTCACCATATTTTTTCTTGGTATACTTAAAATAGCTTACTTGTAAAATCACACTCAAGTTTTCAATCAAGAAAACCCCACAGAATATAGGTATCAGTAATTCCTTTCTTACAATAATTGCCAGTGAAGCGATGATACCTCCCAATGCCAAACTTCCGGTATCACCCATAAATACCTGTGCCGGAAATGCATTGTACCACAGGAACCCGATGCAGGCGCCCACAAAAGCACCAACAAAAATGGATAGCTCACCCAGATTAGGTATATACATCACATCAAAGTAGTCGGCCAGAATGAAGTTTCCACTCACATATACAAATACCCCGATACCCGCGCCGATGATTGCACTAACACCAGCTGCCAGTCCATCCAATCCATCTGTAAGATTTGCCCCGTTTGATACGGCAGTAATGATGAAGGTTACGATAAGGATATAGATTATCCAGGTATATTTTTCTGCTCCCGGGCCTATCCAGCTAATCAGCTTGCTGTAATTGAACTGATGGTTTTTTACAAAGGGGATAGTGGTTATGGGTGTTTTTACTTTTACAAAGCGCTTTTCAATTCCATTCAACTTGCGAACAATAATATTGGAGTCTTTCGCCAGCCGTTCACCCTTTTGTAATTGGGCAGAAGGGGTAGTAATTACTTCGCGCTCTACGGTAACAGCATTGCTGAAATAAAGTGAAACACCTATTATTATACCCAAACCAACCTGACCGATTATTTTTGAAATTCCGGCCAATCCGTCGCTGTCTTTTTTTACAAATTTCTCACCTGATTCTTGGGCTTTTTTACGGGCACGCAGTTTGAGGTAATCATCTAAAAAACCAATAACACCCAGCCATACCGTACACAAAATCATTAAACGGATATACAACTTATCGAGGTTGGCAAATAATAGAGTGGGAATTAAAATACTCATCAGAATAATGATACCCCCCATAGTAGGAGTACCCTTTTTTTGAATCTGGCCTTCCAAACCCAAATCCCTTACTGTTTCACCAATCTGCCGTTTACGAAGAAACCCAATAACCTTTTTTCCGTATATCGTAGCAATCAGCAACGACAATACAATCGCCATAGCAATGCGAAAAGTTAAAAATTGAAACAGTCCTGCCCCGGGGAGGTGGAATGTTTTACTCAACCAGCTGAACAGATAATACAACATAATGGGTTCAGTTTAATTATTATTTATTCAATAGCGTAAATGTGTTAGCCAATACCTGCTTATCATCAAAAGGATATTTTACCCCCTTGATTTCTTGATATTTTTCATGTCCTTTTCCAGCAATCAGCAAAATATCTCCTGCTTTTGCCAGGGATACTGCAGTTTTAATTGCTTCTTTTCGATCGGTAACTGTGATATATTTTCTACCATCTGCTGCTTCCAAACCTGCCTGCATATCTCGTAGGATATCTTCCGGATTTTCTGAACGGGGATTATCGCTGGTTAATATTACCCAGTTACTATATTTACAGGATATCTGAGCCATCAACGGCCGCTTGGTTTTATCTCTGTCGCCCCCACAGCCAACTACGGTAATTACTTGTTCAAATCCTTTTTTCAGTTGATGAATGGTGGTAAGTACATTCTCCACTGCATCTGGCGTATGTGCATAATCTATAATGCCAATAATACCTGTGGAACTTACCTGATAATCAAACCGCCCTTCTGCCCCACTGATAGCACTCAATTGCGTTAACACTTTCTGACTATTTTCCCCCAAAGAACAAGCAGCTCCATAAACCGCCAGTAGGTTATAGGCATTGAATTGACCAATCAGCCTAAAATGCACTTCTACTTCATTCACCAACATTACCAATCCGGTGAGTGCATTTTCAAAAATCTTACCTTTATAATCGGCCGGTCGTGTGAGGCTATAGAATAATTTTTTGGCGCGGGTATTTTGCAGCATTACTTCTCCTCTCTTATCATCCGCGTTGGAAATAGCAAAAGCTTGGGCACTTAGTTGATCGAAGAAACTTTTCTTTACCCGAATATATTCATCAAAACTATGGTGGTAATCTAAGTGATCATGGGTAATGTTACTGAATATAGCCCCCGCAAATTGAAGACCGGCTATGCGATGCTGATGAATAGCATGACTGCTGCATTCCATAAATACATGGGTACAACCCTCCTGCCGCATCTTTTGTAATAGACTATTCAACTGAATAGCATCTGGGGTTGTATGGGTAGAGGGGATGATGTTTTCTCCAATTTGATTCTGCACGGTGCTGATAAGTCCGCAATGATAACCGAGTGAACTGAATAATTTAAAAAGCAACGTTGCGATGGTTGTTTTGCCATTGGTACCGGTTACTCCTACCAAGGTGAGCTCCAAAGAAGGATCTCCATAAAAATGATGCGCCAACAAACCAAGCGCCTCTCCTGCATTTTGCACTTGTAAAAAAGTTATGCCTTCTGGAGTAATGGGCGGTATTTCTTCACAAACAATTGCAATAGCACCTGCTGCAATGGCAGTAGGGATATAAAGATGTCCATCCGCCTGGTTTCCTCTTACTGCAATAAACAAATCACCGGGTTGCACTTTACGGGAATCTAACTGTAGGCTAGCAATTTCTCGGTCGGTACTTCCGATGGTTTGCACCAAAGGAACCTGATAAAGTATGTTTTGTAAATGGGCCATAGTTAGTTTTATCTGCCTGGATTGGTATGTTCGGAAAGTTGTATCTGTACTACTTGCTTTTTTTGAATCGGCTCTCCTGCGGTAATGGATTGACTAATCACTTTCCCCTTTCCGACTACTTTCATTTGTAATCCATTGCTTTCCCCAAGTAATAGGGCATCTTTTAAACCCAGTCCCTGCAGGGAAGGCATGATTTGAGGTGATTGTACGCGGGCTTTCAGTGTGCCCTTTTGAAGGGTTCCGCTGATATCACCCCATTGGTCGTAAGCCCGGGAAGAATCAGCTACCGGAATATGAAGCGCCTGCGCAACTCTTTGTAAATCATTTTTATTCCCTCCCAATTGCCATTGAATAGAATCTATTGGCGTATGGTTTACTAATAAAGTTGCCGGAGATTTACGCAGGTAAGTACTGTATAAACGATCGGCTATTTCTTTAAATACAGGTGCGGCAACATCTGATCCATGGTGAAGGATAGCACCCGCTTTATTCTTGATAACTACTACACAGGTATACTTGGGTTGATCAGCCGGAAAAAATCCTGCAAAAGAGGCCTGATATATATTGGTGTTATAACCCTGATTCCGATTGGCCACCTGAGCCGTTCCGGTTTTTCCCGCAACTGGATAGGGCGTATTTTTAAAAACTTGGGCAGCTGTACCTCGCAAACAAACGCCTTGCAGGCAGTTATACAATTGCTGAAGCGTGGCGGAACTGCACAATTGCTCGCGTAATACAGTAGGCTGAATGGCTCTAATGATTTTTCCATCCTTACTAATGGCACTTACCAAATAAGGTTTCATCATTTTACCGCCATTCGCTATTGCATTATACAAGCAAAGGGTTTGCAGAGGCGTAATCTGTACGTTGTAACCAAATGCCATCCAGGCAACGGTTGTGGCATTCCATATTTTTTGACCGGGGCGATGTACTTCAGGAAATCCTTCTCCAGCTAAATCGATGCCCATGAGGGTATCGAGGTGCATCTTACTGAGCCATTGAATGTACTTGTTGGGTTGGGAACCATAGTTATTCCAAACTAATTTAGCCATCCCTACATTAGAACTTTTTTCAAATGCTTGCTGCACTGTTTCCTTACGAATGCCATGCACTTCAGCATCATACACCGTTTGATTATTCAGTTTCCAAACACCTCCCTCCACATCTACGATATCATGTAAGGAAACTTTTTTATCTTCCAATAAAGCCAATAAGGTTGCGAGCTTAAAAGTAGATCCCGGTTCAGAAATACTTATGGCATAATTAAATTTTTCCCAGTAGCTGCCATCATCCATTTTACCTAGGTTAGCCATGGCCTTAATTTTTCCGGTAGCGGTTTCCATTACCATGGCACAGCCTTGTTCTGCTTCATGCTTAACCATCGCATTCATAAGGGCTTTTTCAGTTACCCCCTGAATAAATACATCCAACGTGCTTACAATATCTTTTCCGGTTTCAGGCTCTACTACATATTGATCATCTTCTACCGGAATCTTTACTCCTCCTGATATATAGCGAACCAATTGCTTACCCGCTTTTCCCTGGAGAACAGAATCATAAGAATTTTCTAGCCCTACCTGATTACTATCCCGAACCAAGCCAATTGTTCTGAATGCAAGCATCTGATAGGGATTGAGGCGAAAATTCTTTTGTACGGCAATCATGCCGCTGGTATATCTGCCCAAATTGAATAAAGGAAAAGTTCTCAACTGTTCATATTCCCGAAAAGAGATTTTCTTTTTCAGCAAACAAAATCCTTCCTGGTTTTGAAAAGCATTTTGCATCATTACCTTATACTCACCAGCAGTAATATCTTTAAATAAGCCTGCCATTGCTTCACATACAGAATCAATTTTTTCGCGAAACAGCTGACCATTGTTTTTACGCAGGGTTGCTAGGCGGCTATCCCAGTAGATATCGAAACGAGGAACACTGGTGCTAAGCATTTGACCATCTTCACTAAAAATGGTTCCGCGCTCAGCTTCTATTTCATCCATTTTCTGGTGTAGGCTATCGCTTAAACTTTTCCAGTAAACGCCTTGTACCTGTTGAATGTAAACGGCTTTACCTAGCACTGCTAGTGCAACCACCACTACCAGCAGGTAGCTCAGGTACACTCTCCACAGTATGTCGTTTTTTACATCCATTTGCTAATAATCGGGTTAAGGATTTTGTTTGGGAACTACTAATTGAAAGGGCATTTCTTTACTTACCATCAACTGCAGGGGCTCAGCCGCTTTTACAATTTGCTCTTCCCCACTCTTGAACATCACTTCACTCTTCAGAGTTTTATAATTGAACTGCAATTCTTTCAGTTCATCCTGTGTTGTATTTATTTTTCTAATAACCTGGTCGGCATGATGGCCATTGGCGATATATACTATGGTGAGTACCGATAAAAAAAGAAAGAAAGGAATATTCTTCAATATCCACTGATAGTTGAACAAACCTTTCAGCGGATTTTTTATAAAATTTTTTTTCTTTGATTCGGCAGTCATGGTGATTTATAATTTTTCTGCTACGCGTAATTTGGCACTTCGGCTTCTTGGATTGTTGGTCTGTTCTTCTTGCGACGGCTCAATAGGTTTTTTATTTACCAGCGCAAAAACCTTTTCCTTCGTTTCGGGCAACAGGGGATTGGTAGGAATTTCATCCACTTGTCCCTGCCGGAAAAAGTTTTTCACAATCCGGTCTTCAATAGAATGAAAGGTAATGATGGCAGCCCTTCCGCCCGGTTTTAGCAAAGCGGGTATTTGCTGCAGCATATCTTTCAACGCACCTAATTCGTCATTCACTTCCATTCGTAAAGCCTGAAAAACCTGGGCTAGGTATTTATTCGGATTTCCTTTTACGGCAGCACTGATCATGTTTTTAAATTGACTGATGGTTTCGGCCTGCATATGTATTCGCTGCTGAACAATCAGCCGGGCCAAGGTTTTCGAGTTGGTTACTTCGCCGTATTGTTCGAACATCTTATGCAATTGTTTTTCATCCAATGTTTTTACGATATCGGCAGCAGTAAGTGGCTGTCGCCTGTCCATACGCATATCAAGCGGACCATCATACCGAATAGAAAAACCGCGTTTACCTTCATCAAACTGGTGGCTACTTACGCCGAGGTCGGCGAGTATACCATCCACTTTAGTTACCTGATGCAAACGAAGTATCCGTTGCAGGTGACGAAAGTTATAGGGCAGAAAAACGATTCGGGAATCATCGGGTAGGTTAGCTGCTGCATCAGCGTCCTGATCAAAAACAAATAACCTACCGTTGGGTCCTAAGTGCTGCAATATTCCCTTGCTATGGCCACCCCCTCCGAATGTAGCATCCACATACACACCTTCGGGTTGAATGGCCAGGGCTTCCAGCGATTCATTCAGTAAAACGGATACGTGATAATTATTAGGGGAATTTGACGCTGAATTTGGGGTGGTTGCGTTCATTCGATTTTTTTTCGATTCGATCAACTATCCTTTTGCGTGTCTGTTCCTTTCATCACTTCCTCCGCTAAACGACTGAAATCTTCTGGAGAGAAATCCTCAAAGAGCTGTTTGTACTTACCTGCATCCCAGATTTCGAAGCGATCCATGGCCGCTGCCAGCACAACGTCTTTGCCAAGACCGGCAAATTCTTTTAGGGAAGGTGGCAGGAGTAGGCGGTTAGCGCTGTCCATCTCCACTTCTGTAGCCCCTCCTAAAAACTGGCGGCGAAATTGACGTACCTTGGGGTCGAAATCATTCAATTGGCTAATCCTAGAAATAATGAGTTCCCAACTTTTCAACGTATATAACGTGAGACATTTTTCAAAGCCACGGCTGATGATGAAGCGCCCCTCTCCCTCCGGTAACTGTTTTTTCAGTCCGCCCGGAACAAGAAATCGGCCCTTCACATCTACTGTAGCCTCATATTCTCCGTGAAATCCGCTCATTGGTGAATAAATTTATTTTCCGATTACCACTTGTTGACACAAAATAACACTTTTTCCCACTTTTAACCCGCATTTTGGGTACCTGAATTTATCCACAGAATTCAATGCCCTACAATACAATGCTGTAAAGGGTTACAGCCATTTTACCGTGCTTTCAGCCGACATTGAGTGTGAATTGAAGTGGATAACAGGTTAATAACCATGGATTTTCCTTAAGGAATGGTGGAAAAGTTGACTATTGAAGGAAAAAATGCTTTCCAAATGCCGGTTTGCCCCATAATTGATAGAATTTTGCCGGCACAAAACTTCGCTACCCGAAAATAATCCTCATGACTGAGCAAATCGACCCGAAAAAAATACGCATGGCAGATTACAGCTACAATCTGCCGGCAGAGAAAATTGCTCAACACCCGCTGTCCAAAAGGGATACATCAAAATTGTTGGTATATAAAAACCGGGAAATACAGGAAGACCAGTATGCTAACCTGGCCGATTACTTGCCGGATACTACCCTTCTTCTTTTTAATAATACCAGGGTGGTGCCCGCCCGACTTTATATGCAAACGCAACAGGCACAAGCAATTGAAGTGTTTTGTTTAGAACCCGGGCCGGGCTACGCTGATATTACTACTGCTATGAGCCAACAGGGGAGAGTAATTTGGCTATGTTTATTAGGGGGTGCCAAAAAATGGAAAGAAGGCACACTATCCCTTGCAAATACTTCGGGCGATGGGGCTTTTTCAATTAGTGCCTCCAAAATTGAAAAACGGGATACTGCCTTTTTATTGGAGCTTACTTGGCAGCCGGCTAGGGCAAGTTTTGCAGAAATGCTATCGCTGGCAGGTGAATTACCCCTCCCTCCCTATCTCAACCGAGCCACAACGGCGGATGATTACGAGCGCTACCAAACCATCTATGCCCAGCATCAGGGATCGGTAGCTGCCCCCACGGCTGGCCTCCACTTTACGCCTGCATTATTGGATACGTTGGATAAAAAATCAATTGCAAAAAGCTTTATTACCCTGCATGTAGGAGCCGGAACTTTTATGCCCGTTAAATCGGAAACACCCGAAACTCATGCAATGCATCGAGAATACCTGGAAGTTTCTTTAGATTTTTTAACCCAGCTACGAAATCACTTACCCCATCCGATTGTTCCGGTAGGTACTACTTCTATGAGAACCTTGGAAAGTATCTACTGGATGGGAAAAAAATTGATTGAAAAACCAAACATCCTGCCCGGTGAACTTCAGGTTAATCAATGGGATCCGTATGAAGCCGGCGAAAAAAACGTATCGCCATCCATTGCCTTGGATGCGCTTATTAATTGGATGAAACAACACCAGCTTACCCAACTAATGGCAACCACTCAATTACTGATTGCTCCGGGTTATCGGTTTCAGTTTACCAGTGGCCTTATTACGAATTTTCACCAGCCGGGATCAACCCTATTGCTTTTGGTGGGGGCATTGGTGGGCAATGATTGGAAGAAAATTTACGACTATGCACTCAACCATACCTTCCGGTTTTTGAGCTATGGAGATGGTAGTTTATTATGGAAAACCGAGAATGGATAATTCCGATTTATGCTGTTGTGTTTTTCTCCGGAGCCAGTGCCATTTCAACCGTAAAAGTGCTGCCCTTTCCCAGGGTACTAGAAACTTTGATATTCCCCTCATGGGCATCAATCACCGACTTCACATAACTCATACCCAACCCAAAACCCTTCACTTGATGAATGTTGCCAGTATGCGCCCGGTAAAATTTTTCGAAAATGCGCTTTTCGGTTTCCCTCGACATGCCAATGCCCTTGTCGGCAATTTGAATGGTGAGGTGTTTTTTAGTACAATGGGTAGTGATAGTTATATCGGGAGCTGCATTGGAATATTTGATAGCATTATCAATCAGATTCGAAATAGCATTGGTAAAATGCACTTCATCCCCTTCAATATTGTCATTGGTTGCATTCAATAATACATGCACCTGCCCTTCCTGCTTCTGCAATTGTAACTGATACTTTTCAATGGTCAGATTAATAATCTTATGCACAGAAAGTGTTTTCTTATTCAATCGGAATTCTTCCTTCTCCATTAAAGCCGCTTGCAAAATCGTTTCCACATGCTTGTTCATTCGGATATTTTCTTCCTTGATGATGCCTGTAAAATATTTGGCCCGGTCCGGTTCTGCCTGCACTTTCTCATTCTTCAAAGCATCCACCGCCAAAGAAATGGTAGCAATGGGTGTTTTAAACTCATGCGTCATATTATTAATGAAATCACTTTTGATCTCACTTAATTTCTTCTGATTTAACAGGGTTCGGATAGTAACGTAGAACGCGGAAATAATAACCCCCATAAACAAAATGGCACCTGCAAACATCCATTTCAACGAAGAAAGTATGGGCAAATCGAAATAAGGCGTAACAACCACCAATGCTTCCATACCAGAATAAACGGGCTCGAACCCGCTATTGTAGTTGATATTGTATGCCCTCGTTTGATAATTGACAGTATCAAAGTAGGCACGTTCAAAACCTTTTGAAATTAATTCATAATCACCCATCGAATTAGATACAGCTATCTCAGCAGGTATATTATACAATTTTTGTTCCTCCAAGGCTTTTTTCAATTTCTGCTCAATCTCCTGAAGGGTAAATTTATCAGCTACATTCGCCTGTAAAGAAGAACGCAATTGAAATTCGGAACGCAACATCGAACTTCGTTGCTGAAATCGTAGTAGCGGCATTGAATTATCTACCAATCCCTGAGCCAGTTCCTCCGATACGGAAGTACAAGCTTTATCGAACTTTACCTGATATTGTTGCCGGGTTATCTCCAACAGATTTGCAAACCAGGAAATCTGCAATAGAATGAGTCCCAGCAAAGACAGTGAAATCAATATGGTGATTACGGGGAAAGTTCTTTTCATCCCTACAAATATAATCGGATGGATTGTTGTACTGAAGTTTCTATTCGCTTTTTAATTAATTTAACGGTGTTTTTTAACAATTCAACCCCTCCGTATGCAAGCAGTCAATATACCCCAACCGGGGAGTC
>CAMBUH010000051.1 GCA_945870985.1 Chitinophaga pinensis
AATGTAGTAGGTATCTACACTGATGGGAGCATGCCGCTGATCAGCACCAACTACGCTACCGTCCATTAAAGTAAAATCGCCTTTAATGGTTGTTCCGTCTGAAATAGACCATTCAACACCACCTTCGTAGATAGCGTTATTAGGACATTCGGGCTCACAAGCACCGCAATTGATACATTCGTCTGTAATTTTGATTGCCATATAAAATGGGTTTGTTGAGTGAGTGAATCTACATTTGTACTCTCAAAAATACGATGGAACAATGATTTTACAAGAACGAATTCAAATAATGTGCGAATTGGGTGTCTATATGCGTTCCTCCGCCCCCGAATGGATGGAGGTTCAGGCCCAGGCAGAAAGGGAAAATACCTGGTTTATTCCCCGTTTTACAACAGCCGCCATCGGGGCCATCACCGATAATATGCTTAGGGAGGAGTTATTAACAGCCTGGACAGCCGGGTATTCTCTGCCGGTTGGGGAGCATGTGCCCAAGAAAGTAGGATTGGTACTCGCAGGAAATATTCCGCTGGTAGGGTTTTTTGATATGCTTTGTGTATTTATTAGCGGCCATATTGCGGTTATTAAACCCTCCTCAAAAGATAAATGCCTGATAACCCACCTGATCAACTGGCTGATAGCCCGGGATGAACGTATGGCCGAACGCTTACAAATTGCTGAGCGATTGCTGGGTTGTGATGCCTATATTGCTACGGGCAGTAATCAGTCGGGCAGGTATTTTGATTATTATTTTGGCAAATACCCCCATATTATTCGAAGAAATAGAACCTCCGTTGCGGTATTAACCGGGGAGGAAGGGACGGAATTATTAGATAAGCTGGCGGGAGATATTCAACTGTATTTTGGACAGGGCTGCCGCAATGTCACCCAAATTTGGGTACCCGAGGGATATGATTTCAAACCCCTGCTAGAAGCCCTGAAAGCCTATGATTTTGTAATGGATCTGCCTGCTTATAAGCACAATTTCGATTATCATCTTACCCTGCTGATTATGAGTAACCGGTATTATATGTCGAATGAATCTATTGTACTTACCGAGCACCCAGCAGCTTTTTCACCAGTTAGTCAGGTACATTATCAGTTTTATTATGCTAACAACCCGCCTACAGCCATTTTACAGGGGAATACAGACATACAATGCATTGTTGAGGCGGGCGGTGTTCCCCCCGGTATGGCCCAGTGCCCGGGATTGCATGATTATGCAGATGGGGTGGATACAATGAGCTTTTTAAGTGCACTGAATGGATAATAGATTTTTTGTAAAAATCTCCTAATTATCCACCAAGTACGAACACTTACGTAAAACATTTGTTAAATGGTAGGGATAGTTAGCTGACATTCCGTACGATTTATTTACTTGCATGCAGAAAGGCACAGCTTTTGTAGTACACTAAACTGAAAATTGTTACTTATGAATATTAATTGGAAAAACGTACTTACCATCGTAGTGATTAGTGGGGCTACCTCTATTGCGAGTATTTGGGGATTTGGCAAGTTTATGCAACGGGAGACTGCGGGCGTGCAGGAAGCCGGAAAATTACCTGTAAACTATGCAGGCTTTTTTAATAACGGCGGCAATGCGGGACCGAGTGTAGACTTTACGCCGGCAGCCACTAGTGCCACTCCGGCAGTGGTGCATATTAAAACACGCACCAAAGCCAAGCAGGTATCGAATCAGCAAAGGCAAAGAAATCCTTTTGCAGATATGTTTGGGGATGAGTTTGGTGATTTTTTTGGAGGGGGTCCGCGCGTAATTCCTGAGCAGAAAGCTGGAGGAAGTGGTGTAATTATTACACAAGATGGCTATATCGTAACCAATAACCACGTTATCAATGGAGCAGATGAGATAAATGTTACCCTTGCCAATAAAAAATCCTTTAAAGCAACTGTTGTGGGTGCAGATGCCAGTACCGACTTGGCGGTTATTAAAATCGAAACGAAAGGACTACCCTATCTAATTTACGGCAACAGTGATGATGCCAAATTAGGTCAATGGGTGTTGGCTATTGGCTATCCACTTACATTAGATGTAACCGTTACTGCGGGTATAGTAAGTGCCAAATCCCGACAAATTGGTGTAAATGATCGCCAGAGTGATGCAGCCATCGAATCGTTTATACAAACTGATGCTGCCGTTAATCCCGGCAATAGTGGCGGTGCTTTAATTAATACGAATGGAGAACTGATTGGCATTAACTCAGCCATCGCCTCCCCTACGGGTTCATATGCTGGATACTCTTACGCCATTCCGGTTAACATCGTAAAGAAAGTAGTAACCGATATTGTAAAATTTGGGGCAGTTCAACGCGCATTTATAGGCATTCAATATGCAAGAGAGGGTGTGGAACTTTCGGAAGAAGATAAAAAGAATAATCCGGGCTATAAAGAAGGAGAAGGAGTTTATGTAACCGAAGTGCCTGCAGGAGGTGCTGCCGCAGATGCAGGGCTTAAAAAAGCAGATATCGTAACCAAATTAAATGGAGTTGCGGTAACCAGCGGTCCTGAATTACAAGAGCAGGTGTCACGCTACAAACCCGGTGATAAAGTTAGCCTCACTTACAACAGAAGTGGTAAAGAAAATTCCGTGTCACTTATTCTTAAAAATAAAGCAGGTAACACGAATATTGTAAAGAATGATGGCGTATTAGAAAAACTGGGTGCAGAACTTGCAACAGTAGATTCAAAAACCGCAGCTGCCAATGAAATTGCGGGTGGTATAGTGGTTAAAAGAATTAATGAAGGCCTGCTGAGAAAAAGCCGGATGCAAGAAGGATTTATTATTACCAGTATCAACGATCAGCCATTGAAAAATCTACCAGATTTAGAAAGAGCCATTTCTGCTAATAAAGGAAGGAAAATAAAAGTTGAGGGAATCTATCCAGGCTATGAGGGCACGTATGCCTATCCGTTGGATTTAACAGAAGTAAAAGAGTAATAAGCGAATTTCAATAAAATTAAAAGGATGCACCATAGTGCATCCTTTTTTTATAGCTTTTCAAACACCAAATACTCACCACTCTGCAGCTCAAAATTTTCTTTCACGCCAAAATCATATGCCAACCGTGAAAATAACTGCCGATATTTTCCCGGCAACCAGGGATGTTCAACACTAACCTGCACTCGGTTTTCACTCGAAACATTCAGCAGTATCAAAACAACTTGCTCGTTATGTCGTCTAAAAAACAGCAGTACTTTATCATCTTGCTGAGAGGGCAAAATAAACAACTCCCCTTCCCGAATGGCCGCATTGCTTGCACGAAGCTGAAAAAGGCGCTGATAAAATTCAGCCAATGGCGGAGTTGCAGTCCATTCAATCAAATCTTTATTAAAAAATGCCAGTCGCTTTTTCAAGGCCAATTCCTGCCCCGAATATAACAAAGGCATTCCCGGCCAGGTGCAGCTAAATACTGCCCAGGCAAGGGCGGCATTTCCATACTTTTCGTATTCCGTTCCATTCCAACTGTTCTCATCGTGATTACTGGTAAAAAACAATTTATTAGCACCGGCAGGATATTGCGTATACGCATGCAGTACTTGCCGAACATCCTGTAAGCTTCCCTCCCCCTTGTGAAATTTTTCGGTTACATGCATCCAGCTCCAAGCATAGCTGGTATTAAAAACCGCATGGTAATCGGACTGGTCGCATTCGGCCAGCCAATAAAGGGTTTTATCGGCCTCACAAAATTCTCTGGCTTCTGTCCAAAAATCCAGCGGCACCAAGTGGGCCATGTCACAACGGAATCCATCAATACCAGCTTCCTCCACCCAAAACTTCATGGCAGCTTTCATAGCCTGGCGCATTTCGGTTTTGCTGAAATCTAAATCAATCACATCTTTCCAGCCATTTTTTTCCGTAAAGTTTCCGGTAGCATCTTTTACATACCAATCTGAATGATGGGTAGTCCATTCATGATCCCATCCCGTATGATTCGCCACCCAATCAATAATCAGCTTCATATCCAATGCATGCGCCTGATTCACCAGTTGTATAAAATCTTGTAGCGTACCAAATTCTTCATTAATCTGCACATAACTGCTGCAGGCATAATAACTACCCAAGGTACCCAAGCGATGTAACTGACTTATCGGTGTAATTGGCATCAACCACAAAATACCTACACCCATTTCTTTCAATCGGGGAAGGTGCTTGCTGAATGCTTGAAAAGTTCCTTCGGGGGTGTATTGCCGGATATTTACTTCATACACATTCGCACCAATCGCCCAGGGAACCAAAGCAGGAGTACTCATTTTATAAGGTAGTTTACATTAGCCGATACAAGTTAACTGAATTCTGCGGAAGAAGATGAAGGATCCGTTACTTAGCAGATACGGGAACAGGTTGGGCCTTTTCTGATGGTGGCAATATTTTATGTAATATCCAGGCAGAAATTACCACAGCCAATGCCCCCACCACATTCAACCAAAGAAATCCTAAACCGATATAGCCCCATTTATCTAATAAAAAGCAAAGCACCACGATACATTCGCCTATGATTGCTGCAACAAACACTGCATTACCCTGAATTTTTTTGGCATACAGGGCTACCAGAAAGATGCCCAGTATCACTCCATAAAATAAAGACCCCAACAAATTAACTGCCTCAATTAAACTGCCCATACCGGTAGCTAACTCAGCTGTTATGATGGAGAAAATACCCCAGGCTAGGGTATAATATTTAGATACCTTGTATTCCCGCAAGCAATCCTCCTCATTGGCGATATCGTGTTTTTTCCCCTGCAATCGAATATGAAAATCAATTACGGTGCAAGCCGCCTGCGAATTAAGAGCTGCAGCTATAGAACCCCAGGCTGCCAGAAATATGATGGCGATTAGTAAACCTACCAGTCCATGCGGCAAATGATCTACCACAAACCGTAGAAAAATATAATTGGTATCATTGGTATCCGCACCCGGAACTGCCTGCTTTAATACCTGTCGGTATTCTTTTTGCAGGGCATCCATGCTTTTACGGTTTTGCTGCACCAATAACTTATCCGCATCCTGTTGGGTAGCGACAAATGCCCGGCTATATTGCTGCTGATTGGCTTGTAATAGGTTATACTCACCCTCTATCTTACTTAATGCAGGCGCATAGGAGGTTTGCATAGCTTTATCCACTACGGCCCCATTAAAGAATACCGGTGCTTTGTTGAATTGATAATAACTAAACAACAAGGTACCCAGTAATAGTATAAAAAACTGCATCGGCACTTTTACCAATCCATTCATCAACAAACCCAACCGGCTTTGTGTATTGTTTTTGGCAGTTAGGTACCTGCCTACCTGCGACTGATCGGTTCCAAAATAAGAGAGGGAAAGAAAAAATCCCCCTATAATGCCACTGATAATATTATAGCGATCTTTCCAGTCGAACCCTTTCTCTGTTATGCCAGTAGTAATTACGTTCAACTTCCCGGAAGCCCCACTTATTTTGAGGGCCTCTGTAAATCCAACCCCATCGGGTAAATAATGCACCACATAATAACCGGCAACAAACATGCCCCCAAAAATGATTAGCAACTGAAGCTGTTGGGTATATGCCACCGCCCTCGCTCCACCACTTACAGTATATACTATCAGCAAGCCACCCATAACAATATTCGTCCAAAAAATATCCCACCCCATTAAAGAAGATAAAATAATAGAGGGCGCGTAAATGCTGATACCGGTGGATAAGCCCCTCGACAACAAAAACAGCGTGGAAGTAAGCACCCTTGTTTTTAAATCGAATCGCTGCTCTAAAAATTCATAGGCAGTAAATACTTTCATTTTACTAAACAGCGGCACAAAACTGATGGAGATCACAATCATCGCGAGCGGCAATCCAAAATAATACTGCACAAACCGCATCCCATCGGTAAAAGCCTGCCCGGGTGCCGACAAAAAAGTAATGGCACTGGCTTGTGTACCCATTATGCTAAGTAACACCAGGTACCAGGGCATATTCCGATTGCTTAAAAAATATCCCTCCAGATTCTTACTGGTGCGGCTTTTATACAAACCGTAGGTAAGTATCAGCAACAGTGTTAGGCAAAGTACTATCCAATCGATCTGGCTCATGAGAAGAATTGAGTAAACCAAATAAAGAAAACAATTTCAGCGAGCAGCACAACCAGCAACAAAATATACCAGGCTTTAAACGAACCCATCAGTGGTATAGGAGGTTCGCTCTCTTGCGGTAATTTGTCGGTGGGTTGGTTATCCATTTTAGTGCGTTTTATTTTCTACCTGCGAATCCTCCAGCCAATAGGCCGAGCATGAGTCCAATAATTAAGCCAATTTTTACATTCTTAATAAAAAACCCTATCCCCACTCCAATCAGTATGATGGTAAAAATGCCTATTCGCCTTTTGGACTGCATATCAGGGTTTATTATTTGGTAAGGCAAGCAGGTTGGCTAAGATTCTGTAGGCACCTGGGTTTCCGGCAGGTAATTGACGGAACAAAACCAATCCCACATAGGTAATATTTCCCTTTCCATAAGGGGCAGTAATTAAACTACCTCCGGAAGCAGCCGGTTTTTCGCCGGTATCTGCCATTTGTAAGAGGGAAACGAAATGACTATCCACTTGTTCGGCATGGTAGGTACTTCTCTCCTGCACCCATCCATCAAAATCGGCTCTGGTTATGGTATTCGGATAATTAAGTAATGGATGGGCTGGTTGCAAAAAGGTTACTGCAGCATTTTCCTCGGTTACCCGGCTACCAGAATTTACCTGAAAGGGATAAGGACCTGCAGTAATTCTCTTTAATCCAACCAGATTACTCTTCATATACTGAATAATGAGGTGACCACCTGCTTCAATGTAGCGGTTGAATACTTCATTTTTATTGGTCAGGTATTCGTTGATGTTATAAGCACGTATTCCGGTAATAATTGCATCAAATTGTTGCAGATTGGGCATTTGAATATCAGCTTCGGAAAGAACTACTACTTCATATCCGAGTTGTTCCAGGGCAGCGGGAATTTTATCACCTGCTCCGGGAATGTATCCTATTTTTTTACCGGTTGTTTTTACCGATAAAGCAATCAGGTTGGTTTTAGCTGGCGAAAAATAGGTGATGGTGGGAATATGGTCGTAAGCAATGATCCGGGTACTTCCAGCATACACATCGGTTGTAGAAGGTTTCAGCGAAATTTCTTCCCGCTGATTAATTGTTGATGTGGGAGCATTCAACAGGGTATTGATACGGGCATTTTCGTCCCAACCAGCCGTCGGTGTAGAACCGCCTGAAGAGAACTGCTGCAATCCGGTTAACTGAATGGATGGATTGATTTTATTTTTACCCCGTTGCAACAACTGAACCCCAGCGGTAATTTTTTTACCATTCATGCTCACCAAATTTTCGCGCGTAAAATTAGCTTCCGCAGCGGGCAGCACGGCGAGTGGCTGGTAGAGTTCCCCCTTAACAAGGTCAACATATTTATATTGAATCGCCCGGTTAAAAGTAAAATCAACCCCTTCGATAGTGATTACCCATTTTGCAGGAAAAGAAGGATCATTTTCTGCTTTACCAATCAGTCGTTGATCGCGTACATCAAAACTTCCCTCCAGCTTAGGATACTCGAGCCAGTAGGGTTGGGATATTTTTTGGTTGGCAGGTACCGGAATGGTTTTGGCAAACTGAATATTTTGATTAAACGGTAACGACAAAGAAAAGGCAGAATCGATGTTGGCCAGTTGAATAGATTTCAATGTGGCCTGAACGGGTTTGCGCTTATTGAAAAAGAAATTAGCGGTAACCGTTTCGCCCTGTACCGCATATTCTTGCTGCGTGGTTACTTCTGCAAAAATGGCAGCGCAGGCTTCCACCAACTGCTGTACTTCCTGCATTTTTTTAGTTTTCCAGTTCGATTCGGGAAGTGCCTGCATGGCAGTATATAACTTAACCAATGCTGGAACGGAAGCATCGGGTTGTTCGAAATTAAATTGCCGGATTAGTTGATTCACTTGTTCCTTGATAGCGGTTCCTCCGGGAATTCTTGACCAGGTAATATCCACTCCATCCATTAAATCAGTTTTGGGTAGATCGCCGGCTACAGGTGAAAAATATTCAAGCGATGCTCCCCTTCTTCTTGGCCTGCCTTCTCCCTGACTTTTATGCATACTCCTGGCCTCGGCCCCAATTTCACCATAACTTTTTCCCAACATGGGATTAAAACCACTAATATCAAATGTAAATTGATCGGCCGATGTTGTATTCATATTTCCGCCAAAGTTGTATGAATTCCACACAATGCGTTTTGCCTGCCAGGGTTTTACTCCATAGGCAAACTGCTCGGGAAATCTTTTTGAGTCTGCCGCAGCAGCAAAAGCCTCCGTTCCAATTACGGCAGAAGCGGCATGGTGACCGTGTCCAGCACGTGCATCAGGAGGAAAACGATTGATGATGATATCGGGTTGGTATTGACGGATAATCCATACGGCATCACTCAAAATTTTTTCTTTATCCCAAATGCGCAATGCTTCGGTTACACTTTTGCTGTACCCAAATTCATAGGCCCTGGTAAAATATTGTTCGGCCCCATCCTGCCTGCGCGCTGCCAACAATTCCTGTGTGCGGATCATCCCCAATTCAATCCCCTGTTCCGGACCAATCAGGTTTTGTCCGCCATCTCCGCGGGTTAAACTTAAATAGGCAGTGCGATATAATTTTTCTTTTGCGAGAAAGGGTAAAAAAGTATTGTTTTCATCATCCGGATGCGCGGCGATATACAATACACTGCCTAACACATTCAGCTTTTTCATTTGCAGATAAATATCAGCGCTGTTATAGGTTTGGTAGGTTTGTGCGATTACCTGTACTGAAAAAAGAGGGAACAGCATAAAAAACAGTCCAACCAACTTACCAATCATTTGTTGCTTCATAATATGGATAATTCCTTTTATAAAATACATTCAAAACAATTATCGCCCACTTAAAAAAACGGCATTTGCAAAAAGCATTTTACCATTCTCCCAAAAGTTTCTAAACAGGGGATCTTCGGCAAAATAGATTACTTGTCCGGCTCCCACTTCCTGCACTCCGATAGACAATACATCTTTCAGTTTATTCTTCACCTGAACACCTACAAACCCTGCCTGGTAGCCGTCTTTTTTCAACACGCCCACATTCCATCCTTCTTTCAGAAAATCATATTGCGGACCATCCTGTTTTAGGGTGTAATAATAATTGGGGTATCCAAATGCGAGGGGATGGGTATTGTCTAATTCTACCCGATAAATAGCCCCGGGAACAGAGCCAGATAGGGATTCAGGTTCCGCATCGGCATATTTTTTAAGGGCTGCATATTCGTTTTTATCGGTTGTTTTATCATTCTTTATTTGCAAGCCCCAATCACCTGCGGCCATATAGCCCAGTGCATTTTTTAGGGCAATGATTTTACCCCCACTCCTAACAAACTCTTTCAGTTTTTCGGTACTTGCTTTATCGCTGATAGCCCGATAGTTTCCATCTGGCAAAATCAATACCTGATAATTTTTTAGAGAGGTGCGAGATAAATCGGTGGCATTGATTAAGGAGAGCGGATAACCCAGTTGCCGTTCAAAATAGTGCCAGATTTCACCGGAACTGAGAGAAGATGTTTGATCACCGGTAAGCATAGCCACTTTTAATTGTGGCAATACTGCTTTCACATCTGGAGAACCAAAATCAATTCCCTTATCCATAAATCCGGTTTCCACTCCTTCGGGTTGAACCTGCAGTTGTTGGCAAATTTTTTGGGTAAGCTGATTCCAGTTATCGGGGTTGCCAGTTTTGATAACGATTAATGTTCCCCGGTCGTATTGCTTGTTCTGATAAGTAAATGGCTTTTCTGCAAAACGCACTTTGATGTTTTGTTTTAATAAAGCAGCCAGCACTTTGGATGATTGAAAGGAGCTGTATGGGATTAATAAACCATACTGTGCATTCGCGGTTGTAATAGCTTTTACTTCGAGTGGTGTTTCTTTGATGTCTAGCTTCTCTTTAACGCCATATGCTTTAATGCCATATACATAGGGCAGCGACCAGGCGGTGATATCATAGGTATTAGAATCGGTTACTACCGTTTTAGGTTCGAGTAATACCCTAGCCAATACCGACCGGGTTTGGGTGCCACTTACGGCAATATGATACCCTTCATTTACAAAAGCTTCTTCCTTTCCGCTGAAGTACTGATATCCCTTCCAACTTGTATTGCTAAGGGTTCCAAAGTTGATTTGATTCAACTGCAGCAATTCTTTCAGGGCATTCAGCTTATTTTCATCGGAACAGGTAAGCACATAGGTTTTATATTCTGCCCCTTTTCCGGAACGGGCATCATCGAAAAATTGCTGAAATTCTTTCAACAATTTGCCCTGATTGGCAGCAGAAACTTCAATGGTAGATATACCGGTAGTGTAGTGATGTTGGGCCCTATCAACCAGGGTTAAGGTATCCATATCGCCTTTTAAAATTCCCAATCCGGCTCTACCTCCGCCCGCTTGCTCATAGGTCATTCCAATAGCCCCATTATAAATGGGATAGGTATCGCCATAGGAAGGATAGAGCAAATCATATCTTTCTTTGGTATAAAACAGCCAGCCGTTTTTATCAAAATATCCGGCATTATTTTTTCCAATCTGTAGTTGAAAATCACGTTGCCATTGGGTAATTGCTTCGTGGTAGGGGGCAGCAGCCGGGGCAAAGTAGTAGGGTCCGTTAATGCCTTGTTCATGAAAATCTACATGAACCTGGGGCATCCACTGGTTATACATTTTCATGCGTTGGCGGGTTTCTGCTTGTGTTTGCCAGGCCCAGTCTCTGTTTAAATCGAAATAATAATGATTCACCCTTCCACCCGGCCAGGGTTCTGCGTGTTCGCGAACTGCAGGATCGGGGTTATATTGATCCCCTGCCACGGAATTATACCAGTTTACGTAGCGGTCTCTCCCGTCCGGATTGATGCAGGGATCCATAATGATGAGGGTGTTTTTTAACCAGTTGTTTACGGACTGATTTTCGGGATTGGCTAACTGATAAAGGGTGAGCAGGGAGGCTTCCGTGGAGGAAGATTCATTGCCATGCACATTGTAACTCAACCATACAATAACAGGCATATCGGCTGGTTTGGCATTTTGCTTACCTGAAACCAATGCCAGGTTATTTTGCCGGATGCTTTCTAAGCGCTGCAGATTTTCTGCAGAACCAATAAATGCAAGCGTCAGTGGTCTGCCCTCGTTGGTGGTACCATAATTCGCGAGTTTTACGCGATTGGGTTGTTGCGATGCCACCAATTTGTAATAATCCATTACTTGGTGGTGACGGGTAAAATGGGTGCCAATCCGATATCCAAGAAAAGATTCGGGAGAAGTAAGGGGTTGGCCGGATACTAGACCCATGGCAAACGAAAAAAACAAACATAAAATTAACCGCATAAGTAAATAAATGAATGGTTGATAATGGATACCCCCTCTAAAATAGAAGCATCCTTTAGTCGGTGAAAATAAGCAACAATTTTGGGGCTGGAAAGCCATTTTTTACCAAGTTAATCACACTCGGCCAACAATGAAATTTTATACTATAAAAAACACTAATTTTCTGCCATGAGAAAACTACTTTTTATTTCGGGCTTTTGCTTGGTTGGATGGCAACTGGCAGCCCAGCAGTCCGGCTCTTGGGTGGGCCCCGGAAAGGAAATAGACCCTTTCCATTATACCATTGTTAAGAATGCAGTGTTTAACAAAGCAGCCGTTGGTTCGGCGCATCCACTGGCCAGTTTAGTGGGAGCCACTATTATGAAAAAAGGTGGCAATGCCTTTGATGCAGCCATTGCAGTTCAGCTAACGCTAGCAGTTGTTTACCCCGGTGCCGGAAATTTAGGGGGCGGAGGATTTTTACTTGCCCGCAAAGCCAATAAAGAGCTGGTAGGGATTGATTATAGAGAGGCAGCCCCATCTAAAGCAAACAGAGATATGTACCTGGATAAAAATGGACAGGTACAACTGATGCTATCACAGCAGGGGCATTTGGCATCCGGCATACCCGGAACGGTGGCAGGCTTATTTGCTGCCATGGAATTTGCCAAACTTCCTTTTAAAACGCTCATTCAACCCGCCATTGAACTAGCTGAGCATGGTTTTGTAATTTCCGAAAAGGAAGCAGCGGGATTAAATAGTACCCGGGAGTCGTTTTTGAAAAATAGTACCCGACCCACAGTATTTGTAAAGGCAGAAAAATGGAAAGCCGGGGATACCCTCATTCAAAAGGAGTTGGCTGGCACCCTTCGTCGGATACAAAAAGACGGTGCTGCCGGATTTTATCAGGGGGAAACTGCCAAATTGATAGTGGAAGAAATGAAAAGAGGGAATGGCATAATAACTATGGAAGATTTGAGTAACTATACCGCCAAATTGCGTAAGCCATTGGAATTTACCTATCGCGATCACCAGGTAATTAGTTTCGCTCCGCCAAGTAGTGGCGGATTGCTGGTAGCGCAGATGCTAAAAATGATTGAGAAATATCCGGTAAAGGAAATGGGCTTTCAAACACCCAAGAGTGTGCAGTTAATGATTGAAGCCGAAAGAAGAGCCTATGCCGACCGGGCTGAATATATGGGTGATCCGGATTATTTTCCTGTGCCAGTAAAAACCTTACTGAGTGATGCCTATGTAACGCAGCGGATGAGTGATTATGTTACCGACAAAGCGGGCAGCAGCAACAATGTAAAAGCAGGTATCATAAAAGAATCCGAGCAAACTACACATCTGAGTATAATGGATGCCGAAGGGAATATGGTAGCCGTAACCACTACGCTTAACGGAGGGTATGGCAGCAGAACGGTGGTGGGTGGTGCTGGATTTTTACTAAACAATGAAATGGACGACTTCAGTGCCAAGCACGGCGTACCCAATATGTATGGAGCAGTAGGTGGAGAAGCCAATGCCATCGCACCCGGAAAAAGAATGTTAAGTTCGATGACGCCTACTTTATTATTAAAAAATAACAAACCCCTGCTGGTAGTAGGTACTCCCGGTGGAACTACTATTCCTACATCCGTATTTCAGGCAATTATCAATGTGGTTGATTTTGGTATGAGTGCCGATGAAGCGATTAATAAACCCAAGTTCCACCACCAATGGATGCCGGATGAGGTAGCGGTGGAGAAAGATTTTGATGCCAATACCAAAAAAATGTTGCAACAGATGGGCTATAAGATAACAGAAAGAGGATCGATTGGCAGAACCGAAGCGATTTTAATTAATAAAACCGGTAAGCGCGAAACAGCCGCAGATAAAAGAGGCGATGATTCGGTG
>CAMBUH010000052.1 GCA_945870985.1 Chitinophaga pinensis
TGTGATGAGTGCTTCGGTATCCGTTATATTTTCTTCAAAGGTATGTTCAGAAGAAACCGACTTGGCTTCATGAAAGGGTTGCACCGGGGATGTATGAATACCTTGGGCCTTTTCATGCAGCGACTCCCCCATTTTACCCAACCGATGGATCAGCAGCGACCGGGGGGTTTGGGATAATTGTTGAATCGTATGAACGCCCATCGACTCTAATATTTGCAGGGTATGTTCTCCTACTCCGGAAATCTTGCTTACTGGCAAGGGTGCCAGAAATTCTTTTTCTTTTCCGGGTGGTACCTGAATATACCCATTGGGCTTGGCCATATCGGTAGCAATTTTGGCTACCATTTTATTGCCGGCAAGGCCAAAGGAAATTGGCAAACCGGTGGTTTGGATAATTTCGTCCCTCAACCGGATGGTCCACTGAAAAGGGTCATCATATTTATCCATACCAGTAAGATCAATATAAAACTCGTCGATAGAGGCTTTTTCAAATAAGGGGGCCCTGTTAGCAATAATATCGGTAACCATTGCCGAATAATGAGCATAATTGGCATAAGCGCCCTGCACTACTATGGCTTGCGGACAACGTTGCATGGCTATTTTCATGGGCATGGCACTCTTTACGCCAAATTTTCTGGCTTCATAACTACAAGTGCTTACTACTCCTCTTTCGGCTGAACCTCCCACAATTACTGGCTTACCTTTTAGTGCAGGGTTCAGCAATACTTCTACACTTACAAAAAAGGAGTCGAGATCAAAATGTGCAATATATCGCTGAGGGGTACCCATAGGTTTCTAACCAATCTAACTAAACTGCGTCCATAAAAATTTGTACAACTTCCGTGCCTATTCGCTGAGGTTTTCGGGATGCTTTATTCAACAATACAAAAAGGGTTTTCGCAACAACCAGCTCTTGCGCACCTGTATTTTGCTGAATAGAAAAATGCCTCCACCAACTGGCACCGGCATATTCTCCGGTGTAAGTGGTAAGCAACAATTGATCGCCGAGTTTTGCAGCACCCAGATAATTGATTTCATGCGTTTTTACCACCCAAACCAAGTGCTGCATCAGATTGACCGATGCCCTGCTTTGCCAATGCTCAGCGGCAGACTCCATCATCCAATGCAGGTATTGCACATTGTTTACATGCTGAAGTTCGTCGATATGTTCGGGCAATACAGTAATTACTTTGGAATACACATGTGGGGAATGCATAGCGTTCGGTTAGTTTACCGGTAAATATCTAATAACCCATCGGGCAACACCACTTTAACTTCTCGCCGGGTATGATCTATTGCTTGTAGGGTTTCTGCATGCAAAGGGATATAAGCTTCTTTTCCCTGCCAAAGAATGGTGAGTAAAACCTGGTGCGGCTGTTCGATAACTTCCTTTACTTCCCCCAGATTTTCGCCCTCCTGTATCACACTATACCCCAACAAACTTATGGGTGCCGTTTTTCCGGCCAGCGTTCTAAAATCAGCCTCCAGCAACCAAACGGGTCGGGTACACAAACGCTGTGCAGCTTCCCGAGTTATGATAGTTTCTAACTGAAGGATGCTCTCATCATGCGATTTGGCTTGCGCTTTTTCTAAAAAATAGGGCAAATACGACCCCTTTACTTCTTCAATAAACACAACCGCTATATTAGGAAATTGCGTTTTTTTTCCCAATACATGCTGTAAAATTAATTGTCCACTCACACCAAAGGGAGCTACTATTTTACCAATATGTATATAAGAATCTGTTGCCATAGTTACTATTACCCGTAAAGGTATTTAAATATTTACGGGGAGAAGGGTATCAAAAACAAAACCCGAAACAAGATTTCGGGTTTTGGTAACAATTTTATGCTGCGAACTGCTTATGCTTCTGCAGGTGCATCTGAGGAAGTTTCAGTTGGAGCTTCTACAGGAACTTCGGCAACAGCTTCTACTTTCTTTACTACAGGCACATAGGCTTTCTTTGCGCGTTGACTGCTTTTGTGTGCTTCGGAGCGACGAGAAATGTTGGCTTCGTGCTCGTTGTGCCATGCTTGGAATTTTTCCATGGCAGCAGCTTCATCAAACAAGCCCAACTTAACGCCACGCAACAGGTGTTTCAAGTACAATACTCCTTTGAAGGATAAAATACGACGAACCGTGTCGGTAGGCTGTGCTCCTTTGTTGAGCCACTCAAGTGCTTTCTGACGATCGAGCTGAATAGTAGCAGGAACGGTAAGTGGGTTGTAGGTACCTACTTTTTGAATGAATTTACCATCTCTGGGTGAACGGCCATCGGCCACTACGATAAAGTAAAAAGGTCTCTTCTTACTTCCGTGTCTTTGTAAACGGATTTTGACTGCCATGTTAAATAGACATTTATAGGCGTTAAACAATAGGTTTCGAGTCGGTTAAAAATAACCAGACTACAAATGTAGGATGAATTAGGTGAATAGACAAAAGAACGGAGGAATTTTGTGTTTTTTTACACAAAAATCGGCTACTTACGCATACCCCGCATGCCGGGAAAGCCGCCTGCAGGCATATTATTCATCATTTTCATGGTCTGCTTCATTTGCTCAAACTGCTTCATAAAGGCGTTGATTTCCTGAATATCTTTCCCGCAACCCTTGGCTAAGCGATTTTTGCGAGAGGGGTTCAATAAATCTGGATTGGAGCGCTCCTCAGGTGTCATCGATTGAATAATGGCTTCAATACCGGTAAAGGCATCGTCGTTGATGTCGATATTTTTCATCGCCTTGCCCATACCCGGAATCATACCCATCAGATCTTTCAGGTTACCCATTTTTTTAATCTGCTGCAGCTGATCCATAAAATCTTGGAAGTCGAACTGATTTTTTCGAATCTTTTTTTCCAGTTTTTTAGCCTCGGCCTCACTAAACTGGGCTTGGGCTTTTTCTACCAAACTGGTAATATCTCCCATTCCCAATATTCGTTGCGCCATCCGATCGGGATAGAATACTTCCAGCGTATCCATCTTTTCGCCGCTGCTTACAAATTTGATAGGCTTGTTAACGGTATAGCTGATAGTAAGTGCAGCCCCACCTCGGGTATCCCCATCAAGTTTGGTTAACACCACGCCGCTAAAATCGAGTCGATCGTTGAAGGCTTTGGCAGTATTTACTGCATCCTGACCCGTCATCGAATCAACTACAAACAAAATCTCTGTAGGCTGTAAGGCTTGCTTAAGTTGAGCAACCTCCGTCATCATCACTTCATCCACTGCCAGTCGGCCGGCCGTATCTATGATTACTACATTCTTATTGTTCGCTCGGGCATACTGAAGTGCATTCCGGGCAATGTCTACCGGCTGCTGGCTATCTCTTTCTGCATAAATATCTACACCAATTTGCTGCGACAAAACTGTTAACTGATCAATGGCAGCGGGGCGATACACGTCGGCAGCCACTAGCAAAACCGATTTGCCTTTTTTTGTGGTGAGGTAATTCGCCAGCTTTCCAGAGAAAGTGGTTTTACCACTACCCTGTAAACCTGCAATCAGAATAATGGCTGGATTTCCGCTAATGTGAAAATCGGCTTCCCTACCTCCCATCAACTCGGTTAATTCGTCCTGAACAATTTTTACCATCAATTGGCCAGGACTAACGGCTGTAATCACTTTTTCACCAATGGCCTTCTCTTTAACCTTATCGGTAAAATCTTTAGCGATTTTAAAATTTACGTCGGCATCTAGTAAGGCGCGGCGGATATCCTTGATGGTGTTGGCAATATTGAGCTCATTAATCCGGGCCTCCCCTTTCAGATTCTTAAAGGCTGCTTCTAGTTTTTCACTTAGAGAATTGAACATAACAAGATTTTTTCTATTTGTTTGCCGGGGAAGGCCCCATTAAGACTGCTGTATTGGGAGCGCAAATATAGAAATTGCGGGGCTATACTTGCCATAAAAAAAGTAGCCGCTTACGGAAGATTTGGAAGCGTGAGCGGAGCAAAAGCAGCTGAGAAAAAAATAAAATCATCAAAAAAGCAACCCTATACCCATTAATTTTTCCATTCCTACCTTTTATTGGCAAAAAAGGAACTTTCACTTTTTTTATATAACTATATGAATATCAAATAATTATAAATAAAATATGCAAGAATTAACAGGATGTTAACCTCCTAACCACTCACTTTATAAAAAAACATTTGGGTACGAATATTTTTTTTATATTATTGCAAGTATCAACAGTAGTTGATCAAACAGATAGAAATGAGTAAGAAGCAGTTATTTACACTTGAATTTCCGGTAAGATGTTCTCCCAGCATATTATTTGACTTTTTAGCCACCCCAGCAGGATTACAAGAATGGTTTGCCGATAAGGTAGATGAATGGGAAAATGTATACAGTTTTTCCTGGAACGGCGAAAAGCCAGACAAGGCGGAGGTAGTTGACAAGGAGCAGGACAAGTTTGTTAGGTATCACTGGTTACACAGCGAGAAAAATGAATACTTTGAGTTTCGGATTGAAAAAACCGAAATATCCAATCAAACTATTTTGCTTATCAAAGATTTTGCTGAAAAAAACGAGATTCGCGACCAGTCGCAATTATGGCAATATCAGGTGAAAGATTTATTCCATCGCTTGGGTAGCAAATAATTGTTCCCCCATATCCGATTCTTCCGGTATTCGAATCCATTGTTGAAATATATTTTCCCATAAGGCAGGTATTTCATTCCAGGCTTCCATAGGGAACCAGCAACTGTATTTTACAAATGAATGTGAGGTTACTGCTTGTGCAGATACTTTTCGAATGGGCATACAGGTTTCTGCTCTAAAGTGATGTTGCCAAGGATCTGTTGCCAAATCGATGTACCAATTATCTGCTCCCTTCTGGAGCCAATCATCTGCGTTTTTTATCCATTGCTCCCGATATTTTCCCTGTAAAATCAGGTGTAGGCTAAATCCATGTCCCCACCAGAAAAAACTGCGAATTGCTTTTGTATCGCCAACTGCAAAATGGCGGGGATAATCGAGCATCACCCAGGGCAATCCCAGATATTGTTCGCCTCTGGAAATTTTCGCAGCAGCCTGTAACCAATCACCCTTTAGTTTTTCCGGCAGTTCCGCTGTTTTGCGGGAATACTGTTCGGCTGCCATCCCCAGTAAATGATAAACTTTATCAATCACGGCATTCTTTGTTAAAATAATATCTGGATTCGATACCAATGCCCATTCCTCTGGCGAAAGTGTTACTTTTGAACTAGTCATTTTCCCCTAATTAGAAGCACAAAGTGATAAAAAAACTGGACATTCTGATCATTAAGGCCTTTGTAGGTCCTTTTATCGCTGCTTTTAGTATCTCCATATTTGTGTTAACCATGCAGTTTTTTTGGTTATACATAGACGATTTGGTGGGTAAGGGCTTGGATTTATTTACTGTTGTAAAGCTGGTTGGGTTGGTAACCCTCTTCTGGATTCCGACCGCACTTCCTTTGTCGTTGCTGTTCTCTTCCATTATGACCTTTGGAAATTTGGGGGAAAGGTTCGAGTTGATTGCCATTAAATCGGCAGGTATTCCTTTACTGCGATTTATGCGGCCGTTGTTGATTTTTGCAGTTTTTGTTAGTGGCCTGGCATTTTTATTTGCGAATAACATCATCCCCGTTACACAAAAGAAATTGTCGGCATTAAAATATGACATCATTGTTGCCAAGCCGGCATTTGATATTAAAGAAGGTATCTTTTACGATAAAATAGATGGGTACATCATTAAACTGGGTAAAAAAGAAAAAAATGATAGTGTAATACATGATGTGGTAATTTTTGAAAAAGGGGGACCCTTACAGGATTATTTAACCGTAGCAAAAACCGGCATCATGCGGCTTTCGAAAAACAAAAGGGACCTAGAGTTTATCCTCCACAACGGATCAAGATTCGAAGAAAGTGGACCCCGGAATAGTCGGAATACTCAGTTTATTCAAATGGGCTTTGCCACCTATAAAAAAGTGTTCGATTTGAATAGTTTTCAAATGAGTAAAACTGGGGATAGTGCATTTTACGACCCTAAAATGCTGAGTATTCGTCAACTGAATGTAACCATCGATTCATTATATAATCTGGATTCGGTGTTTCTGCAAAAATCGAAAAGAGAGTATGCACCTTATATGGCTTTTATTAGGTATGCCGATACGGGTTGGACAAAATCTAATGCCTTACCTGCAGGCAATCCACAGCCTTTTGACCAGTTGATACCGGACTCGATTAAGCAATCGGTTTACGGTAATGCAATCGCGGCCATTCATACTGTACGGGGAAATACTATTGTGATGGAGCAAGAATATAAAGACAGATTGCAGTCCCTTAATCTGCATAAAATCGAATGGCATCGAAAACTTACGTTATCTTTTGCTTGTTTGGTATTGTTTATGATTGGAGCTCCCTTGGGATCGATTATTCGGAAAGGGGGTTTAGGTATGCCATTGGTATTTGCGATTATCTTTTTTGTGTTCTTTTACTTACTTAACAATTTTGGTGAAAAACTGGTTCGTTCAAACGAACTATCTCCTATGAATGGGATGTGGCTTTCCACTTTTTTACTAATACCAATCGGGCTGTTTCTAACTTATAAAGCCATGTCGGATTCACAATTATTCAACAACGAATTCTATTATCGCCAGTTCAAGCGTGCAAGGTTATTTTTGGCTACCTTTAAATCTCGCAACAGTAAACTCTAAATTTTTCATCATGAGTAAGCCCCTGCATCGCCGTCAATTTATTAAAACATCCGGTCAGGCCGGTATTTCAGCAGGTATCCTTTTATCTGGACTGCCCTCATTTGCTTCTGTAAAGAAAGTTTCGGCTGGAGAGATTGGATATATGCAACAGCCCCTTCCATACGGATATCTGGCATTGGAGCCCGCTATTGACGCCACAACCATGACGATTCATTATACCAAGCATGCTGCCGCCTATACTAAAAATTTGGCGGATGCCTGTTTAGCTGAAAAGGTAGATACCAACGCAACCTCCTTGGAGCAACTGCTAAAAAATATCTCTAAGTATTCCCCGAAGATGAGAAATAACGGAGGGGGACATTATAACCATGAACTATTTTGGCAGTGCATGAGGCCAGGAACTGCGAGTATGCCCTCCGGCAGTTTATTGAATGCTATTACCACATCTTTTGGCTCATGGGAAGCGATGAAAAATCAATTTAGTGATGCTGGCAAAAATAGATTTGGCAGTGGATGGGCCTGGCTGGTACTTACTGCCGATAAAAAACTGGCAATTGGGTCAACCCCCAATCAGGATAACCCTTTAATGGATGTGACTGAGCTGAAGGGTAAGCCATTATTGGGATTAGACGTTTGGGAACATGCTTACTACCTAAACTATCAAAACAGACGGGCAGACTATATCACCAACTGGTGGAATTTGGTGAACTGGGAGTTTGTTCAAAATCAATATAATCAGGGATAATTTCTTTCAACCAAAAAACATTTCATTGTGCAAGTACAAGCAACCTGGGCCAATGCGCTCGCATTCGATTTATCAGCACCCGATTCGGCGCATACTATTCGAATAGATGCCTCTATAGAATCTGGCGGAACAGATACTGGATTGAATCCAAAAAAATTGTTACTAGGCTCCCTTTGCGGGTGCAGTGGTATTGATGTGGTAGATATTTTGAAGAAAATGAAAGTGCCCTTTGAAAGAATTGAAATAACCGCATCTGCGGAACAAACCGAGGAAACTCCCAAAACATTTCGGTTCATTCACATGATTTATAAAACAGATGTAGCTGCGGAACATGCCGATAAGGTAGCCCGCGCCGTAACTCTCTCTCACGAAAAATATTGTGGCATATCTGCTATGTTGGCAAAGCATTGCCCGATTACGTATGAAATAGGAACTGTATAAGAAGATATTGAATCTGATTTACCCCATAAACTCAACAGTCTGAACAAAGCGCAACAAAATTTCCGGCTGCAAAAATTTATTACCGCAGGAGGGGTTCTGCTGCTGATAGCCAAAATAGTGGCCTATCAGCTAACCCATTCCTTAGCGATTTTAACCGATGCTTTGGAAAGTATCGTAAATGTAGTTGCGGGACTGGTGGGATTATACAGTTTATATGTGGCATCTAAACCACGGGATCTGGATCACCCCTATGGGCATGGCAAGGCCGAATTTGTTTCTGCCGCTGTGGAAGGCACCCTAATAGTTGCTGCTGGGGTGATGATTATATTTGAGACCATCCAAAACTTTCTTCATCCTCTTACCCTGCAAGAATTGGATATCGGCTGCGGGATTATTGCCGCAACGGCTTTGCTTAATTATGCAGGGGGTACCCTTTGTTTGCGAATGGGCAAAAAAAATAAGTCGCTGGCACTGGAAGCAAGTGGAAAACACTTGCAGATGGATACCTACTCTACGCTAGCCATATTGGTTGGATTGCTGATTATGCTAACTACCGGACTTACGTGGATAGACCAGGTCGTAGCTTTGGCAATGAGTGTATGGATTATTTATAATGGCTACACAATTATTCGCCAATCACTGGCAGGCATTATGGATGAGGCGGATAGTAAATTGCTGGAACGCTTTATCGTATTGCTCAACAAGAACCGGAGAGAGCGATGGATCGACCTACATAACCTGCGGGTTATTCAATATGGTGCTTTGTTGCACATAGATTGTCACCTCACAGTTCCCTGGTACCTGAATGTGCATGAGGCCCACCAGGAAATTGATGAGCTGGCAAGGTTGATTGAAAATGAGATGGGAGATAGCATAGAATTATTTGTTCATACAGATGGATGCATGCCATTTAGTTGTACCGTATGTGCCATTGCAGATTGTAAGGTTAGGCAGCAAGCTATGGTTAGTAGGCCCGAATGGACCCTGCAAAATATCTTGTCGAATGAAAAACACCGTTTATAAAATGTCGCATTACCTTTGCAATTATTGTAATACTCGTTGCCGTTAACCCCATTAAAGCAAATAACATGTTAAGCCGCAAAGAATACCAAGCCGCCCATCAGGAAAGATTTTTAGAGGAATTATTAGAATTGCTGCGCATACCCAGCATCAGTGCCCGTTCGGAGAATAAATCCTATATGCAGGAATGTGCCGAGCTCGTAAAAAAGCGTTTACTAGAAGCTGGCGTAAACAGTGCTACGATATATCCTACCGAAGGGCATCCGATTGTGTATGCCGAAAAATTAATTGACCCAAGTAAACCAACTATTTTGGTATATGGTCACTACGATGTTCAGCCTGCTGATCCACTTGAATTATGGACCAGTGGCCCCTTTGAACCCGAAATCAGAGATGGAAAAATATTTGCCCGGGGAGCCTGTGACGATAAGGGGCAATTTTATATGCACGTGAAGGCATTGGAGATGATGACGAATACTGGTACTTTATCAGCGAACGTAAAGTTTTTAATTGAGGGCGAGGAAGAAGTGGGTTCTCCCAATTTAGCAACCTTTGTAATCAACAACAAGGATTTACTGAAAGCAGATGTGATAATAATCAGTGACACTTCGATGCTGAGCATGCAAACTCCGTCTATAGATGTAGGGGTTCGTGGACTCAGCTATATTGAAGTGGAAGTTACCGGACCTAATCGCGATTTACACAGTGGCGTTTATGGGGGAGCAGTTGCCAATCCAGCCACTATGCTCGCTAAAATGATTGCTGCATGCCACGACGAAAATAATCATATCACTATCCCTGGCTTTTACGATGATGTGCTGGAGGCCAGTGATACAGAAAGAGCTAAAATGGCATTGGCGCCTTTCGATGAAAATGAATACAAGCAAGACTTGGGTATTCAGCATCTTTGGGGCGAAAAAGGATACAGCACTCATGAAAGAACAGGCATCCGGCCTACGCTAGAAGTGAATGGTATCTGGGGAGGATATACCGGCGAAGGAGCCAAAACGGTATTGCCCTCAAAAGCATTTGCTAAAATATCGTGCCGGTTGGTTCCCAATCAATCTTCGGCAGTGATTACCGAAAAAATCATTCGCCATTTTCAATCTATGGCTCCGGAGGGCGTTACCGTAACAGCTATCGAACACCATGGAGGTGAGCCTTATCTAACCCCTATTGATTCACATGCCTATCGATCTGCTGCCAAAGCCATAGAAGCCACTTTTGGTAAAGAACCCATCCCCGTAAGAGGAGGAGGCAGTATCCCCATTTGTGCCTTGTTCGAAAAAGAGCTGGGATTAAAGATTGTTTTTATGGGATTCGGTTTAGATAGCGATAACCTGCATAGTCCGAATGAAAAATACGACCTCGTTAATTATTATAAGGGAATAGAAACCATTCCTTATTTTCATCAGTATTTTGCCGAGGGGCAGTAAGTTGATCGCGCTATGGAAAAAGAAAAGTTGCGAATAGACAAATATTTATGGGCGATCCGTTTATTTAAAACCCGTTCACAGGCTGGTGATGCCTGTGATAAAGGTCGAGTTAAAATAGGGGGCGTGTCGGTAAAGGCTTCAAGAATGGTTTTGATTGGAGATGTGTATGAAGTTAAAACAGAAACACGCAAATGGGTTGTTCGGGTAACTGGGCTGCTACTTACCCGGAAAGCCTATAGTGAGGCCATTTTGTTTTATACAGACGAAACTCCGGCGGAAGAACTGGCGGCTATCCAATTTAATGCAGCCTCTTTTCAAACCGGAAAGCGGTTGAGCAAAATTGGAAGACCCACCAAAAAAGAACGCAGGGATCTGGGCGACTTTATGGATCCGGGAGTTAAAGAATAAAGTTCGTTATCTCTAATGGCAATGAATTGATATATGCTGCATATTGATATTTTAACGGTAGTACCTGAATTGCTGGAAGGCCCATTCAGTCATAGTATTCTGAAAAGAGCACAGGATAAAGGTTTGCTTACTGTAAAAACCCATAACCTTCGGCAATGGGCTATTAATAAGCATATGCAGGTAGATGACTATGCTTTTGGGGGAGGCGCAGGAATGGTTTTAATGTGTGAGCCGCTGGCAAATGCCATTGAAAGTTTACAACAGGGAGGTTCCTATGATGAAATCATTTACCTAACACCAGACGGAAAAACCTTTCAGCAATCCATGGCCAACCGGCTTTCTATGCTCAACAGGTTGTTGTTGATTTGTGGCCACTATAAAGGAATTGATGAAAGAATCAGAACCCAATATGTAACCCTCGAAATCTCGATTGGAGATTATGTATTGAGTGGTGGCGAAATTGCAGCCGCGGTAATTACGGATAGTATTGGCCGATTAATTCCCGGCGTTCTGAATGATGAAACTTCTGCATTATTCGATTCTTTTCAAGATAATCTACTGGCGCCGCCAGTTTATACCCGTCCTGCCGATTTCAGAGGAATGCAGGTACCTGAAATTTTATTACAGGGTGATCCCAAAAAAGTAGCAGAGTGGCGTTTTGAACAATCGATTCAAAGAACTCGTGAACGACGACCCGACCTGCTAGAGGAAGAATAAGGAAATTGGATTCCACTTATACGTCCTCGCTACCATATAACCCATTTTCTTTTCTGTTTTCAATAATTGTTTCACTTTTGCCATTTTACAGTACACTGTTAATCCATGGGAATATTTATTAGACGTTTTTTATATATTTTAATACTACTGCCGTTTATTCGAGTGGGGGCACAACCGTTGGATGCAGCCTATCTACAAAGTAATTTTAAGCTACATATTACCAAAACATCCGGCCCCATTAAGTTGGACGGTGAATTTAATGAGCTAGTTTGGAAAGAGGCAGAATCTGCCGGAGCATTTCACAAGAAATATCCAACCGACGTAGGTGCCCCCAAGAAAAAAACGATTGTTCAGGTATGTTACGACAGTAAATTTATCTACTTCGCTATTACAGCCTGGGATTCTGGAAAAGCCCTGATACAAAGTTTGAAGCGAGATATTGGGCACGATGGGAATGATGGGGTAGGCATTACCCTTGATCCCGGGAATGAAAAAACCAATGGCTTCTTTTTTACCATCAATGCATTGAATGCGCAAAGCGACGATCAATTAAAAATTGGTGACGAAATGCCTACCTGGAGCTGGGACAGCAAGTGGTTTTCGGAAACCAAGATATTTCCAGACCGCTGGACGGCTGAAATTGCCATTCCTTTTAAAAGTATTCGGTATTCGGCAGAAAAACTTACCTGGGGCGTAAACTTTGTACGCAGCGATCCCAAATCGAACGAGTTTTCTACCTGGACGCCCGTTCCTGTTAATTTCAAATCGATGAATTTGGGATTTACCGGAGCGTTAATATGGAAGGAGCCCCCACCGCAAACTGGGAGCAATTGGGTATTCCTGCCTTACTTAACAGGTGGATTATCTACTGATCGCGAGAATGGCTCAGAAACAAAAGCAACATTCAATGGGGGTTTTGATGGAAAATTAGCCCTCACTTCCTCGCTAAATATGGATGTGTCGGTAAATCCTGATTTTTCTCAGGTAGAAGTGGATCAGCAGGTTACCAACCTTACCCGTTTTAATATTTTTCTTCCGGAAAGGCGAACCTTCTTTTTAGAAAATGCCGATTTGTTTGCCGATTATGGTATTCCGCCCATTCGACCATTTTATTCCAGAAAAATAGGGTTAGATCAGGATGGGAACCGAATACCCATTTTAATGGGGGCCCGGGTTACTGGAAATATATCTAACTCTACCCGGATTGGTTTTATGGATATGCAAACCGGAGCCCAGGATGGATATCGGCCGGAAAATTATATGGCAACGAGTATAAGTCACCGGGTATTAAAAAGGTCGGTAATCAAAGCCTATTTTTTAAACAGAGAAAATTTTATCAGCAGTGCAGAAAAAGCAGCGAACCCTCTGAATGCCTATGGTCGTAATGCTGGAACTGAATTTAATTATATCAATAATACCGGAAAGTGGAATGTTTGGGCGGCGTATCATCATTCGTTTAAGCAAAATATTACGAAGGACAATCAATACATGAATACAGGCTTTCAGTTCACCAACCGGCACTGGGGAATTTTAACAGATATGGGTAGTGTTGGAACCAATTATTATACCGACATGGGTTTTGTTGCACGGATAGACAATTACGATGCGCTGAAAGATACCGTTGTTAGAATGGGATTTAAGCAACTAT
>CAMBUH010000053.1 GCA_945870985.1 Chitinophaga pinensis
CACTGAAATGGGTAAAGGGATGTGCCTCATAAAATTCGCGGTATATTTGTTTCACTTCCTCTAATGGCAATCCCATATCCAACACAGAAGTGCAATAGATTCCGCGGGTAAAATCACCTCTCCAGGGAACAAAATGTACAAACATGCCATCATTGCCCTGCAATTGTTGCAGACTTTCTTGTATCTCCTGCAGGTGTTGATGTTGTAAGGTTTTGTAGGCCTGGATATTATTCGCGCGCCAACTAAAATGACCAGTATAGCTGAGCGATTGACCTGCTCCAGTTGATCCGGTAATTCCGGTTGTGTACACATCACTTAATATGCCGGCTTTTGCTAAGGGCAACAACCCTAATTGAATAGCAGTTGCAAAACATCCCGGATTAGCAATATTGCGGGCACTGTGAATGGCTTCTCGATTCAGTTCCGTTAGGCCATACACAAAATTTCTATTCTCATGTTGATTGGTAGCCTGCCAGCGAAAATCTTGCGACAGATCGATGATGGTAATATTTTCGGTAATAGCATGGGTAGCTAAAAATTGCCGGGCTTCCCCATGTGCTAAACAAAGAAATAATACATCAATATCGGTTGAAATTTCTCCAACAAACTGCATTTCCGTTTCGCCAGCAAGATCGGTATGAACCGATGAAAGCGGTTTGTTTGCCTGACTATTGCTATGTACAAACCGAAGGGATACAACAGGGTGGTTTAACAGAAGCCGAATCAATTCTCCCCCGGTATAACCGGCCCCACCCACGATGCCGGCATAAAAGGTTTTTGCGGAAGCAGCTGTTGTTTGCATATAGTTATTTTCTGATAACGATTTGCCGGTTATGATTCGGATGAATCGTTGGCATGAATATTATGATAGATAGCGGTTTGATTGCCAAAAATTTTAGTGAACCCCCTTACATCGTTGCCAGTCCATCCCGTGTTCATTTCGCCATATTTACCAAAGCGGCTACTCATAAGGTCGTTAGGCGATTCAATTCCTATAATTTGAAAGTGGTAGGGCTGTAGCTGAACAAATACCTGACCCGTTACCTGTTGTTGCGATTGCAGCAGATAGGCTTCTATATCCCGCATCACCGGATCCAGCACCTGGCCTTCATGCAGCCAGTTTCCGTAAAACTGCGCCAGTTGGTCTTTCCAGCTGAGTTGCCATTTGGTAAGTACGTGTTTTTCTAAAGCATGGTGCGCTTTTAGAATAACCATAGGAGCAGCTGCTTCAAAGCCAACTCTACCTTTAATACCGATAATCGTATCTCCCACATGTATATCTCTGCCGATACCAAAGGGAGCCGCCAACGATTGCAAATATTGAATCGCGCGCGCCGGATGAGCAAAAGTTTGCTGGTCGATTGCAATAAGTTCGCCTTTTGTAAATCTTAGCATCACTTCCCTAGGCGTTGTTTCCGTTACCTGAGTAGGCCAGGCGGCTTCCGGAATCAGGCCCTTACTTTGCAAGGTCTCTTTGCCACCTACACTGGTACCCCACAATCCTCTGTTGATAGAGTAGGCAGCTTTTTCAAAATTCATGGCTACTCCTTTTGCTTTCAGGTATTCAATTTCGGCTTCCCGGCTCAATTGCATATCTCTAATGGGAGTAATAATTTGTATACCTGGCAGCAGAATCTGAAACACCATATCAAAACGCACCTGGTCGTTACCGGCTCCTGTACTTCCGTGTACAATTGCTGCAGCATTCATTTTTTTTGCGTGATCGGCAATATGCAAAGCCTGACTGAGTCGCTCGGCACTAACACTTAGGGGATAGGTATTATTTTTTAACACATTTCCGTAAATCAAAAAACGGATGATGCGGTCGTAATAAGATTCTACTGCATCTACCGTTGTGTGTGAGGTAACTCCCAAGTTACGAGCATGTTGTTCAATCTGGCTTACCTCTTGCTCACTAAAACCACCCGTGTTTACCACAACACTGTGCACTTCCAATCCTTTTTCATCGGTAAGGTATTTTACACAAAAAGTAGTATCGAGTCCGCCACTAAACCCAATCACCACTTTAGTTCCTGGTGCAATGGGAGCGATATCTTGTTGAAAACCCAAAAAATTCATAGCTATATTTTTAAATTATTTAGGGATAAGCCACTAATTAGTTTCCTAGTATTTTCATGAAAAATAACAGCACAGCTTTGGTACTCCCATCGTTGAGGGGATGATTGGCATCTTTTTTTCGAAAAATAGACAGGAGCCGACTTTGCTTACTGTTCATGAATCTTTCCCAAAGTTTAGAATTGCTTGAAAATGCCTTTGAGGTTTCTTCGGGTTCGTAATGATCTTTGGGATCGTACAACATGGCAGTGCACATGCAATTCTTGCGCTCTTTACTTACCAGAATATCATAATTCACACAGCTTTTACATCCCGCCCAAAATTCTTCATCGTCGGTAAGTTCGCTATAAGTTACCGGCTCATATCCCAGATCGCTGTTTATTTTCATAACTGCCAAACCGGTTGTTAGTCCAAATATTTTTGCTTCGGGATATTTCTTCCTAGAGAGGGTAAATATAGTTTGCTTAATTTTTTTGGCCACGCCGGTTTTCCGAAATGACTGAGCTACTATCAATCCGCTGTTTGCTACAAAGGAATTATGTCCCCAAGCTTCAATATAACAAAAGCCTACCCAGGTGCCATCGGGCAACACGGCAATTACGGCTTTGCCCTCCTCCATTTTTTTGGCTACGTATTCAGGACTTCTCTTCGCAATACCGGTTCCACGGGCTTTTGCAGAGGATTCCATTTCTTGGGTAATGGTGGTGGCATAGGGTACATCGGAGATGCTCGCCACCCGAATTATGATGTTAGTTTCCAACTTATACAATCTTTGATTGAGTAAAATAAATAAACGCCTAATCGGCATAATTTTATTCCGGGAGTATGTTCACTGATAGGGGCAAGTGCCAGTTGCTCGTCCTATCAGCATCCACGTCGAGGTCGCGGTAGCATAAAGGCCGGTGCCGGGATAGCCGAAAAAGCTACCAGGGATAAAAGCGTAGTATGTGTCAATGCTGGGTTCACTGGTTGTGAATAGATTGAGTGATTTGAGATAGTAAAAGTAAAACAGAAAAATGAATTGGGGCAATATTTTTTCAAATGTCCTTTTTGCAATCGAAATTTCCGCATGCTTACGCAGGCCAGGTTCCCCCTTTCGTTGGCTGTAGAAATTTACAGTCCGCCACGGCCGCGGTAACTTCCGCCCCCACCCATGCCGCTGCCGCCATTCATTTGATAACGCATTCCATCAGCTCCCGGTGGCATCATGCCTCGCATATTTCCACGCTGCATTTGCTGTTGCCCGGCAAAATTGCGTAGGTTGTAAGTAAAAGTTAACATAAAGTACTGCGTAAGATTGTTGGTACGGGTATTAATAATTTGGTTCGCACTGGCCGAACTGCTGATGGCTACGTTTTGTTTCAGCACATCAAAACAACTTAGCCGCAACTCACCGGCCTTATTTTTAAGAAATTGTTTGGCAATAGAGGGAGTTATCAAGAACACGGAAGTATTGTACCCCGGTGCCCGATTTCCATACTTGGTCAGATCAAAATCACTCGCAATTATCCAGCCCTTGTCGGAATACAACGTAAAATCTGCTGCCATACTCCATGTGGTAAAATTGGTGTTTTGATTGGGCGATAAACTATTTCGAACTGGATTAAAAGTATAAGAAGTACTCAAATTCATATCGAAATTTTTCTTTAGGTTGGTCGTCCACTTCACTGTTTGCCCTAAAACTGTGCTGCGAGTGTAGTTACTAACGCCATTCAACAGCGATTGAGCCTGATTGTAATTAATATTGGTTTGTAAATTCAAATTCGATTTCGGCTTTTTAAGAGGGAATCCGTAATTGAAGTACCCGGATATATTGTACGTTCCATTTAGATTCACATAGGTAGTTTTTCGGCCACCGGTAGGTAAAGTAGTGATGGAACTTTGAATATCATTATTGGTAATCGTTGCATTGATAGTAGCAAAAATTATGCGTTGGGAAAATGGATCGAAGCTAGCATACAAAATGCGCATACTATTGGTAAACTGCGGACGAAGATCGGGATTACCTACTTGAAAATTAATAGAGTCGGAGGTGGTTACTACGGGTTGCAACTGCATAGTAGAGGGCTGTCCGGTTCTTCCGTTGTAATACATCCGCAAATTGGATGTTTTGGTAAAATTATACGTGAAATTAGCCTGTGGGGTAAGGTTCACAAAGTTTCTGGCCACCAATACATTTTTAGTGGTGTTTAAACTATTGATATCCATGAATTGTAATCCACTACCAAAGTTTAGGTTATATTTTGCTTTTTGCACCCGGTAACTCACATTGGCCGTGTTGGCAGTAGAAGTATATTCATATGAGTTGCTGAACAAACTATCAAACTGAGAATACTTTCCAGTACCATTAATAAAGTTATAAGTTCTGTTTTGGGAAGAAGTATTATTATAAGCATAGGTATAACGGAATTCAATCATCTGATTTCCCTTTTTACCAATGGGCTCGGTATAAGAAATAGAAGGATTTACTGACAGGGTTTTGGAGGTATCCCGATAATATTGGTTGATTGTATCAGCCCGGAAAGAGGGCTTATAATAAGAGTTCACAGAATAATTGTATCCATCTCCTTTGTTCTCACTAGCCGAAAATCCAACCTCTAAAGAAAGAGTTCTGCCCTTTTTGGCAAACCGGTGGCGCAGGCTAAGACTTGTACCGTTAATATTATAGCCACTGTTATAGCTAGAAGTTTTAGTTTGAGATTGGTTAATCAAAATCCCTTTAGGACCAGCCGTAGTAACATTAGACGTAACGGCGTTGGGACTCGAATTTTGAAAAGCCAAATTGGGTCTAAAGATGATGCTATTGTTCGAATCAATTCGGTTTTCGAGGTTAAAAGTAAACCGGTGGTTCTGATTTCGGGTATCTGAGGTAGAGGCCGAATTATTATATACAGAAGAGTCTGCCGATAAAATATTTTGTGAATTACTGTTTTGATCGAGAAAAGTATTGGGAGCATTGTAAAAATAACTTCCATACGCATCTACTTTGGGGCTCCAGGCATCGCGATAATTGATACCGCCTGCCATAATACTGGTGATCCCACTTCCGCCTCCCGCACCACCACCACCACCGCCGCCAAATCCTCCTCCACGACCGCCGCTGATGTTCATTTGGTTGAAGTTTTGCTTATTGATGTTATTGGCCTGCCCTAAAAAAGTAATCTGACGGTCGCCTTTCACTAAACTCAGGTTTAAGCTTTCATCGTATCGCCCTTCCGAACCTACCCCGGCCATTACCCTACCAAAAGCCCCCTTACGCATATCTTTTTTAGTAGTGATATTAATTGTTTTTACTCGGTTTCCATCATCAAAACCCGTAAACTTGGCCTGATCGCTCTGATCATCAAATACCTGAATCTTATCAATTACGTCGGGGGGGAGATTACGCGTTGCCATTTTAGGATCATCCCCAAAAAAGCGTTTCCCATTCACCAAAACCCGCTGTACGGTTTCCCCTTGCGATTTAATAGAGCCGTCTTTTCCTACCTCCATTCCTGGGATTTTTTTAAGCAAATCTTCCGCAACGGCATTAGGCTTGGTTTTAAACGCACCTGCCGTAAATTCAATGGTATCTTTTTTCATTTGAACTGGAGAAGCAGTAACCGTTACCTCATTCAGATTGTTGGCAGCCACTTTCAGGTAAATATTTCCTAGATTAATGGTAGAATTTTCTTTGGTAAAATTCAGCTTTCTTTCAATTGGCTCATATCCCTGAAACTTTACTTGTACTAACATCTGACCCAGGGTAATATTGGTAATGCTAAAACTTCCGTCTGCAGCTGCCAGTCCAAATACTTCCAGGGTAGAATCCCTGGCATCTAAGATGGTAATGCTGGCATCTTTCAAACTTTGTTTGTTTAGGGTATCTATCAGCCGACCCCTCACAGTACCCACGGTTTGTGCCTGGGCAAACTGTGCCAAATTGTAGAAAACCAATAACAAAAGCAGTTTTTTCATAATATTAAATATAAGTCAAATACAAAATTACTATAGATTAACAGCAATATTGAATCTTTACTATTAACGGAAAACTAACTGGATAGTTGGTGATGACCTTCCTGTAATCGGTGAAAGAATGAAAAAATAGGCAAATAGGGAATTTAATCGGGGGAACACCCTTTAAAAAACCAGCAAATACCCTGCAAAAACAGAAAATGTAAATACCTTTATGTTGTAATGGGCGCACTTTGCTCGCTGTAGCCCTAAAAAACACTCAAACTATACCCCATGAAACATTTTTTTGCAATCGGTCGATTTTGGATGATGGTATTCATTTTCGGAGGAATGTTACTCAACGCTGGATGTGAATCTGCTCCTTCTGCAGCTACTACCCCCGAAAAAGACACCACCATGAATGGAACTGCTGCGGCTTCCTCTTACAGTGTGGATTTGCTGAACAACCAAAAAGATCCTTCCTGTGGCATGCCCGTTTCTGCAGGCGTATCCGACACAGCACATTACAATAAATACGTGCTGGGATTTTGTTCTTCGGAGTGCAAGGCTGAGTTTATGAAGAATCCCACTGCCATGTTAGCGGCTGCTGACTTGAAAAAAGATAAGTAGACAATTAGCTGAACAGGTACTCGACATCTTCGCGGGTAAGGCTTTTTACAAAACCTTCATCGTCTGTAATCAGGTCGCGGGCCAAATTGCGTTTACGTTCCTGCAGTTTTAAAATTTTATCCTCTACGGTATCAGTACAAATCATGCGGTAGGCGAAAATATTTTTGGTTTGCCCAATTCGATGGGTTCTATCAATAGCCTGCTGCTCTACAGCGGGATTCCACCAAGGATCAACAATATATACATAATCGGCAGCGGTAAGATTTAATCCTACTCCTCCTGCTTTTAAGGAAATCAAAAATACCCTACATTCATCGTCTTCCTGAAAACGTCGGATAGCTCTTTCCCTTTCCTGAACAGAACTGCTGCCGTCGAAATATTCATAGGAAACTCCCAGTTCCTTCATTTTTTCTTTAATCAATGCCAGCATACCCAAAAATTGAGAAAAAATCAGGGCCTTGTGGTTGCTGATGTTTTCTGTGATTTCTCTGCCAATTTCTTCTAGCTTAACCGAAACATTGGGAAACCGCTCTTCTTCTTTCACGATTGCCGGACTATCACATATCTGGCGCAGCTTCATCAATCCCTGTAGAATGGTAAGCTGAGATTTTTGAATGCCCTGTTCTTCTACTACCCCTAAAATTTTGTCGCGATAATCATTTCGATAGGCATCATAAATTTTACGCTGCTCTTCTCCCATTTCGCAAAATAATACCATTTCTTGCTTTTCCGGCAAATCACGGGCCACCTGCTCTTTGGTACGGCGAAGAATAAAGGGATACAATAATTTCCTGAGATGGTCTTTCTGCTCTTTTTCGCCAAACTTATCGATAGGCACGGAAAACTCCTGCTTAAAAAATTCTATCGAACCCAACATCCCTGGATTCAGAAAATTCATTTGTGCATAAATGTCGAATGTATTATTCTGAAGGGGCGTTCCGCTCAAACAGAGTCTGTTGGTTGCTTTCAGCAATCCGGCTGCCCGGGTAACTTTACTGGAAGGATTTTTAATTGCCTGACTTTCATCCAATATCACATAATCGAACGGAATTTCAACCAGCTGACGAATATCGCTGCGCAGGGTTCCATAGGTTGTAATAATTACATCAATTTTATCATTTAACAAACTATCGCGATTACGGGTTCCGCCGTGGTGAATATAAAAAGTTAAATCCGGTGTAAACTTGGTGATTTCATTTTGCCAGTTGAATAAGAGGGTAGTGGGACAAACTACCATGGCTTTTAAAGTGCCGTTTTCTTGTTTTAGTTGATGTAAGAAACTGAGGGCCTGCAGTGTTTTTCCCAATCCCATATCATCGGCCAATATCCCGCCCCACCTTACTTCACGCAAATAGTTTAACCATTGAAAGCCACTTTCCTGATAGGGCCGCAATATCTCTTTCAAATGCGCCGGAGCTGGAATGGGTTTGATAGAATGATTCTCCCGCAGCCGTTCATATTTTTCTTCCAGTTGAAAAAACAATTCTTCTTCATCGCGCTGAAGATAGAGTTCTTCAATTACACTAAAATGATATTTACTCAGCTTCATGTTACCGGATTTTCCATCTCCTACCCGGAACAGCAGCGCATATTTTTTTAACCATTCTTCTGGTAAAATTCCAAGCGAACCATCCTGCAGTTGAACAAACTGCTGTTTATTTGCCAGGGCTTTTTTAACATCATCTACCGTTATTTTCTGATTTCCAAAACTGATTTCCACTTTTGCATCAAACCAATCGGTATTGCTGCTGATATGTATTTTGGTTGAAGGCTTTGCAGTATTGAATCGGAAATTTTTCAAGGCCTCAAATCCATATACTTGAATATGCTGTTCCTTTACGGCATCCACAAACAAGAAAAACCAATTATTCTTGAGCACTTCGGCTCCTTTTAGCGCAAGTATACCTCCGTCTACTTCTGTAAATCCGGAATGCAGCGAGCGTAATTTGGCCAAAAGGGCTTCCTCTGCAGGCAGATTTCTCTTTATGATTAATAGCCGGTCTGCCGCCGGTATATAAACCTGGGGCTTATCGCCTGCTTTAACCTCGTGCCCGCGATAACTGAATACCGGAACAAATAAGAGGTTGTCGTTTCTTTCCCGCAACAATACCTTCATCTCCGGCTTCTCATCTTTCACTTCCTCTTTCAGCACATTATTAAACTGAACACGGTATTCTCTCGAGAGGGGTAAAACAAAATCCTTCAATGCATCCGACCAACTGGAAGCAGGTATTACCACTGTGCCAGAAGGCAAAAATTTAATCAGATGCAGGATATCTTCTTTTTTCTGCCATTGATAAAAACGATTTTCCCTTGCAAACAATAAGGGAGTATCCAACTCATTGTCTGCAATGCTAAATTCCCCTTCCGGAGTTACCACACTGCAACTAACTTCATACTGATCGTTGGCATAGTTAACCATAAATTCAGGAACAAGGGGCTCGTCAATTGGTTCTGCCTTCTTCAACTGAGCGGTAGTAAAAGTTTTTCCCTTAGTGAGGTAAAAAAAGTAGGCACTTTGATTCATCTGTGCGAAAAGCTTCCGAATGCGTGGGAACAGATATTCTATTACCAAACTTTTGGTTTCATCTGGCAACCCGCCTTCATGTTGATGAATAATATTTTCCCAGATGCCTGAAAAAGGGGAATTCTTATCTAAGAACTTGCTTACTTCCGAGGGCTGTAGTTTTCTCAGTAATTCCAGGGTAGCTTTATCATCATCGCTAAATACGTCTTGATCAATGTATTTGCTGATATCTAGCCGAGTAACTTTTGATATGTACTTGCTTTGAGTTTCATCTGGCTCTCCCTGAATAGCTATAAACTGCAAGGGCTGGTAAAGTTCTCCCTCCATTGCCAATACTACACCCAGCTGCTGAACTGAAACCGTTGTTGGCTGCGCTGCTGCTCGTTCCCAGCGCTCGGCCTCCGCTGCAGGCAGAGACCTGCTTTCCTGCACCGATGCTACCGGCATAGCCTGGGCTACGCGTTTTATAGAAGTATCAAGCACCCGCAGATACGGCTTGCCATCTGTGTATGTAAATTCAAATTTCCCAGTTAAGTCGTCGCTTAACGAGTACCCGTAAAGAGATAACAGTTTGTTTTTTTCTTTGTCAAGATTTCGGATAGTATCAAAATATCCTGCCCCAAAATTGCGCAATAGCTGTAAAAAAACGATGTCTTTATGAATGCATAAAGGATGTTCTTTTTCAGATTCACAATGGCAACTGGTGTCAAAATTCCGTTCCTCATTTTTCCGGATAATTACCTGAAAAGTTTCCCCTTCCCAGTCAACCGATGCAATTACACACTCGTCTTTTGCTTCTAATATTGCAGCACGACTGCTGCGTAAAAAATTTTCAGCAGCTTCAAAATTGTCGCGGGAAGAAAGCATGCGGATCAATTTCAGTTCCAGCTGCTTCATCTTAACAACTGTATGTCGTTGATCGTATTCCAGCTCTTTGTTGCCGAGCATGTTTTTATCTAGCAAATCTTGCAATTGAAAAAGTGCCCCGGCTTTGTGGCGGCAAATTTCAGATAAGTTGTAAGGGCAGGTACACCGAAGGTTGATGGTTTTGGGGTCTTTATATCGATTAATATGAATCTTATAGTAAGTTGCGTATCCATCATCTTTTACCCGCATTACTATATTCCCCATCAGGTCGTCGAATTCAACCAGCTCAACATTTCCCATACTATGTATTCGCTTTCCTCTGCGAATCACCTCGTCGGTTCCGTTGTTGTGTATATGCTTAATCAGATAGGGTAATGCCATAAAATCCTTTCATTTCGCTCTATCCCTTAAAACAGGGCGTTACCTGTTTTTTTAAAAAAGGGCAAGTTGCAAAAGTAACGAAAAGCAGGGGGCTTTCCCAATCCAAAACATTCATTTCAGGTAGAATTAACCGGAACATTAACAAGTTGTGGAAAACCCCAACTTACCACTTCAGATGAACCGAACAGGCAGCTCGTTTGTATGCAAACCCTCTAAATCTAAAAACAACTATATGCTTACCATTGATAGCGCTAACTGCGTTGAGGGCTGAAAATACCCCCAAAAAAGACTATATAGTTATAATCCTATCAGGCTACTCGCTTACTAACAAGTCCCCATTGATATATCGGGGTAATACATTGGCAACATCAGGGGTTACGCAATACAATAAATCTTTTTCCAACCCATATGCTGCTAGGCGGTGCCAATGGGTGGTTAACCGAATAAAATCGGGCAGCTGACTGCGGTGCTGGTTATATAAATTTTCGGCCATCAAGCTGCTGTCGCAGTGGATGGTAAAATGTTCTTTTATACGACTGATAACGGCTCCGGCAAACAGGGCATCTTCAATATTCACACGGTCTTTCCAGGCCGAACAACCCAGTACTACCGGCATTTTTTGCTGCAGTAGATAGTCGCAAACAGCCGATAGATTAGGAAAAGACCCCGTGATTACATCGGCAGCCCCGTTTTGCAAAGCTTTGTGCAACAAACGAGTTCCGTTGGTGGTGGTTAAAACCAGCGTTTTGTTTTCAATAAACGACCGCGGATATTCAGTTGGTGAATTGCCATACAACAATCCAGGGATTACTTTTCCATCTCGCTCCCCAGCAGTTATGCCACCCGTATCGTTGCCAATACGAATACATTGCTCCACCGAATCTACCGGTATCACACGGCTGGCACCATTGTGCAGAACAGTAGCAATGGTTGAGGTTGCTCTAAATACATCTATAACTACTACTACGGTTCCGCTCAAATCGTACAAATCCAACAAACGAGGCGATAAAACCGTGTGAAGGGCAGGAGGTTGGGATAACATGCAGCAAAGATACTAACCATCTGATAAACAGCATAACAGGTTACCCTACCCTTCCCGATCCGGCTGCTGTTTGCTTGCTCCGGACGCGTCACGGCTTTTTATTACTTATTTTTTGTAAGTATCAGCAACTCGTTGGCCTGCACTTCGGTTACATATCGTTTGATGCCTTGCTTGTCGGTATAATTTTTATTTACCAATTTGCCCTCTACCACCACTTCGGTGCCTTTTACCAAGTACTTCTCGGCTATCTCTGCCAATTTACCCCAGGCCACCACAGAATGCCACTGTGTTTCGGTAACTTTCTCACCCTGCGCATTTTTGTACTGCTCGCTGGTAGCCAAACTCATATTGGCTACTTTTTTGTCGTTTTCAAAGGTTTTAATGTCTGGATCCTGACCCAGATGACCAATCAACTGTACTTTGTTTTTTACCTGATTCATATAATTAGGTTTAATGAATGATTGCAGCATTGGCTGCATTTACCCAACAAATATGAAGCAGGCGAATATCGCTAAGCGAATTTTAAACGCTTATATCCGTTTATAAGCGTTTAAAAACGTTTTTTGGGTGAAAGCACGGATTCCAAAAGATGTAAATCACAGGTATAAATACGGTATGGGAAGCCTTTAATGGCGGTTATTTTAGCAGTCGTATAAAATATTATTTCCCATGTCGGAATCAACTAAAATATGCCCTGCCTGCGGAAGAGAGGTTCGGGGTAGGGCAGATAAAAAATATTGTGACGAATATTGCCGCAATGTTTTCCATAACCAACAATATTGCGAAACCCACGAATATGTGCGCAACATCAACCAGAATTTACGGAAAAACAGAAAAATACTAGAGCGGCTATTACTGAATCATCGCTTCATGGCCCGGGCACCGCAATATCGCTTATTCAGTATGGGGTTTCGATTTCAGTACTTTACCCATACCTATACCAACCGAAATGGACAATTGTACTATTTCTGTTACGAATACGGCTACTTACTGCTCGATAAAGAGCGGGTACTGATTGTGAAAAAACAGCCGTCGGCAGAAAAATATCCGGCAATTATCCGATAAGCAGGCCGATTAATGGAAAGGAGGCTTTACTACCCGGGCTTTAACGGGGGTTTGCCGAATGGAAATAAAAATCTCCGTTCCCTCCGATGCATGAGAACTGGCCACATATCCCATTCCAATGGCTTTTCCAAGTGTGGGAGATTGGGTACCGCTGGTAACTATGCCAATCTTGGCTCCGGTTGCATCATGTATTTCATAATCATGGCGTGGAATACCCCGGTCAATCATTTCAAATCCTACCAACTTTTTGGTAACCCCTGCGGCTTTTTGAGCTGCTAATATTTCGTGGGCAGTAAATGATTTGGTAAACTTGGTAATCCATCCTAACCCCGCTTCCAGTGGCGTAGTGGTATCATTGATGTCGTTGCCATATAAACAATAGCCCATCTCTAATCGTAAGGTATCCCTAGCACCTAAGCCGATTGGTTTAATTCCGTGCGACTTTCCCGCCTCCATCAATGCATGCCAAATGGTAATAGCTGCATCGCCCTGATCTTCGAAATAAATTTCTACGCCGCCAGCACCGGTGTATCCGGTAGCACTGATAATTACATTTTCTACGCCG
>CAMBUH010000054.1 GCA_945870985.1 Chitinophaga pinensis
AATTGAATCATCTTCCAAATGATGGAACACCTGCAAAATTTGCTGAATCGCTTGATACTTTTCTCTTCCGGCTCCTTCGGCCAAAACATCTTCTAATGAACAGGGGTACCCAGCTAATTCTATAGATTGTTGAAGTGTTTTATACACCACATTATCTTCATCAATTGTGGTACCCGCCATATCAAATACAACTAGCTTCACCATACCTTCCATTAAGTTTTCTAATCAAAAAAATTGATTGCAAAGTAAACATGATTAGGCTGTTACAGATACTTTAAAAGTTACTAAATTATTACTACTTCCCTAATTGAAAGATTGATCTTACAATTTATCACAATTTATTTTTGTAAGCTTGCCCACCCACCACCATTATACACTAAGCTAAATCCCTTTTGAAGCAACAAGCTTTTGGCTGAAGCACTTCGCATGCCACTGGCACAGCAGGTGATAATGGGTTTAGATTTATCAAGCATATTCAGTTTATTGCCTAATTCCTGCAAGGGAATATTTATTGAGCCCTTGATATGTCCGGATTGGTATTCACCGGGCGAACGCACATCTACTATCTGGGCACCGTTATTTACTAAACTTGTGTAATCTACAGCTGGCGCAGTGCCGAATAATTTTTTTAAAAAGCTAAGCATATTTTAAATTGGGTTTGATGAAATAAAGTGAATAGATAGTACATATGGTAATCGTTCAAACAGTTTCTATTCTGAATGCCTGTTTTCGCATAATTCTTTACAATTTATTCTTGACTGATTTTTTCGCGTTGAAACAAACTAAAGAGTAATCCACCCAACACTGCCCCATACAGGGTACTATTTATAGGGTGGGTGGTAATGGGACAAGTGCCACTTACGCAGCCAACATAGTGATAATACAAATATCCCCCAATGGAACCGGTAAAGATTCCTGCAATAAGTAATGTAGATTGGCTTATCCATTTCATTATGCAAAACTATAGAGTTAAAAGGGCATGCTGGGTAACTTTAGTTACAGAAGAAAATAATAGGGATAACTGAGAATACAGTCGAAAAATTGAAAAAGGGGGGCAAAGTCCCCCACTTTTGGAAAGTTCAGAACTTTTGGAAAGTTCTGAACTTTCCAAAAGTTGCATAAAAAAAGCCAACCAAACGGTCGGCTTTTGCGCGTGCCCCAGGCGGGAGTTGAACCCGCACTCGCGTTGCGGCGAACAGGATTTTAAGTCCTGCGTGTCTACCAATTCCACCACCAGGGCAAAAAAAAATCCCGGCCGCTATCGCAAACGGGATTTGAGCGAAAGACCGGGCTCGAACCGGCCACCCCGACCTTGGCAAGGTCGTGCTCTACCAAATGAGCTACTTTCGCTGGTTGTATAAGAACAAGTGGACGGCAAAATTAATTAACCCTGAGGGATAAACAAAATTTTCGTTAATTATTTATATTCTGGTGTGTACTGAGAACTTTTCTGTACTTCCACATCTGGCTTACCAAGATACCGATGGTTGTACAATTTGTAACATCCCCCTAATACAAAGGCCAGGATACAAAAAACATGTAAGTAAAATAAAAAACGGGATGAACTAATCCAGTTAGTGGTAATGTCCTTTTCGGAGGTTTCGGTGGTTTCGTGTGCCATATTTTTAAATTACGGTGCAAAAATAAGGTTCCCACTCAAATAATTACGGGTTAATCCGTATAATTTCCAAAAAGAGTTTTTTTCCACATAAAAAATAGTCAACTAACACCATGCCATTATACACACCCACCAATGATCGAATGGGCTTCCGGGCTTTACTCGGCTTGTTTTTACCCCGAATCCACCAGCCCAATACAAACATATGCGCCCGGGCAATGGCAATAAACTCTCCTCCCCTGCCACTTAGTAAGGCCCTCCAGGCGGCAATCCCATCTAAAGCAAACCGAATGGGTATTGTATAGAATTGTTCTGCCGGTAATAGGTTCTTACCCAGCATCAGCAGATTATTTCTGAAATTCAAGTACACTTTCCGCGATCCAACCGGCAAAGTACCTCCACCAACATGATAAACTTCCGAACTACCACATGCTATAACCTGATAGCCCAATAATTGCAGGCGCCAACACAAATCTATTTCTTCCTGATGCGCAAAAAACACCTCATCCAATCCACCAGCCGCCATCCAGGCTTCCCTACTAACGCATAATGCTGCACCTGTGGCCCAGAATATAGGTGCATTATCATTATATTGACCCTTATCTGGCTCAATTTTATCCATCACCCTGCCCCGAGAAAAGGGATAGCCCCAGGCATCCAACCAGCCCCCGGCTGCCCCAGCATACTCAAATAAATCGGGCCTATGAAAAGAACGAATTTTTGGTTGTGCAGCCCCTATATTTGAACTCGATTCCATACAGGTAATTAACGGCCCTAACCAGCCCGGCTGCACAGATACATCCGAATTCAATAGCACAAAATATTTGGCTACTACCTGCTCCAATGCCCGGTTATAACCGCCAGCATATCCAAGATTTTGAGATAGCTGAATCAATCGAACAGCAGGATAGGTTTGGTTTAGCCAGCTGATTGAATCATCGGTGGATGCATTGTCAGCAATAATAACCTCCAACCCCGGATAATCGGTTGTTAAAACCTGTGGCAGAAACTGTTCTAACCAGTTTTTACCATTATAATTTAAAATAACTACTGCAACTGAAGGCACATTCACCATGGATTCAACAAGTTCGTATTGTAAAAAAACTGAATTACTCGGATGCCAGTCCCCAATTAATCAAATACCTTACTTCTGTTGGCACGGTATGCACCCGCTTTTTAGCGGTTTTTTTACCCAAACGAACCAAAATGGTTTTTTTAGAGGGGATTACAATGATATACTGCCCCAAAATACCCCTTGCATAAAATACTTCGGGATGCTCCGGATCTATCCACCATTGATATCCGTAATAGTCACAGGGATTTCCGTCCGTATCCTTTACCATACAAGGTGTGATGGATTGGGCAAAATAACTACTGTCGATAATGGCGTCGCCATTCCATTTACCGCCTTGCATCATCAATTGACCAATCCGAGCAAAATCTCTGGCATTGGTATTAAAACAACAATACGCTTTAACGGCTCCATTTTCATGATCAACACTCCATAAGGCTGGATGTAGTGCCCCCAGAGGTTTCCACAACTTTTCGGCGGCATATTCACTGAGTGAAACACCAGTAGCTTTTTCAATTACCAAACCCAATAATTGGGTATCGCCACTTTTGTAATAATGCACTTTTCCGGGAGGATTTTTCATTTTCACCGACAAGGCAGTTTTTGCTGCATCAGTACCATAATACAATTCGGCAGTTACGCTGAGGGGATTCAAATACGATTCATCCCAATCCGTTCCACTACTCATGGTTAGCAAATCTTTCAGGGTAATAGCAGCTTTATCGCTTTCCTTAAAAGAGGGAAGAAAATCACTCACAGGCTGGTTCACCGATTGAATTTTCCCTTCCCGAATTGCCACTCCTACTAACAGACTGGTGATACTTTTTGCCATAGAAAATGAGCCTGATAGCGAACTATCACTATAACCATCCCAATATTTCTCTAATACCAAGGAGTCACCTTTTATTTTAACCAAGGAAATCGTTTCCAGTTCTTCGAGCAGTGAAAGGGTACTATCAGGAATCGTTTCCTGATTATACTGCTTCGAAACCGGCCAGGGCTGTGGGTTTCCAATAGCCACTGATTGGTTAGTGAAAAATCGGTAGTCATCAATTTTAGCAAAATTATGCACGGCCACACTAAACAAATAAGTTTTGCCGCTAACCCAGGCAAATACAGATAAGGCGGCTACCAATAATACCAATATCAGAAAAAAAATTTTAAGCAACTTCATAACGATTATTATGGATATGAGAAATTTTGTGTGTAGTAAAAGTAAATGATTAACTTTATGATTCTATCAGTATACTATGTGTTTTCTCAACCACAATTTAGATTTTCTCGACCATCCCGTTAGGGGTTGATTCTCTTTGCCTTTTTTTACTGATTTTTTCACTTTTTATTAGATTGTATGTTCACACCTATTATTTCGGGTAATACCCAAACTTTTATACATTTAGAAGAGCGCCATGGAGCGCATAATTATCATCCTTTGCCGGTTGTATTGGAACGCGGAAAAGGAGTTTTTCTTTGGGATGTAGACGGAAAACAATATTTCGACTTTCTCAGCGGATATTCTGCCGTAAATCAAGGTCACTGCCACCCCGCCATTATAGATAGTTTGCAACAGCAGGCAGCAACCCTAACCCTTACCTCGCGTGCATTTCACAATAATCTATTGGGCGAATACGAAGCCTATATAACCCAATTATTCGGGTACCAAAAAGTGCTCCCGATGAATACGGGGGTAGAAGGGGGTGAAACGGCCTTAAAATTAGCCCGTCGTTGGGCCTACCAAAAGAAAGGTGTACCGGCTAATCAAGCCATCATCGTATTTGTGGAAGGCAATTTTTGGGGACGCACCCTCGCTGCTATTTCATCGTCTAGCGACCCCAGTAGTTTTGAAGGATTTGGCCCTTTTATGCCCGGATTCGTTTCCGTACCCTACAACGATTTGGCTGCATTGGAAGCTGCGCTTCGCGATCCGAATGTTGCTGCATTTATGTTCGAACCGATTCAGGGCGAAGCAGGCGTAGTAATACCGGATGATGGCTATTTACGCGGTGTTCGGGAATTATGCACCCGCCATAAAGTATTGATGATTGCCGATGAAATACAAACGGGATTGGGAAGAACCGGCAAAATGCTGGCTTGTGACCATGAAGGAGTAAGGCCCGACATTCTTATTCTGGGCAAGGCACTGAGTGGAGGCACTTTACCTGTTTCGGCAGTATTGGCAGATGATGAAATCATGTTAACCATTCAACCTGGTGAACATGGATCAACTTATGGGGGTAATCCACTAGCCTGTGCAGTAGCAATGCGCTCACTTCAAGTGCTGGTAACGGAAAATATGATTGAAAATGCAGAACGCCAGGGGCAGTTACTCAGACAATTACTCAACGAACTCTCTTCCCCATTTATCAAAGAAGTTAGAGGCAGGGGTTTATTAAATGCCATTGTTATTCAACACCCTAACCCAGAAGCTGCCTGGGATTTGTGCTTACGCATGATGAAGAAAGGATTACTCGCTAAACCCACCCACGGTGATAAAATCAGGTTTGCGCCACCACTCATTATCACGTCGGAACAAATCAGGGAAGCCGTTCAGGTTATTGCGACTGCTTTGGAAGAATTATCCTAAGTCTGCTTAGGATGGGTTAGATGATTTTAAGGGAGCTTTGGAAAGAAAACTCATCAAAATTATTACCAGAGAAAGCGGAACAAGGGATTGCAGAACCCAGGTTTTGTCGGGTACTTCCCCAATAAAGGAAGTAGTAAGCAGGATATAATTTCGAATCATCCAGGCTAATTGCATCGTGGCTAATAAAATAGTCACCAGTTTTGCCCATACTTTGGGTAGCAAAAATAATAGGGCCATGATGCTGCACAATACTAATGGCACTAAACCGGGTTTCCCAAAATTGGTTCCCTCCGCATGCCAGCCACTAATGGTTAAATGCACAGAAGGAATAAATATCCAAGGTTGAAATACAGCGGCAACCAGCAGCAGACAACTTACACAACCTATCCAATTAGCATACTTCATAATGCAAAATAATGGTATGAAAAAACCCCCGAAATCGGGGGCATTTGCAGAGGTCCCGAGCGGATTCGAACCGCTGTGGAAGCTTTTGCAGAGCTCTGCCTAACCACTCGGCCACGGAACCTGATTAAATGAAAAGAAGCGTGAACGCATCAATTTCTCAACAAATTTACGGCAAAGAAAGGAAATTTACATCCGTAAAATAATTAATACCGAATTTTGTGGAAAAGAATCCCATGACGCCCATTGCATCCAGTGAGTTGATTATCAATAATCGGGGAGCCGTTTATCACCTGAACCTACAACCTGAGGAAGTTGCTAATACCATTATTACCGTAGGTGATCCCGACCGGGTAGCAACAGTTAGCCAGTATTTCGACCGGATAGAAGTGCAACAGGCACACCGTGAATTTATTTCTCATACCGGATATATCGGCAAAAAAAGAATAACGGTGGTATCCACCGGCATCGGTACCGATAATATCGACATTGTGCTGAATGAATTGGATGCGTTGGTGAATATCGATTTTGCCACCCGTTTACCCCGCATCGATTTACAATCCTTACAAATTATTCGGATTGGGACAGCCGGATCCCTTCAGGTAGATATACCGGTAGACTCTTTTGTAGCTAGTACTCATGGCATAGGAATTGATAATCTGTTGCAATTTTATCAACGAGAAACCCATTCGGCCGATCAGGAAGTTTTGCAGGCATTCAACCAACATACCCAAATCACTAATATCGGCGTGAACCCCTATATTGCTAAGGCAAGCATTCATCTTCTGAAGAATTTTGTAACAGGATTTCATCAGGGCATTACCGTTACTACCCCGGGGTTTTATGGCCCACAGGGACGTATCCTGCGACTGAATACTGCACACCGAAACCTGATTGAACAACTAACCAGTTTCCAATACGGAGCTTACAGGGTAGCCAATTTTGAAATGGAAACCAGTGCCATCTATGGTTTAGGAAAACTTATGGGCCACCACTGCCTTAGTTTAAGCGCAATCGTAGCCAACCGAGTAGTACAAAAATTTAGCGATCAAGCTGCAGAAACGGTTGACCGCCTGATTCAAAAAACTTTACAAATTATCAGTGAACAACCTTGAGGTTCCTATAAATGAGTGCATATTTGCATATGGTAACCCAACAAAGTAAAATTAGGCGTATGAAAATACCATTTTATAAATATCAGGGAGCAGGCAACGATTTCATTGTGTTGGATGGAAGAACAAATAGCTATACACTTTCCGAACAACAAATCGCCTTTTTATGCCACCGTCGTTTGGGTATTGGTGCCGATGGATTAATGATTTTACGCGAAAAAGTGGGTGTTGATTTTGAAATGATTTATTACAATGCCGATGGGCGTGAAGGTAGTTTATGTGGCAATGGCGGCAGGTGCTTAACTCGATTTGCCTATGATCTAGGTATTAGACCTCCAGTGTATTCTTTTTGGGCAGTGGATGGAATGCATGAGGCATTTTTAGATATGCAAACCCAATCGATTCACTTAAAAATGAATCCGGTTTCACAAATAGAAATTTATCAGGGCGATTGGGTACTGAATACCGGGTCTCCCCATTATGTGCAGGCGGTAGAAGAAGTAGATGCTATGCATGTTGTTAAAGCAGGGCGTGCAATTCGCTATAGTGCTCGATTTACTCAGCAAGGAATTAATGTAAATTTTGTTCAGCAAACCGCATCCACACTTCGCATAAGAACTTATGAGCGGGGAGTAGAAGATGAAACCCTCAGTTGCGGAACAGGTGTTACGGCAGCAGCGCTGGTATTTTCACCCAAACAGTTAGGCAAACACCGTATGCAAGTATCTACCCGTGGTGGAGAACTGGCAGTGGAATTTACCCGTACTGGAGAAAATCAATTTGAACATATTTGGCTCTGCGGACCAGCCGAATCGGTTTTTGAAGGAAATATTACATTGAACGACTAACGCTTTTATTGGAGCAGCATGATACAGTATTTTAAAAACATTGAAGGTCAAACCATTGAGATAGACAAGCCCGAAAAAGGAATCTGGGTAAATCTGGTTCCGCCATTTAAAGACGAGGAGTTTATCGATTTGAGCGAAGCCCTTGAGATTCCCATTGTATTTCTACGCGACTCATTAGACATAGATGAAAGACCTCGATTTGAACATGAAGATCAAGTAAAATTTGTGGTTATCAAAACCCCTACCGAAAATAATTCCTTTAACGATAGTGATGCTTTTTATATCACGATTCCCATTTGTATCATCCTTACCGAAACCCAAATTGTTACCGTAAACTCCTTCGACAATGGAGCCATCAAAAAATTTCTAAATTCCTTTCAAAAGCGGCATCCCGATAAAAAAAATATCATGCTCTTGAAGGTGTTTGAGAAAGTGGTTCATAACTTCATGGAATTTTTGAAGGAAATCAATCACCGTAGAAATCAATACGAGAACAGTTTATACGAGAGTAATAGCAATGTAGATTTACTCAACCTGATGCGGATTCAAAAAAGCTTAGTATATTTTGTTACCGCCCTTCGCAGCAATGAGTTGCTGATGATGAAACTAGAAAGAACGAACTTTTTAGGGCTGAATGAAGAAGAGCGCGAATTGCTGAACGATTTAATCATTGATACCAGTCAGGCCCTTGAAATGGCGAATATCTATACCAACATACTTACCAGTACACTGGATGCATTTGCAAGTATCATCAGCAATAACCTGAATGCCGTAATGAAGCGGCTTACTTCTATCACCATCGTTCTATCACTACCTGCACTTGTGGCAGGAATTTATGGCATGAATGTGGAAATTCCATTTATGCATTCGCCTCATGCCTTTTACATTCCTGTTATTTTATCGTTGCTGGTTTCTTTTTTACTAAGTTGGTATTTTATGAAAAGAAAATGGTTTTAAAATGGCATTATTCAATGTGCGGGTTTACGGTATTTTGTTGGATGAAAAAAAGCGATTGCTGGTAAGTGATGAGTTTATACGCGGCCAATTTATTACCAAGTTACCCGGGGGCGGACTGGAAATTGGCGAAGGAACGCGGGACTGTTTACAAAGAGAATTTAAGGAAGAAACCGGCTTACATGTAACAGTGGGCGAACATTTATATACCACCGATTTTTTTCAGATTTCGGCTTTTAACCTTACAGACCAAATTATATCTATTTACTATCAGGTGCATCCGTCAAGCCCCCTAATCCTAGATGTAAAAGAAAAACCCTTTGATTTTGCACCCCATCAGATTGCTGATCCACAGGGCGAATCAGAAGTTTTTAGGTGGATTAACTGGGAAGATATACATCCCGATTGCATGACCTTACCCATCGACCGGGTAGTAATGGAACTTATCCGGCAGCGGGAATATTTATAAAAGGTTCTTCATCTTTTCCCATTGCCGACCGTTTCATTTTTCTCGTAACATCGGCACCCAGGTATTTTTCTATTCGACCATCTACAATATAAATCACCGGCGTTAATATAACTGCCATGGTAAACTTATATAAGTAGTTCATGAGGCAAATGGCAACTACCAACTGCCAACTCCAGCCCTTACCTAATTTAAAGGCAATGAATAAAACTACAAAGCTGTCAACTAGCTGACTCACCATCGTAGAGCCGGTAGCCCGCAACCAGATCCATTTTTCACCGGTGGCTTTTTTGATGCGGTGAAAAACAATCACGTCTACAATCTGGCTAACTAAGAATGCGGTTAGGCTTCCCAGTATAATCCACATACCCTGACCAAAAATACCGGAGAAAGCCAGTTGCATATTGCTAATGCCGCCCTCGGTATTAGAGGTAATCCAAAAATCAGCAGGTGGGATATTCATAGCCCCATAAAACATTACAAACGCATAACTGATTAATACCACTGCCGTATAACTGATGCGCTTTACAGCACTGGGGCCATAAAATTCATTAACGATGTCGGTAATAACAAATTCAAGTGGCCAAAGTAAAACGCCGCAGGTAAGGTTAAATGATAAGCCCGTTTGACCAAATAAAGTGAAATTAACCGGGTTGACACCCAATAATTTTTCAAGGGAAAAAATTTTACCGCCAATACATTCCGCTATTAACGCATTCGCCACAAAAAAAGCACAGATGGAGATGAAAAGCTTAGTGGACTTATCTTTCAAGATGGTGTTGATCATATTATTTTTGTTATGTAAAGGAGCTGAACTATCAAAAAAAGTAAATATACCGGATAAAACTTTGCCAGCAGGATGGGTTTGGGGGGATTACGGAAAACAAATAGAATAATCAGGATAGTTAAATTGAGCAACGGGGCAATCATCCAGCCCAAAACTACTAGTGTACTTTGGATTGATTCGGGGATGATGGTTTGGTTTCCATACATAATCCATAAAGAAGCTAGAAAACAAGCATTGGCAATCCAGGCTATTCGGGATAAAAATAAAGTCCAATTCATAAATTATGAATCAAAATACCATTAATTTGCCATAATTAAGCTCGAAATGATGAAAAAAACGATTTGGAACCAAGTAGCGCCCCATTTACTGGCAATTGGTATTTTTTTAGCAGTTGCCCTCATTTATTGCAAGCCCACCCTCGAGGGAAAAGTGCTTCAACAAATGGATGTAACCCAATGGAAGGGGATGGCGCAAAATTCCTTTGCGTATAAAGAAAAGCATGGACATTTCCCCTTGTGGTCGAACGGGATTTTTAGTGGAATGCCTGCTTTTCAAATCACGAGTGTGGGCAGCAATCCGGTTTCTATTGGATATGTGAATCAAGTTCTCACTTTAAATCTACCGAAGCCAATCAGCTTTTTTTTCCTCGCCTGCGTGTGTTTTTACATCCTAACACAAGTGATAGGTACCCGAGTAGCCATTGGTATCACGGGAGCTTTATCGTATGCCTATGCAACCTATAATCCCATAATTGTAGCCGTTGGCCACGACACAAAGATGCAGGCCATTGCTTACTTACCTGCCTTTTTGGCTGGTTTATGGATGTTATATGAAAAACGAAATTATTGGATGGGCACAGCACTTATTGCTTTGTTTACAGCTTTATTAGTTGCTTCCAATCATTTACAGATAACTTATTATGCGCTGATACTGGCTCTTATTATGAGTATAGGATTTGGCATACAATGGATTCGTGCAAAGGATTGGAAACATTTATCCCGTGCTGCCGGATTGGTGATAGTAGCAGCTGCCCTTGGGGTAATGGTGAATGCCATTACTTTATTTACTACCTATAGTTATTCAAAAGCCACCATCCGGGGCGGAAGTGAATTAGCTGATAATACTAAAAGCGGGAAAACCAAGACCGGACTTGGCAAAGACTATGCATTAAGTTATAGTATTTACCCTTCTGAAAGTTTGGTAATGATGTTCCCCTATGTTTATGGTGGCAGCAGCGATAATCGACAAGTGGCAGAGGATAAATCTAAAGCACTCGAAGCTATTCAACAAATGCCCCAAGAATTAGGTCAACAGCTGATCAATTTTCCATTTTATTGGGGAGGAATTACCGAAGGCACTTCGGGACCTCCCTATGCAGGAGCCATAATTTGCTTTATAGCACTGCTAGGATTTTTCTTACTTGATAAAAAACATCTCGGATGGATCTTGGCAGCAATTGTGCTAACCCTATTTATGAGTTGGGGCAAATATTTTGAAGGATTTACCGGCACCTTACTAAATGTATTACCACTGTATAACAAATTCAGAGCGCCGAGTATGATATTGGTTATCCCTACCCTGTTGTTTTGTATGCTCGCCGTAATGGCATTGCAGATTATTAGTTCAGAAACAGATAAAAAATTATTATTTAGTAAATTCAAAAAAGGCTTATTCCTTACAGGGGGTATTTTTCTGATTGCAGTTATAGTTTATTTCAGCGGAGACTTTTCCAGCGAATCTAGTGACGGATTCTTGTTAAAACAAATCAGCGGCATTAAAGATCCTCAACAAAAAGAGGCCCTGGAAGCACCAGTGCGTTCTTTTGTTAATGGGTTAAGGGAAGATCGTAAAGATTTATTTCTGGGATCCCTAATCAGAAGCCTAGCCTTTATTCTGGTGGCAGCGGGATTATGCTGGCTACTGATAAAAAATAAGCTGAAGCCGGTGGTTGCGATTGCTGCCATAGGATTTTTTGCTTTTGTGGATGTGATGATGATTGATGTAAAATATTTCAATTCCGAAAATTATCAGGATGGAGATGAATACAAATCGGTATTCGAACCCACCCCGATTGATCAGCAAATATTAAAAGATACCAGTAACTATCGAGTGCTTGACCTAACCCAGGGTATTTCAGGTGCATTTAACAGCGGAGCCCTTACGGCATATTTTCACAAAGCAGTGGGTGGCTATCATCCCGCCAAACTGAGTATTTATCAGGATTTAATTGAGAAGCAACTCAGCAACTTTCCCGATTGTGCTCCGGCTTTAAATATGTTAAATGCTAAGTACATCATTCTGCCTCCCATGAAACAAGGAGAAAGCATTTCACTGCAGCAGAATCCTGAGGCATTGGGTGCAGCTTGGTTTGTAATGAACGTATCTTCTAAAAAAAGCTATGCAGATATTATGACGGACCTTACCTATCTGCATCCGAAAGATACCGCACTGGTATTGGAAAAGGATATGGCCGGATTAACTTCCGTAATAACTAACAAAGATTCCACCGCCAACATTTCACTCTTGTATAACGATAATGACATTATAGAATATAAGAGTCACTCTGCCAGTGCCGGATTTGCGGTATTCAGTGAAATTTACTATGCAGATGGTTGGGTTGCAACTATCGATGAAAAAGAAACCCCCATTGTACGCACCAATTATGTACTCCGTGGATTAGCAGTTCCGGCAGGTGATCACCGAATCAAATTCGAATTCAAACCTGCGTCATTTTACAATAGCAGTAAAGCAGGTATTGTATCTTCGATACTCATCTGGTTATTGCTGATTGCTGCATTTATTAAAGCTTATAAAACCCGACAATCCGTTGACCCATCCTGATACCCGAACCCTGTTGGGAATTGTTTCGTACCGGATATATCCCGCTGAAAATGGGGGTCAGCAAAGTATCGCCACGTTTTATGCTGAATTGAATAAGAGAGTAAATCTTACCCTACTGGTATCTCGCGATAATGAGCCGGAACCGGCAGCTAACCTATCAGTTTTTCCTGTTTTGTATTCCGGATACCTCAGCTGGATGAACCTGTTGCTGGTGTATAAACTTAAAAAACTAATCCGCCAGCGCGAAATTACTTGCATGCTGATTGATCATTCTTATTATGCCTGGTTGGCCTGGATATTAAGAAGAATAACCGGTATCCCTTTTATTATCCGCTCACATAATATAGAAGCCCATCGATTTAAAGAT
>CAMBUH010000055.1 GCA_945870985.1 Chitinophaga pinensis
AATTTATTCAGTTGATACAGACTACACAAAATAATTCACCCGCCTAAGCCAAAAATCATGATACAACCTGCCACGCTGCGTTTTATAAAAGAATTGACCAAAAACAATCACAAAGACTGGTTCGACGAACACCGAAAACCATACGAAACCGCAAAACAAAATTTTAGGGAGCTGGTAGAATTGATTATTCGGGAACATAGTAAAAAAGACAGTAGCCTCGTTGCGCTCAGTTCGAAAGATTGTATGTTTAGGATTAACCGGGATGTTCGATTCAGCAAAAACAAAGCTCCCTACAAAACCAATTTCGGCGCAAGCATTCAGGCCGGCGGAAAAAAGTCTATGTTAGCTGGTTATTATTTTCATATAGAACCGGGGGGGAAAAGTTTTGTAGGGGGTGGATTGTATATGCCAGAGGCTGCCCACCTGCAGAAAGTTCGCCAAGAAATTGATTACAACTGGAAAGAGTTTACGGGTATTTTACAGGCAAAGGCTTTTGTAAAAACCTATGGAAGTTTAGAAAAAGGGGAAGGAATGTCTCTTACCCGAGAACCCAAGGGATATGAAAAAGATAATCCCGCTATTGAAATGCTGAAGCTGAAAAGTTGGGTGGCGACTGCTCCATTATCCGATAAACAGATTTTGCAAGCAGATTTACCAAAAATTATTTTGCATTCGTTTTCAGTACTGCAACCCCTGCTGGTTTTTCTTAACCGATCATTGGCAGAAGACTGATAACCTTACCGTTATCTTTCTGCAACAGTATGGTATTAAGTTCGAAAGGCAGCAGGTATATGTGCAATTACATTCTAGGCCAGCTTTCATCGGCAAAAGAAGGTGAGCCGGTAAGTGTTCAAAGTGGTAATGGCATAACTGATTACAAGTTACCATTCTTTTTCACCAAACTAGAGCAACCCGTTGGCCATCATATATTCTGCAATTTGAACTGCATTGGTAGCAGCCCCTTTTCGTAGATTATCACTAACAATCCAAAGGTTCAGGGTATTGGGCTGTGTTTCGTCGCGACGAATTCTACCCACAAACACTTCATCTTTTTCATGCGCCCATAAAGGCATGGGGTAAATTTGTGCATTCACATCGTCTTGAACCACTACTCCCGGAGCTGCCGCTAACAAAGCAGTAATATCAGCCAATTCGAACGGTTGTTCAAATTCAACATTTACACTTTCGCTATGCCCCCCAATTACGGGAATTCGAACGGTAGTAGCGGTTACCCGAATGGAGTCGTCTTGCATAATTTTTTTGGTTTCCTTCACCATCTTCATTTCTTCTTTGGTATACCCATTGTCGAGAAACACATCAATTTGGGGAATCGTATTTAAATCAATCGGATATTTATAGGCCATCTCGCCCTGAATACCTTTCCGCTCATTAAATAATTGATCCACTGCTTTTTTTCCGGTTCCGGTTACACTTTGGTAGGTACTTACCACTATTCGTTTGATGGTATATTTCTGATGCAGGGGATACAGCGCTACCACCATTTGAATGGTAGAACAATTGGGGTTAGCAATAATTTTATCAGCAGCCGTAAGCACCTGGGCATTTACTTCGGGCACTACCAGCTTTTTATCAGGATCCATTCTCCAGGCAGAGGAGTTATCAATCACTACAATACCTGCTTCCGCAAATTTTGGGGCCCATTCAAGGGAGGTACTGCCACCTGCAGAAAACAGGGCTACAGCTGGTCGGGCGGCCATGGCAGATTCCATGCTTACAACCGGGTATTCTTTCCCTTTAAATGAAACCATTTTACCTACTGATTTTTCTGATGCTACCGGAATCAATTCGGTTACGGGGAAATTTCTTTCTACAAGAATCTGCATCATTTTGGTGCCTACTAATCCGGTGGCACCTACAACGGCTACTTTCATGTTAGTGGGTTGTTTGGTTTTAGGTTAATAAAAAACCCTCCGGTTCAGGGAGGGCTTTGGTTATATATACATATACAAACGATTAGCACGCTCCCCGGAGGAAAAGTTTATTACGTTTGATGTGTTTCATTCGATTCATATTGCAAAGATACAAAAAAATTATTTAGCAGAGCTTTTGGGCGATTAGTACAATTTAATATCAAAATTAACCAACTGAACAAAATCACTCAATCGGTTGGCGATATCTTCTTTACTCAACTCGCGCAGGCGCTGGGTACCGAATTTTTCTACACAATACGAAGCCATTGCACTACCAATGATAATGGCGGTTTTCATGTTTTCGAAAGAGATATCCTTGGTGCGGGCAAGATGACCGATAAACCCTCCGGCAAAAGTATCACCGGCACCAGTTGGATCAAATACTTCTTCCAACGGAAGGGCCGGGGCAAAAAACACTTTGTTTTCGTGAAATAATAAGGCGCCATGCTCACCTTTTTTTATAATTACATATTTGGGTCCCATCTGCATGATGGTTGCTGCCGCCCTCACTAAAGAATAATCTCCGCTTAGTTGACGGGCTTCACTATCATTTACCATCAACACATCTACCATAGCAATGGTAGCTTTTAGTTCATCCATGGCTACTTCCATCCAAAAATTCATGGTATCCATCACAATCAAACGTGGGCGATTCTTTAATTGAGTAATCACGCTCCGCTGAACTGCTGGCACCAGATTACCCAGCATCAGAAATTCACAATCCTGATAGCTATCGGGCACCACGGGTTGAAAATTGGCCAATACATTCAGTTGGGTATCCAGCGTATCGCGGGTATTCATGTCCATATGATACTTCCCGCTCCAGAAAAACGATTTTTCATCTTTCTTAATCTGCACTGCCTCCAGGTCTACCTGGCGATCGGCAAGAGCTTGCAACTCTTCTTCTGGAAAATCACCTCCCACCACAGAAATCTGCTTCACCGGGGTAAAATTAGAAGCACACCAGGCGATATAGGTGGCAGCCCCTCCGATAATTTTATCACTTTTTCCAAAGGGTGTTTCTATGGCATCGAAAGCCATGGTACCTACAACAACTAACGACATAGTATTTTAATTAAGTTGGGGGCGAAATTAAGGCTTTCCGCGTAGGAATTGGTAGCGCAGTAATTTATTATAGGTTAGTAAGTAGTCTTAGTAAGATGAAAGGGGCAAGGGGAGCCAATACTACCAAAAAATAAAAAAAATCGGATTTGTCGCTAACGTATGTTAGTTTGTTATATTTGTACTATGGCAAGGATAAAAACAGACATCAACGTATCGCGAAAAGAAGTGATTGTTGCCAAGGCGGCCATTTTATTTCGCGAGAAAGGATTTAAAGCTGCCAGCATGCGCGACCTCGCCGAATCTGTAGGGGTAGAAGCTGCCAGTTTATACAACCACATCAAATCGAAAACCGAGTTATTGCACGAGCTCTGCTTTGGGGTGGCCAACCGTTTTATGCAGAAGATGGAAGAAGTGGAGCAAGAAAAAATTCCGGCGGTTGGCAAAGTGGAGAAGCTCTTGCGTTTTCATATCAATGAAATGGTTCACCACTATGAAGAAGTGTATGTAAGTGATCGTGAGTGGAAGCATTTATCCGATCCCTATCTTTCGAATTTTCAAAACCAACGAAGAATTTACCGGAAACGTTTTGCTACCATTATTGAGGCAGGCATTCGGGCAGCAGAAATTGAACCCATTGATGCGCCTACGGCCGTGTTGATATTTTTGCATGCCATCAGCGGAATAGAAAGCTGGCACCGTTCTAAACAGAAAATTTCTGCGGAGGAATTGGAGAACAACATGATTACCATATTAGTGGATGGCTTATATCCCCGAAAATAAAAATACCTGATCGAAAATCGAACAGGTATTGTATACCAAATGGTAATGCTTCTGTAATTATGCGCTGCAGGTTACGCAACCATCTTCCATACTGCAGGTACCGCCATTCAAGCCACTATTTTCTACATCAGCGCCTCCCTCTACTACAGAAAGATTGTGCTTATCGATTAATGGCTCAACTGATTTACCGCCTTGCTTTTCTACGGTAAACTGCACAGCTTGTGAGGCAGCTTTAGAACGCAGATAGTACATGCCTGTTTTCAATCCTTTGCGCCAGCCATAAAAATGCATGGAAGTTAACTTACTGGTAGTGGGTGCATCTACAAACAAATTGAGTGACTGTGACTGACAGATATATGCACCACGGTCGGCAGCCATATCAATCAATGTACGTTGTTTAATTTCCCAAACGGTTTTAAATACTTCTTTAATAGAATCGGGAATGCCATCGATTTTTTGGATAGAACCGTTTTGTGAGATGATGCGATTTTTCATTTCATCGTCCCAAAGGTTTAATTCAATCAGATCATTCAGGAGGTGTTTGTTTACCACCACAAATTCTCCACTCAATACCCGGCGCACATAAATGTTAGAAGTATAGGGTTCGAAACACTCATTATTACCGAGTATCTGAGAAGTAGAAGCGGTTGGCATGGGTGCAACCAACAAAGAGTTGCGCACACCATGTTTCAGCACTTCTGCTTTCAGGCTATACCAATCCCAGCGCAGGGAGGGTTCTACTCCCCAGAGGTCGAACTGAAACTGTGCTTTGGATACAGGTGATCCTGCATAGGTTTCATACGGGCCTTGTATTTTAGCTAGGTCTTTACTGGCCGTCATGGCAGCAAAGTAAATGGTTTCGAAAATTTCTTTGTTCAATGTGCGTGCCTCCTCACTTTCAAAGGGTTGACGCAGTAGAATAAAAACATCGGCTAACCCTTGTACGCCCAAACCGATAGGTCGGTGACGCATGTTAGAGTTGCGGGCTTCTTCAACCGGATAATAGTTATAATCAATAATCTTATTAAGATTCTTGGTTGCCTCGTAGGTAACTTCATACAACTTATCGTGATCGAATTTTCCGTTAATCACATAACGGGGCAGGGCCAGCGATGCGAGGTTACAAACGGCAATCTCATCGGGTGAGGTGTACTCAATAATTTCAGTGCAGAGGTTAGAACTCTTAATGGTTCCAAGATTTTGCTGGTTGCTCTTTCCGTTAGCCGCATCTTTATACAACAGGTAGGGTGTGCCGGTTTCTATTTGGGCTTCCAGAATGGCAAACCAGAGTTCCTGGGCTTTAATGGTTTTGCGGGCACGTCCTTCTTCTTCGTATTGCTGATAGAGATTTTCAAAATTTTCACCCCATGTTTCATGCAACCCGGGTGCTTCGTTGGGGCAGAATAAACTCCAGTCACCATCGGCTTCTACGCGCTTCATAAAAAGGTCGGGAATCCAAAGTGCATAAAAGAGGTCGCGGGCACGCATTTCTTCTTTACCATGGTTTTTGCGCAGGTCTAAAAATTCAAACACATCCGCATGCCAGGGTTCGAGATAAACCGCAAATGCCCCCTTTCTTTTTCCACCGCCCTGATCTACGTAGCGGGCTGTGTCGTTAAATACTTTCAGCATGGGAATGATACCGTTACTGGTGCCGTTGGTGCCACCAATATAACTACCTGTAGCGCGGATGCCATGGATAGCTAATCCGATACCGCCAGCACTTTGAGAAATTTTAGCTGTTTGCTTCAAGGTATCATAGATTCCGTCGATACTATCTTCCTTCATAGTTAACAAGAAGCAGCTGCTCATCTGAGGCTTTGGCGTTCCGGCATTGAACAAAGTGGGCGTGGCATGGGTAAACCACCGCTCACTCATCAGGTGATAGGTTTTAATAGCACTTTCAATATCATCTTTGTGTATGCCAATGGAAACGCGCATATACATATGTTGAGGGCGCTCTACAATCACGCCATCTAATTTCAGCAGATAAGATTTTTCCAGAGTTTTAAATCCAAAATAATCAAAGCCATAATCGCGGTCGTAAATAATGGTACTGTCTAACAACTCAGCGTTGTCTTCAATAATTTTCATCACATCATCCGCAATCAGTGGCAGTAATTTTCCCGTTTTAGAATCCGTGCAGTTATACAATAACCGCATCGTGTTAGAAAAACTCTTGGTAGTATTCTTATGCAAGTTACTTACAGCAATCCGGCTTGCCAACAAGGCATAGTCGGGGTGCTTAACCGTTAGTGCAGCGGCTGTTTCAGCTGCCAGGTTATCCAATTCGGTAGTAGGTACGCCATCGTACAACCCCTCAATTACTTTTTTCGCTACGTCTACTGCGTTTACAAAACGACGGTCGAGACCATAACATAATTTCTCGATGCGAGCCGTAATCTTGTCGAATTTTACACTCTCTCTTCTATTGTTCCTTTTTATAACCTCCATGCTACTGCGATATTAATTATGATAAGATATTGTTTTCACTATTATTAAAAATCTTCTTCCAATGAAAAGGTTTGCGATTCGCGATTGCCTGCCATAACGCCTGCTTTCTGATAATCACCCACTCTTTTTTCGAAGAAGTTGGTTTTTCCTTCCAATGAAATCATTTCCATGAAATCAAAGGGATTGGTGGTGTTGTAAATTTTGGGATACCCTAGTTCCGACAACCACCTGTCGGCTACAAACTCGATGTATTGCTGCATCAGTTTGGCATTCATCCCAATCAGGGCTACCGGGAGGGCATCGGTAATAAACTCTTTCTCGATGGCTACGGCATCTCTGATAATATTATAAACTGCTTCCTCGCTCAATTTATTGTTTAACATGCCATATAAAAGACAAGCAAATTCACAATGCAGTCCTTCGTCTCTGCTAATCAATTCGTTACTAAAGGTTAAGCCCGGCATTAGGCCTCTTTTCTTCAGCCAGAAAATAGAGCAAAAGCTGCCACTGAAGAAAATCCCCTCCACGGCGGCAAAAGCTACCAGTCTTTCCGCAAAACTGCCATTTTCAATCCAACGAAGCGCCCATTCTGCTTTCCGCTTAACAGCAGGAATGGTTTCGATAGCATGAAACAGACGGTTCTTTTCCTGCGGGTCTTTGATATAGGTATCAATCAATAACGCATAGGTTTCTGAGTGAATATTTTCCATCATAATCTGGAAACCATAAAAACAGCGAGCTTCTGGAAGTTGCACTTCACTCATGAAGTTTACCGCCAGGTTTTCATTTACAATTCCATCACTGGCCGCAAAAAATGCGAGTACATGAGACACGAAATGACGTTCCCCATCATTCATCGCATTCCAGTCCTTCATATCACTTCCCAAATCAATTTCTTCTGCCGTCCAAAAACTGGCTTCATGTTTTTTGTATGCTTCCCAAATTTTGGGATAATTAATAGGCAGTATAACAAAGCGATCTTTGTTTTCTCTCAATAATAATTCTGATTGGTTTTCCATAGTTATCTTTCATTTAAAGGGTCAAAAAAATCCGGAAGGAAAAAAGATACTTGCTAAAATAAGCAGGTATACATTTGCTATCCGAATTCGGTAATTATCGACAATCTTTGGGGCGGTTAGAGGGGCAGTTGAGAACTACTTGAGGAACCTGCTTTTTTGAATCACCAGTAATTACCCTACAACGTTACAATTGTATATGAATTTTTTGTAAACGATTTATTCACCCCTTGTTGAAAAGAAGTGTAAACCCTTACTACTGCTGCATTTTGGTGTGCAAAATCTTTTATTGGGTGTTTCCTGGACCTTCAGCAGCTTTCGCCGGCAATAAGAGGGGGGAAATCTTGTTTTTCCAAATTTCATAGCCCCTTGCATTCATATGCAACCGGTCGCCAATATACAGCTCAGGGCGAGTTTCGCCCCCCGTTGTTAACATCGCAGTGTGCACATCCAAAAATTGGATATCTTTTTGTTTTTGGATGAAGCCTTTGATACGTTCATTTGCTTCCACAAAACTACTTTCTAGCTGCCAACGGGCAGGACTAGGCTTAATAGAAATATATACAATCGGAACCGAGGGCCATTGGTTTCGAATGAGACGACAGAGCTGTTTAAAGCGCTTTAACACCAATTTCGTAGAAGGTTGCGGACTGGCTGCCAAATCGTTCTCACCACAATACACAATGATCTGCCGAGGTGTATAGGCAAATAGTACTTGTGGCGCATAATAGAGTACGTCTTCCAGCGACGATCCTCCAAAACCCCGATTGAGAATATCATATCCGGGAAAATATTGCTGCACATCCGTCCACTTGGTAAACGAAGAACTGCCAATTAGTAAAATAGGTTTACCAATTGGGGGATGTAAACTGTCTTGCCGGGCAAATGCCGCTACTTCTTTTTCAAAAGGTCGGGTAGCGGGTTGTGCCAATGCCAGTCCATACCAACAGCAGGCTAACCAACAACTCAAAAATTTTTTCATGTAACCAAGTTATCAAAAAAACTAAAAGGCCGCGCTGCTGCTCCAATCAACCAACCGAAATATACCTAACTTGCCGCTTATTGATTAAACCCTGAATATTTCGTATGATAACCCCAAATCCTCCTGCTGCAGAAAATTATATCCGGGCACTGGCCCATGTAGATCCCTTTAGCAGTTGGTTACAGGTGCAACTGTTGAAAATTGAGCCCGGGTATAGTCGTATTTCTATGGTGGTTAGGCAAGAGATGATGAATGGATTCGGAATTGCCCATGGCGGCGTAACTTTTGCCATGGCAGATACCGCCTTCGGGTATGCATCCAACGGAGAAGGTACCATAACTGTTGCCCTGGATGTGTCAATTTCTTTCCCTAATCCTGCCCACATTGGCGATGTGCTGATTGCCGAGGCCCGCCGACTTTCAGAAACCCGAAAAACCGGATTGTACCTGGTAGAAGTTACCAACCAGCACCAGCAACTGATTGCCGTTTTTAAGGGCACCTGCTATAAAACCGGTAAACCTCATCTTACCCATCCCCCTACCGAATAAAAAGGGGTATAGGCAACACTTGTTGTACCTTTGCAGTTCATAACTTATCTGTGTCGGAAAGAAATAATTTTATTGACTATATCCGCATTTTTGCCCGCAGCGGACATGGAGGTGCTGGGGTACGCCATTTTATGCGCAACAAGCTTACCGCCAAAGGGGGGCCCGACGGTGGAGATGGCGGCAGGGGCGGGCATATTATCCTCAGAGGTAGCACGCAACTCTGGACCCTCCTCCACCTTCGCTACTTTAAAAATGTGCTGGCCGACGATGGTGAAAATGGTAGTAAAAATAATTGCACTGGTCACGACGGTAAAGATATCATTATAGAAGTGCCCCTGGGTACTGTAGCAAGAAACGAAGAAACCGGAGAACAAGAAGCCGAAATATTAGAAGATGGCCAGGAAATCATCTGGATGAAAGGAGGCCGTGGTGGCTGGGGAAACAGTCATTTCGCCACCCCCACCAATCAGGTGCCCGAATACTCCCAACCTGGCGAACCTGGTGTGGAAGGCTGGAAAATTATTGAACTGAAAGTGTTAGCAGATGTGGGACTCGTTGGATTTCCTAATGCAGGAAAGTCTACGCTGTTGAGTGTACTTACCGCTGCCAAACCCAAAATCGCTAACTACGCATTCACTACCCTCATTCCACAATTGGGCATGGTTGAATACCGCGACAGAAAATCGTTTTGCATTGCCGACCTACCCGGAATTATTGAAGGGGCAGCGGAAGGAAAAGGATTGGGTCACCGCTTCTTACGCCATATCGAACGAAATGCCTTGCTGCTATTTCTGATTCCGGCCGATAGTGCAGATCATAAAAAAGAATTTGAAATATTAGTAGGGGAACTAGAAAAATATAATCCCGAAATGCTGCAAAAAGATTTTATTATCGCCATCAGCAAAAGCGATATGCTGGATGATGAACTGAAAGCCGCCATAGTAAAAGAATTGCCCGAAAATATTCCCCATATTTTTATCTCCTCGGCCACTCAAACCGGTCTTACGCAATTGAAAGATTTATTGTGGACTACTTTAAACAAACCGGTAGCGTAAAATTGCTTCCCAAGGTTTATAAAATTGTTCGAAAAAATTAGCAAAAAAAATCCGACTCAAATGAATCGGACTTTACTATTAAATGTTCTTGGCTTATTATCCAACTGCTTCACTTGACATAGAGCGGGCCGTTTTCTTTCTATCATCCTCATTCAATACCACTTTGCGCATGCGGATGATTTTTGGCGTTACTTCAATGCACTCATCTTGTTGAATATATTCCATACACTCTTCGAGAGAGAACTGAAGTTTTGGAGTAATACGAACGGCATCATCACTACCACTTGCGCGGTGATTGGTAAGTTTCTTCATTTCCACGGCATTCACATTCAAATCACCGGGTTTAATATGTTCAGCGATAATCTGACCCACATATACTTCTTCTCCTGGATCTACAAAGAAACTTCCTCTGTCTTGTAGTTTATCAATGGAATAGGCCGTAGTAGTTCCCTGAAACTTAGCAATCAATACGCCATTATTTCTGCCGGGGATAGGGCCTTTCCAGGGTTTGTAATCGACAAAACGATGGGCCATTACGGCTTCACCGGCTGTATTGGTAAGCATTTGAGAGCGTAACCCGATTAATCCTCTAGAAGGAATTTCAAATTCGAGGTGTTGCATTTCTCCTTTAGATTCCATAATCTGTAATTCGCCTTTGCGCTGGGTTACTAGATCAATTACTTTTCCACTGAATTCAGATGGAACATCCACTACCAGATTTTCAAAAGGCTCATGCTTTTTTCCATCGATTTGTTTTACCAATACCTGCGGATTACCCACGGTAAGTTCATATCCTTCTCTGCGCATGGTTTCTACCAAAATCCCAAGATGCAGAATACCTCTTCCAAATACCATAAAACTATCTGCACTATCGGCATCTTCTACGCGCAGCGCCAGATTTTTTTCGGTTTCCTTCATCAAACGATCACGCAAATGGCGAGAGGTAACAAATTTACCATCCTTACCAAAGAACGGTGAGTTGTTGATGCTGAACGTCATGCTCATGGTAGGTTCATCCACGCTAATTACCGGCAATCCTTCGGGTGTATCTATATCTGCAATGGTATCGCCAATGTTAAAGGTTTCGAGCCCTACCACTGCACAAAGATCTCCGGTTACTACTTCGGTTACTTTGCGCTTACCCATTCCTTCAAATACGTATAATTCTTTTACTTTACTGCGTTTAATAGAACCATCGGTTTGCACGAGTGCAATCGTTTGGCCCTCTTTAATGGTACCGCGGGTTACTTTACCAATAGCGATTCTACCTAAGAAGGAAGAATAATCCAGTGAGGTAATTTGCAATTGCAACGGTCCTTCACTCACGCGAGGTGGCGGTACATGTTTAATGATGCCATCCATCAGCGCAAGGATATTGTCGGTAGGGGTGATGCTATCATTGAACCAGCCATTTTTACCGCTACCATAATAGGTAGGGAAATTCAGCTGCTCTTCGGTAGCATCCAGGTTGAAGAACAATTCAAAAACTGCATCGTGTACTTCATCCGGGCGACAATTGGGTTTATCAACTTTATTGATAACAACAATAGGATGCAGGTTCAGTTGAAGTGCTTTTTGTAAAACAAAGCGGGTTTGTGGCATAGGACCTTCAAAAGCATCTACCAACAAAATTACGCCATCAGCCATTTTCAATACACGTTCTACTTCTCCCCCAAAATCACTGTGCCCTGGGGTGTCGATTACATTAATTTTATAATTATTGTAAATTACAGCTGCGTTTTTACTGAATATGGTAATCCCTCTCTCCTTCTCCAAATCATTCGAATCCATAATCAGTTCCCCAGTTTCTTGGTTGTCGCGAAATACCTTGGTTGTTTGTAATATACGATCTACCAGGGTGGTTTTTCCGTGGTCAACGTGGGCTATAATAGCGATATTTCTTATTTCCATGAGAGTTTTTGAAGGTGCAAAGGTACGACTTTCTAGTGGGAGGGCAATACAATTTACTAAGTTAACCTGTAATTAGCGGGTTATCATATAGTTAAATAAAGTTCTAGTAGCCCTAGATTTGGAAACTAAGGCTAAACCCGCAGATAGATTTTTTTCTTATTCATCCAGTATCCCAAACTCCAGCATAGCAGCATAAAAACAATGGCAAATGCCAGAGAGCCGAAATAGGGACCCAAAAAGCTAAAAAGATTATTATACAGCCATTGGAATAAGCTCAACCCGGGTTTAACGGGAGTGATGTACAACACTACAGCGAACAACTCACTAAAAAGGTAGATAGCCAGTGGGTTTTTTCCGGCGATTTCAAAGAAACGTGCTCCCGTTAATTCCTGGCGTATATCAATCCAGTATATAATAATGGAAATTATCACTAGGTCTAATCCTGTAGTGAGCATTACAAAAGAGCCGGTCCATAATTTTTTATTAATGGGTAACCAAAAATTCCAGCTGTATGCCAGCAATAAAAGCAGCACCCCTGCCAGTAACAAATGCGTGAGCGCCTCATAATTTTTACCCTGCTTTTGCAGATAAGCACCCGCATAATAGCCAATTACTACATTTACAATGGCAGGCAGGGTACTTAACCAACCTTCGGGGTCAAAGGCAACGCCCTCTCCTTGGTACATATGTGCATCTCCCATCAGCCATTTATCAAAGTAATATCCCGCATTGGTTGTCATGCCCAACGGATCGGTTAAACTGCCAAACCAATACAATGCAGCCCAATAAAAAAGTAGAAAAAAAATGCAGATAAAAGCCACGGATCGGGTATTTAAAAACTGGACCATCAAGGCTGTTGCCCAATAACAAAGAGCAATCCTTTGCAGCACACCCATAATCCGGGTATGATCGAAGGGAGCAACCACCAGGTGCCCCTGATCATAAGTGAAAAAGGGAAACCAATACATTAAAAACCCTAGTAAAAAAATAATTGCTGCCCGCTTAGAAACCAATAGAAAAACTTCTTGGTTGGGTTTTTTTTGCCATTTGGGAATTACAAAACTGAGGGCATTGCCTACGGCAAACAAGAAGGAAGGGAACACCAAATCGGTAGGAGTAAATCCGTTCCAATCGGCATGTAACAATAAAGAAAAAGTGGCACCGCCATCACCGGGTGTATTTACGATAATCATAAAACAGATGGTAAGGCCACGGAAAACATCCAGGGCCAGAAAG
>CAMBUH010000056.1 GCA_945870985.1 Chitinophaga pinensis
TAACCTTAAGAGAGCTAGCCAGCTTTACTTCCTTCCATACGGCTCATCACTTTGAATTATTAAAAACAAAATTGCTCAAGCAAAAACAACAAAGGACCCACGATTTAACGTAAGTCCTTGATTTACATGTAGCGAGACCGGGATTTGAACCCGGGACCTCAGGGTTATGAATCCTGTGCTCTAACCAACTGAGCTACCTCGCCAAAATGGTTATTTGCAGTAACGGGGGGCAAAGATAAAGGTTTCCGATAAACGGTACTACCCTAAAATGCCAAAAGTTTGGTGAGCTCGCGGCTTAACTTGGGAACTCCCGGTAACATGGCCTGTTCCAGGGCAATTTGCATGGGTACTGCTGGTAAATTGAGGGCACCTACCACTTCTACAGGCGCATCTAGGTAACAATAACAGGTACGGGTTATCCGGTGGGCCAGGGCTTCGGTAAAGGAATTATTTTGGGGCTCTTCAGTTAAGATCAATACTTTTCCGTGCCGCTTTACCAAATCAAATACCGCCTCCTCATCTAGGGGAAACAGAGTTCTTAGATCTAATATTTCTATTTGTCCGGGTACTTTCTCTGCTACCTGTCGCGCCCAATGTACGCCCATTCCATAAGTGATAACGCCCATCGACATCCCCTTTTCTACCAGCACCGGATCGGCATCCACGGCTACTCGGGCCTTTCCTAGGGGTATGATATAATCGGCAGAAGGTTCAATAGACTCGGCAGCTTCCGTTCCGGGAACCTTGCTCCAATTCAGTCCCTTATGTTCCAGCATCACCACCGGATTAGGATCTAATAGGGCTGCTTTCATCAAACCCTTCATATCAGCTGCATTAGACGGATACACTACTTTAATACCCTTGATAGACAAAAGCGTAGACTCAATGCTTCCACTATGGTAGGGTCCGCCACCGCCGTATGCCCCTACCGGAACACGCAACAGCATCTGAACGGGAAATTTTCCGTTGGATAAATAGCAGGACTTAGAAATTTCAGTTACCAGCTGATTCAGTCCCGCATATATGTAATCGGCAAATTGTACTTCTACTATGGGCTTCATACCCATGGCGCTCATACCGGCAGTGGAACCTATGATATACGCCTCCTGTATAGCCGAATTAAATACCCGCTCTTTTCCAAATCGGTCCATTAAATGATCCACTTCACTCGATACACCTCCCAGCCGGTTGCCTACTTCCTGTCCATATAATACCGTCTCGGGATAGGCTTCCATCAGTTCCTCAATCGCATGAAGGGCAGCTTCTACCATCATTACCTTCTTACCCTGAAGGGGTTCCCGCGTTCCCATCTCTTCTTTAATCATGGTTTCGGCATATACATGATCTTCCACGTTTTCTACATCCGGATCATCAGAATGCAGGGCCCTAGAAAAATCGTGTTGCACCCTTTTGGATACAGCTGTTTCTATTTGTTGTAAATCCTGCTCGGCAATGCCGGCTTCTAATAACAAATTACGGAGAATAACAACCGGATCGAGCAAAGGCTTTTGTATAGAAGAGGAATCCTTATACCGATAAGATTCTTTACGCAGGCCACTTACAGTATGCCCTTGAAAGGATAAAGTAGCATGCACCAATACTGGCTTCCGCTCGATGCGGGCAATTTGAATGGCCCGTTGCATGGTTAAATAACTTTCGGCAAAATTGCTGCCATCACATTGTAAACGTTCCATGCCTTTAAATCCAACTACAAAGTCGTAGGCATTGGTGGTGCGAATTTCATCGGCTTTGGCATTAATGCTCCAGCCATTATCCTGTACAAGATAAATAATGGGCAACTGTTTAAGAACGGCAAACTGAAATGCCTCACTCACTTCTCCTTCGGTAACAGCACCGTTACCCATAGAACAAATTACTATGGGCAACTGGCCGTCGTTGGTTTTTTGCAATTTCATTACGCCGGTTTCTTCGGCTATTTGTATAGCATGTGCCAACCCAGTTGAGGGAATGGCTTGCATACCGGTTGCGCTGCTTTGGTGCATGATAGAAGGCTTACCCGGATCTTTACTGCTGGGATGGGAGTAATAAGATCTCCCCCCGGAGAATGGATCATTCTTTTTAGCCAGCAATTGCAGCATCAGCTCATAGGGGGTAAACCCGAGTGACAACAATAAACTATCGTCGCGGTAATAGGCACTCAGCCAATCGCAACTGTGCATCTGCATGCCGGTAGCAATTTGAATGGCTTCGTGCCCACGGGAAGTAGCATGCATATACCGGCAATCTGCCCGCTGGGCCTCGAATGTATCCGACATGGTTTTTGCGGTAACCATCATCTGATAGGCATCCAGCAAAGTAGTAAGGTTCAGCATGCTGTATGTTCGGTTGTTATGCATGAATAATCAGTGAAAAAACAGATTGATCTTCAAAATATCCTTCCAGCACATCGCCCGCCACACAGGGTCCAACTCCGGCAGGTGTTCCGGTATATATCAAATCACCCGGCTCCAGGGTAAAGTATTGAGAGATATGGGCTATCAGTATATCAAATGGAAAAATCATGTAGTTCGTGCTCCCCTGCTGTACCGGGTTGCCATTTTTATTCAATGAAAAATGGATTTCGCCTTCGGGTATTGCCTGCCAATTTCCCAATATGGCCGCCTGATCCCAGGCTTTGGCCTTTTCCCAAGGCAGTCCCTTTTTCTTAAGCTCGGCCTGTACATCCCTGGCAGTAAAATCAATCCCCACCGTAATCGCATCTACATAGTCCATGGCGCCTGATACAATCCTACTTCCTAGCTTGGAAACCCGAAGCACCAGCTCTGCTTCGTAATGCAAATCCTTTGTAAATGCCGGATAATGAAAATCAGTCCCAACAGAAAGCAGGGCAGTAGAAGGCTTCATAAAAATTACAGGCTCCTCGGGAATTTCATTACCCAATTCCCGGGCATGCGCTGCATAATTTCTTCCTACACAAATGATTTTCATATTCAGCAACTTTTTCGGGCACCAATTAATAGCCCCTTATGGTGTAGAACGACCTGAAAATGAAAAAATTGTATGGGAGTAGCCCTAATATCGGGATGGTGGGGAACTAGGATGAGGCAACAAAAAATATCAACAATTTTGGGGGTTCAATTTCTACTGAATGAGTTTTATTAAGAGAATTTGATAGTAGCCTTCAAAATACTCGGATAAATGTTCCGTTCAATTTATCACTTGAATACACCCTTTTTTGGTATATTTGTACTGCCTGTTTCACATGAAGGTCGGCTCCATGCCGTTGAAGGGTATCCTTCTTAGTGTGAAAATGGGCCTTTTTTGCCTTATATATCATCCCCCTGACTATAAAGGGTAATGATATTTCGCATTCTGCTCTGAATAAAATCAACATATCTTTTTTCACCTCGTTCTACCATTCTTTGCAAAGCCCATAAAAAGTAATCCGCCAAATTGATAATCGGCTCGGTTGTAGGATACTGAATATTAAAAAAGGCCTCATTTAAAGTTAAACTATCTGGATATCTATGCCTAGCAATAACAAAGGCTTTTTGTAATCCTTTCTCCAGATTGGAATGGGTTGTACAACGACTTCGGTGGGCGATATTTAATACAACTCTTTGATGTCCACTCATACTATTTTGTAATAAATGTGACAACATATCTGCATAAAATTCTGCCTGGTTTCCATTATGTTTTTTTTCATAAATATGATACTCCTTTTTCCCAATTACTGCATCAAAATGGCAGTCAATAGATACTATTAACTCAAATACCATTTTTCTTACTTCCGGAACATCATCTTTTGCGTGTAAGTAATATCCGCTTTTGTTCTTCTTTTTCAGAATACTAGGAATGGGCGAGAAGTAAGGATCATTAAGAATATTACTTTGCAGGTTAATCACGCGGGATCTAACTTCATGCAACGGCTCATGGATAGTAAGCATCCCCAACAAAAAATAATTTGAAACGCCACTCGTGCCTAGTAAAGGAATATTTCCCTTTCCAAAAAAAGTTGTATCCCCTGCCTCATCTAAAAATCTATGATAATGACTGGTAGATGGTTTTTCATTAAATAAACTTCTATTCCCCATGCAAAAAATCAGTACTATTTCTTTATAAAATCGGGGAGTAAAATTCATTCATTTAAATAACAATAAAGTAAAACAATGAATGCTTTTTGGCCTAAATTTATCAACAATTGGATACTTAAAGTAAAGGAGGGGAATCACCCAAATTTCTTACAACTCCATCCGGTTTGTCATATTCATAGTAAAAGCCAGCCCTGCCAGCACAAAGGATTCTATCACATCACAACTAGCTTTTATCTTGGCATCCACTACCGGTTGTTCATCAGCCAGCCAGCGACCCAGTACAAAATCTACCTGTCCGCCCCGGGGAAACTGGTTACCAATGCCAAATCGGAGTTTGGGATACTGGTCGGTGCCTAGGGTTAGCTGAATATCTTTTAGTCCATTATGCCCGGCATCAGAACCCGAGCCCCGCAGGCGTAATTTACTGAGCGGCAAAGCCAAATCATCCACAATGGTTAGGGTTTGCTCCATGGGAATATTCTCTTTATTCATCCAATATAAAAAGGCCTTCCCGCTGAGGTTCATAAAAGTTGTTGGCTTGATACATACCAATTCGCGCCCCTTCAATTTTACAGTAGCCACTTCTGCCAATCTACCAGATGTAAATACTCCCCCATGCTTTTGAACAAAAGCATCCAACACATCAAAACCGATGTTGTGCCGAGTATGGTGATAGTCGGTACCTGGATTACCTAAGCCTACAATTAAAAAACGTTGCATAGCCGCTATTCAAGGGGTTACGGGTAAAAGTACATGATTTGCCGAATTGAAAAACATTCGAACGAAACAGCCCTCCATTTTGTACATAAAAAAACTGCAAGTTCGCAAGAACCTGCAGTTATAAAAATCATTCGAAAAGATTATTTTTTCGCAGCAGCGGGAGCAGCAGCTTTGGCAGCCGGAGCAGCTTTAGCACCCGGAGCAGCTTTGGCACCCGTTGCTTCTTCCTGCTTTAACTGGCGGGTAAGAACCACAGAAGCGATTGGAATACGGGGAGAGTTCAGGATCTCAATACCGGGAACCTTAACATCTTCTACACGGATATTTCCGTTCAAATCCAAATCGGTAATATCTACCTTAATGTTTTCCTGTAAGTCTTTTGGAAGTGCTTTAATTTTCAAAGATTTGATCTTGATGATCAGCTTTCCTCCACCTTTCACCCCAACAGAAGTTCCAGTAAATTTCAATGGAATGGTGGCTACCACTTTTTTGTCGCCTACCAGTTCCAGCAAATCAACGTGAATCAGTGAATCGGTTACTTTATCAAATTGCAAATCTTTTAAAATGCAACGATGCGTTTTGCCGTCTACCGTAACATCGGCCGTTTGAAATTCACTAGTGTACACTAAAGACTTAAATGCCTTTGCAGAAGCGTAAAAATTTACCTCCTGAGCACCCCCGTAAATTACAGCTGGCACATTTTCCTGAGAGCGAATCTGGCGGGCGGCTTTTTTGCCATGCTCGGTCCTCAGGTGACCTTCGATTGTAATTGTTTTCATAAAAAAATTAATTATTTGATTCCCTCACGCCGGAACATAATCACTACGCCCGGTTTTGGGAGGGCAAAGGTAATAAAAATCAGCTAAAAACTACGTATAGAAGCGATTATTTCTCCCTTCCCCTCAATTGGGAATGGATAAAAAGGCTGGTAATGCTCTTATTTTCGTAGGCATTCCGGATAGCGATGGCAAACAGGTCGGCTACGCTGATGGACTTTATTTTGGGAGATTCCTTCATTAGTGGGATGGTATCGCATACCACCAGCTCTTCCAGCACACTATTTTCGATGTTTTCGTAGGCTTTCCCGCTTAAAACCGGGTGGGTAATCATGGCCCGAACACTGTTAGCACCCTTTTCCTTCAGCAGTCCCGCCGCCTTGGCCAGGGTACCACCCGTATCGCAAATATCATCTACCAGCACCACATCCCTGCCGGTTACATCCCCAATAACCACCATACTGGCAATTTCATTGGCCCTTTTGCGGTGTTTATCGCAGATTACCATTTCGGCATTAAAATAACTGGCGATTTCGCGTACTCGGTTGGTACTGCCTACATCCGGAGCTGCAAACGAGAGATTGGCTAGCTTAAGCTGGTCTATGTATGGTATAAAAATGGCAGAACTATCAAGGTGGTCAACCGGCACATCAAAAAATCCCTGAATCTGAGGAGCATGCAAATCCATCGTAATCACCCGGTCGGCGCCGGCAGCTTCCAGTAGGGTAGCAATCATTTTGGCCCCAATAGCTACCCGGGGTTTGTCTTTCCGGTCTTGCCGCGCATATCCATAATAGGGAATTACCGCCACTACCCGATAGGCACTGGCTCTTTTGGCTGCATCAATCATTAGCAATAATTGCATCAGATTGTCGGCCGGTGCAAAAGTGCTTTGCACCAAAAAAACATAATCCCCACGAATACTTTCCAGAAAAATGGGCTGCCATTCCCCGTCGCTGAACTGCTGAATATTTACTTTTCCGAGTGGGGCACCAAAGCGTTGGGCTATTTTCTCGGCTAATTTTTGAGAACCGGTACCGGAGAATATCTTAACAGAAGGATTCATATACTACTGGGATATGCGCGAAGATAACTATTCAAGTACGAATTGCTATATTGACTTAATTACAATTTGTTCACATGAGAAAATTGTCGATGAAGGAATGGGCTGCCGACGACCAGCCCCGAGAAAAATTAATGCGTGAAGGTGCGCACAGCTTAAGCGTTGCAGAGCTACTGGCCATTCTGATTCACAATGGTACCCGGGATGCATCGGCCCTGGATGTGGCCAAAAATATGCTGCTGTATGCTAATAACGACCTGCAACAACTGGCCCGAATGAGTGTGCAGGAACTTTTGAAAGGCAGGATTCGGGGTATTGGGGAAGCCAAATCGGTAACCATTGCTGCGGCCATGGAATTAGGCATTCGCAGAAAAGCCGCAGAACATTTTCGAACAAAAATTCAAGGAAGCAAGGATATAGCCGGCTATTTACAAGCCCGATTAGAATACCGCAAACAAGAAGTATTTGCAGTAGTGTACTTGAACCGGGGCAACCGCATTTTATCGCTAGAAACCATCAGCGAAGGGGGATTAACCGGCACCGTTGCCGACCCACGAATCATCTTAAAAAAAGCGTTGGAGCAGGATGCTACTTCGTTAGTTTTATGCCATAACCATCCCAGCGGAAACTTAACGCCTAGTAAGGCAGATGAACAATTAACCCAAAAAATAAAACAGGCCGCCGCACTCATGGATATTGCCGTGCTAGACCATATTATTGTGAGTCAAGAAGGATATTTCAGCTTTGCCGATGAAGGAATGATATAACTATCTTCTTAAGCCTGACCTGTTAAGCCACCGAAATTCATAGGAATCTCAATTTGCTCGAGGTCTTTAATAGTTCCATTGCTGGCTTCGAAGCGACTGATATTTTCTTGCAACGCCTTCATAAAACGCTTGGCATGCATGGGGGTAAAAATCACGCGGGATTTTACCTTACTTTTCGGGGTTCCGGGCATAACATTCACAAAATCAATTACAAATTCTGCGTTGCTGTGGGTGATGATGGCCAGATTGGCATAACTACCTTCGGCAACTTCTTCGGAGATTTCGATGTTTAGTTGGTTGGCGGGTTGAACTTCCATATTTATTATTATATCGCAAAGGTAACCATTTCTTTTAGTGACGGAAGGATGCCGGCTTTTTTCTAATTCGATAGGCCAATGGTTTATAATAACACCTGCCTTTTTCGAATACTTTAGTAAGGGAGTCTTTATAAAATCAAAGAACAAAAGATAAAAATTTTAACCAATTTTTGGTGCTTATTTAGGAAAACCCATACGCTCTCCCATTTTTAAAATAGTTTTGCTTCATGATATTACTTGACGGAAAAATTGCCTCAAGAGCAATTAAAGAGAAATTACTGGCAGCAACCGGGCAAATCAAAGCATCCGGAAAAAGAGCCCCGCATCTGGCAGCTATTTTGGTGGGAACCAATGGCGCCAGCGAAACTTATGTGGCAAGCAAAGTGAAAAACTGCGAGGAAACTGGATTTGAATCTACCCTCATCCGCCTAGAAGAACAAGTAACTGAAACTGAGCTATTGCATCAGATAGATCACTTAAACCAAAACCCTGGCATCGACGGAATTCTCGTTCAACTACCCCTGCCTAAACACATCAACGAGTCGGTAATTATTCAGGCCATTCATCCTGATAAAGACGTAGACGGATTTCATCCCATCAGCGCTGGCAAACTGGTTCAGGGCTTACCCACTTTTATTCCCGCCACACCCTATGGTATTTTATTGATGCTGGAACATTTTCAATTGTCTACCAAAGGCAAGCATGCCGTAGTAATTGGCCGCAGTAACATCGTTGGTAGGCCGATGAGCATTCTACTCAGTAGCAATATCCCCTATGGCAACTGCACTGTTACCCTCTGCCATTCTCATACCCCCAATCTGGCAGAAATCTGCCTGCAGTCCGATATCTTGGTAGCCGCATTGGGTAAACCAGAATTTGTAAAAGCCAGCATGGTTAAACCCGGCGCCATCGTAATAGACGTTGGCATTACTCGAGTTGCGGATGCAACTGCAAAAAATGGTTTCCGCATTAAAGGAGATGTGGCTTTTGATGAAGTAGCCCCCTTATGCGAAGCCATCACACCAGTTCCTGGGGGAGTTGGACTAATGACCATCGCAGGATTATTGAAAAATACCCTACAGGCCTATCAACAGCATACCGTATAAGCCGATTCACTTTTTTAGATAGCAACTACATGACAACCGATTCGCTTCCAGTAATGGAAACATTTTATTCGCTGCAGGGTGAAGGATCTCATCAGGGAAAAGCCGCATTCTTCATACGTTTGGCCGGATGTGATGTAGGCTGTGTTTGGTGCGATGTAAAGGAAAGCTGGGATGCCAGTAAACATCCACACAGAACTATTCAATCATTAGTGGATGAAGCACTTACTCATCCGGCTCCCTTGGTTATAATTACGGGTGGAGAACCCTTGCTACATCAGTTAGATTCATTAACCAGCGCCCTAAAGGCAATCGGAAAACAAGTGCACCTAGAAACCTCGGGCTCATCACCATTATCTGGCAATTTCGACTGGATTTGTGTATCGCCTAAAAAATTTAAAGCACCACTGCCAGAAGTGTTGCTAAAAGCAAACGAGCTGAAAATAATTGTATTCAATAGGCACGATCTTTCGTGGGGAGAAAGCTTTCAACCCCAAGTTCCTGCCTCCTGTGAACTGTTTCTGCAGCCCGAATGGGATCAGAGAGATACCGTAACGCCCCTCACAATTTCCTACATCGAGCAAAATCCCAAATGGCAACTAAGTTTGCAGATTCATAAATATATTCATATTCCCTAGCCGGTTACAACTTCCCTTTAACACCCATTTTCATCTGTTTATCCGAAATTGCGGGTATGAAAATAGCAGGGCTGGTTTTTTTGGGTATGATGGGATTGCAAACCCTTTCAGCACAGGTATACCAACCCGACCAGGTTGCAGCCAAAGCAGTTACCCTGTATGAAGAAGCCATCAGTTGGCTACAAGACCAACAAATGACGAAAGGAATCGCATTGCTTAAAAACAGTGTGCAAATTGATAGCAATTTTGTGGATGCGTATCTATCATTGGGGGGTGTGTATGGTCAACTAAAAAAATACGACTCGTCGATTTACTGGTACAGAAAAGCACAACAAAAAGATACGAGCTATTTTAACATTTATCAGCTTCCGCTTTCCATTAACCTGGCGGGTAGTGGAAATTTTTCGGCAGCCCTTGAAACGGTGAACCAATTTCTAAACATTCCCGGATTGAACGAAAAAAGCCGAAAAAGTGGTGAATACCGCAAACGCTGCTACGAATTCGCCCTGCAATATGCGGCTGCGTATACTGGCAGTGAGCAAAACTTTTTGCCGGTTAACCTGGGCGACTCGGTTAATACCTCCCGCTCGGAATATTATCCTACCGTAACCGTTACAGATACTTTATTGGTGTTTACCCGAAGAGACGACCATGCACGGGAAGACTTTATTGAAAGTACCATCCGACCCGATGGATATGGAAAATGGAAAACCATACCGGGTAGTTTAAATGAAGAACCCAAGAAAGGCGCCATCAGTGTTTCGCAGGATGCAGAATGGTTACTATATGCAGCCCAATTACCCGATCAAGCTTACCGTAGTTTTGATATTTACCTTTCTTTATCTACCCCACAGGGATGGAGCGACCCCTTGAATATGGGACCCGCCATCAACACAGAATTTTGGGAAACCGCCCCCTCTTTAAGTCCCGACAAAAACGTGTTGTATTTCTGCAGTAACCGACCCGGCGGATACGGTGGATCAGATTTATACGTTAGTTACCGGATGCCCAATGGCAAATGGAGTCAATCGGAAAATATGGGCCCCGGAGTTAATACTGCCGGAGATGAAATGGCTCCCTTTATTCATGCCGATAACCAAACCCTCTATTTTACTTCTTCAGGCTGGCCAGGATATGGTGGATCGGATTTATTCGTACTTAAAAAAAATACAGCAGGAAACTGGTCGGCACCCATCAACCTAGGATACCCAATTAACACCATTGAAAATGAAGGCAGCATGGCAGTGGCAGCAGATGGCGTTACCGCCTATTATGCCAGCGACCGCAGCGATTCCAGAGGTGGATTAGACATTTACAAATTCAGCTTGAGAAAAGAATTGCAGCCTCATAAAACCCTTTACCTGAAAGGACAAGTAAAAGACAAAATTACCGGTAAACTGCTCCCCTGTCTGGTGGAATTGATAGAAAACAGTCAGCAAAAAAGTTTGCTGAAAGTGCAAACCGATGAAACGGGCAATTACTTTATCACTTTGCCAACCGGCAATGATTATACACTTACTGTTAACCGAAAAGGGTATCTTTTTTATAGCGAATTATTTCAGCTGACCAATACCGTTGCCGACAGTGTTTATAAAAAAGATGTGTTGCTGCAGCCCATACAACTGAATGCCACCCTTACATTTTCGAATATTCAATTCTCTACCAACTCATTTACCCTGCCTGAATCGGGAAAAATTGAATTGAACAAACTCATTACCCTACTCAATGAAAATCCGGGAATTCGAGTTGAAATTGGTGGTCATACCGATAATATCGGCTTGCCCGAAAATAACCGGGTATTATCCGAAAACAGGGCCAAAGCCATTGTTCAATATTTACAGGAAAATAAAATTGCTGCAAATCGATTGACCTGGAAAGGGTATGGATCTTCGCAACCCATTGCCAATAATAGTTCCGAATCTGGCAGAGCCCTCAACCGAAGAACTACGTTTACCATCATAGGTTTATAAATAATCGCTTGAATACGCCACAAGTATTAATACCTAATTCGAATAATTATTTGGTAGGGATATTCGTGGATGGAAGAAGAATGGCTAAATCGGATTGCCCTCACCACCATCCCGGCATTGGGGCCGGTTAGAATACGATCATTGATTGAATACTTTGGAAATGCAAGTGCCGTTTTTCAAAGTAACCGAAAAGAGTGGCTGCGAGTTCCGCATATGACGGAGCTTACCTGCAAAGAATTAAAGAAAAAACACCCCCTTTCTGCTGCAGAAAAGGAGTGGAAATTTATACGAGAACACCAGATAACCCCCCTTTTTTTAACGGATGCCAACTATCCATCCCGGCTATTGCACTGCTACGACCCGCCGCCCCTTCTTTATTACAAAGGCAATAGCAACTTAAATAATGCGCGCATACTGAGCGTGATTGGCACCCGCAATCACACCAATTATGGCAAGCAGGTAACCGAAGAATTGATGGCAGGCTTGGCCGGCTTGGAGGTAACCATTGTAAGCGGTTTAGCGTATGGGATAGATGCCCTGGCCCATAAAGCCGCCCTGCAAAATCAATTGCATACCCTGGGGGTGTTGGCGCATGGGCTAGACATTATTTATCCTTGGCAACATCACTCACTGGCAAAAGAAATGGAGAAGCAGGGGGGATTGTTAACCGAGTTTACACAAAACACCCAACCCGATAAACATAATTTTCCCAAAAGAAATAGAATTGTGGCGGGTATGGCGGATGCTACCTTGGTGATTGAAACCGCCAGTAAAGGAGGCAGCATGATAACGGCCGAATTGGCTTTTGAATACAACCGTGAATTGTTGGCCGTTCCCGGCAAAATATCCGATCCGGCATCAGCGGGATGCCTGCAACTAATCCGGCAAAACAAAGCGCTATTATACACTTCCCCGGAATCATTGCTAGAAACAATGGGCTGGAAAACATCGCAACCCAAATACCGGCAAATACGTTTGTTAGATGACCTTTCGCCGGATGAACAAAACATCCTACAACTACTAAAAAATACAAGCGCATTGTCGATAGACGAACTCTTAATCAGTAGTAATTTATCCTCTAGCAAACTGGCTGCTATTTTACTACAATTAGAATTGAAACAATGTATTCGGGTATTGCCGGGCAAACGATATGCGATACTCGGATAGCTTCCTAAGCTGCATTTATTTTTAACGCTTTTGATTGCTTCATCCACGAAATCAATAAAAGCATCGATATGCCGGCACAGAAGGCAGGTAGTAAAAAAGCATAGAGAAAAGTATGGGATGGATGTCCATATAACCAAGCGCTCAGCAATGCCCCTCCACCAATACCGGCTTCCAGCGCAATATATACAGTTGCCACCGCTTTACCCCTGTTTTCAACAGCACATCGGTCAACCGCCCAAGCTGCCACCGTAGGAGAATTCATTCCCAAAC
>CAMBUH010000057.1 GCA_945870985.1 Chitinophaga pinensis
TTGATGCGATTTTCGTTTTCCCCAATTTTGCGGGTACGATCTAGCACATCCCGCTCGTGCTCTGCTTTTAGTTGAACAAATCTTTCCTTCGCCTCCAGCTGCTTTTCCTTTTTAATGGTTTCAGCTCTTAATTCCGCTTCCTTTACAATTTTCTGTGAGAGTTCTTCCGCTTCCTCAACTTGTTTTTTAGTGTTTTTAGAAAAGATCATCCGCCCGGCACCCAGCCCCACTACTAGTGCGACTACTCCGGTAATGATCAATATTATCATTGGATCCATGTTGTTGGCAATTTTTTAAGGTTTTCACAATCGTATACATATATATTTTTATCATATTTATATGCAAACATGTCATTTACAAAGATACTTAATATGTTGGATAGTATATAGCCAGATTGCAAAAACTAAGCCATAATTGGTATAAGTGGCTGAAAATGGAGGAATAACAAATGCGGAAAACAGCTGATAGATTGAGCCTATGGCTGAGAAATGGGGGTAATTACCTGTTGAACCAGCTGTTCGATTTCTGCTAGCTGGCTGAGGGCAGCTTCCTGCTGAATGGAGGCCGATCCGGCATCGGTTTCCTCGGTAGCAAACCAGAGCAGGGCCATTGCCACAAAATCTTGCATGTCTTTGCCAGCAAACTGGGTTTTAAATTCCCCGATTTTCTGGTTGATAAGCGCGGCGGTTTTGCGAACTTTTTCTTCATCCGCTTTTTCAATACGGATTCGATAGTTTCGGTCGGCAATTACAATATTAACCGGTAGCAGTTCTTGCATAGCTTATTGATTCAGTAGCGATAAACAGTGGTCAATTTCTTTCAGATAGGCATCAATGCGTTTATTGAGTGCTTTCTTTTCATCGGTGTCTAGCACACGGGTTCCCACAGAAACCGCATCGGCATGTTGCTGTAACTGATGTATTTTCTGTTCACTTTCTTTCAATAGGGCCTCTTTCTTTTCTAGCTCTTTCTGCAAACGTACCTGATCTTTTTGCAACAGCTGGTGTTGTTTCAGCAACTGCTGAATCTTTTGCTGCAGGCTATCCAATTTTTCATTCAGCTGACTCATCCAGGAAAATTAAGGGTATTAATATCGTACTATTTTCTGATTTCTGCCTGTACTTCTTTTTCTAACTGGGTAATGATCTTTGTCATCATGCCATCCACCTCCTTATCAGTTAGGGTTTTGGTTTCATCGGAGAAGAAGAAACTGAGTGCCATCGATTTTTTATTAGCCCCCAACTTTTCGCTCTCAAAAACATCAAATAACCGGGTATGGGTTAACAAGGGCAATTTGAGTTGTTGCAGCGACTGCTCCAGTTTTCCATAAACCAATCCGGCATCCACCACAACCGACAAATCTCTTTGCATTACCGGAAATTTATTTACTTCTTTATACCGAACGGCCCTCTGCTCAGCCGCATCCATCAAGGGCTGCCAAAATAAATCAATCATGTACACCGGTTGCCGGATATCAAATTGAGCAAGCTGATCAGCAGTTACTTGTACCAGCTTTCCCAGTTCTTTTTCGGCAAATAGCAACTGAGTAATTCCGTTATCCTGCACATCAAACTCCAGTTCACCCAACCCAACCGTTTGTGCCAATCCGGCCACTATCCCTTTCGCCGTAAAGTAGTCGGCCAGCACCGGCTTCTCCCGCCAATGAGGTGGCGACATTTCACCAGAAAGATATAGGGTAAGGTGTTCGGTTTCCTGATATTGGTTGGCTTTATAACAATGATAGGTTTTTCCAAATTCAAACAAAAACAACCGGGTATTTTTCCGGTTCAGATTATAGGAAATGGCTTCCAAACCGGTTTCCAGCATTGAGGGGCGCATGAAATCAAGTTCAGCACTTAAACTATTGATCATTCGAACTCCGGTTGCCTGTTCGGCTTCGTTGTAGTATTTACTGCTGGTAATGGAATTGGTAAATATTTCCATCATGCCCCGTCCGATTAAAAAATTAGCCAACTTATTTTTCATACCCTCTTTTTTCGAAAGGGGGTCGAGGGATGGACTAATGGTGATGCTGGAAGGAATTTCAATATTATCCAGTCCATCAATCCGAACAATTTCTTCCACCAGGTCGGCTGGGATACTGATATCGGTTTTATGCAAGGGAACGGCGAGTCGTATTTCATCCATTCCTTCGCGCACAACTTCAAAACCTAGGGCTGTGAGAATTTTTTTCACAGACTCTATATGGTAATTTTTACCACTCAATTTTTTCAGGTAATGATACTTAAGGCTAACTTCTTTCTTTTCCTTTGGAGCCGGATACACATCCACCACCTCTCCTTCAATTAATCCACCTGCCAGTTCTTTTATCAAAACTGCCGCTCTTTTTAACACAGGAACGGTTTGAGAAATATCTACTCCCTTCTCAAATCGGCCTGCCGCATCGGTACGTAAATCGTGGCGCAAACTCGACTTGCGGATGCTGGTGGGGTTAAACCAAGCACTTTCGAGAAAAATGCGGGTAGTAGTATTTTTTACCCCACTCAGTTTACCGCCAAAAACGCCACCAATACACATGGGCGACTCTGTATTGCAGATCATCAGATCTTCACTGCTGAGTTTACGCTCTTTATCGTCAAGCGTAATAAATGGGGTACCTTCCGCTAAGGTTTGCACAATTACTTGTTTACCGGTAATGGCATCTGCATCAAATGCATGCAGGGGTTGACCGGTATCGTGTAAGATAAAATTGGTGATGTCTACAATATTATTAATAGGTCGCAATCCGATACAGAGCAATCGATTTTTTAACCAGTCGGGCGACTCCTTAACCTGCACACCCAATAAACAAACGCCTGCATAGCGACTACAGGCTTCGGCATCCAAGATATTTACGGAAATAGGGGCTTCGGGTAAATCGGGCTTAAAAGAAGTAACGGAGGGCGTAATAATTTTAGTTTCCCGCTGATGATGGGTTAGGTAGGCACACACATCGCGGGCTACCCCAGCATGGCTCATCGCATCCATCCTGTTAGGAGTGAGTCCGATTTCGAAAACCCAATCTGTATAAGGTTTAAAATATTCAGCTACCAATGACCCGGTTACCAGGTTATTGGGTAGTACCAAAATGCCATCATGACTGCTGCCTAGGCCAATTTCATCTTCCGCACATAACATTCCTTCACTTTCTACTTTTCGGATAACTGCTTTCCTCAAAGTGATGGGCTCCCCCTCGAGTGGATAAATGGTTGTATCTACGGGTGCTACCACTACTTTTTGACCAACAGCAACATTTGCCGCGCCACATACAATTTGCAACAGCGTGCCGGTTCCGGTGTCTACTTTGGTTATCCTTAATTTATCGGCATTGGGATGGGGGTCACACTCAATAACCTCTCCAACTACTAAACCTCGCAGTCCGCCACGGATGCTCTCAAATGCACGCAACTCTTCTACTTCTAATCCAATAGAAGTGAGTATGGTAGATAATTTGTCGGGTTCAATAGGTTCAGGCAGATAATCTAGTAGCCAGTTATAACTGATGGTCATATTAATTACACATTACAATGGCCAAAAATACAAGAATATAACGGGATGATGGCGGGATATAGAAAAATGCCGAAACCAGTAAAAAAATATATAATGTGTAGTTGTTTTGAAAAAAAGATTTTTTAGTAAAATCATAGTTAATATCCTGTGTAAAAGGGTTAAATATTGGTGGATAACCAACATAAATGAGTGGATAGTTCCCCATAAAAACTGAAAGAACGGTGCATAAACTGTGCAGGAAAAATTGCGTAAAATAATTTTCTGCTGCCGCCCGCTTCGGATTATATTCGCTGTTCGGTTAACCTTTTAGCAGACTGATTTTTTGCTGGCTGATGGTTTTCGAAACCCATTTAACTACCTACTGAATTGAATTGTGATGGATATTCCTAATATTAATAAAGACAGGAAACGAAGAAAGCCAAGTGTTACCGATACCACTCCCCTGTTGTATGGTAAAGTGCCGCCTCAGGCCCGTGAATTGGAGCAGGCTGTGTTGGGTGCCATTATGCTCGAAAAAAGTGCCTTCGATACGGTAACTGAAATTCTCAAGCCCGAATGTTTGTATTCCGAAGCCAACCAAATCATATTTCGTTCGATGTATGATTTGCAGCAGAAGAATATGCCAATCGACTTGTTAACGGTGGTGGAAGAACTGAAATCGCAGGAGATGCTCGATCAGGTGGGGGGTGCCTATTATCTAACCCGGCTTACTAATTCGGTGGTTTCCTCTGCAAACATTGAAACCCATGCCCGCATCATTCTGGAAAAATTTATCCAGCGTGAACTGATCCGCATCAGTGGTGAAATTATCGGATCGGCCTATAAAGAAGGAGCCGATGTATTTGATTTGCTGGATGAGAGTGAGGCCAAGATGTTTCACATCACCAACAACTATCTGAAAAAGAATTTTACAGAAATAGGCGATGCCATTGCGGAAACCCTTACCCGCATTGATATGTTGCGTACAAAAACCGAAGACATTTCGGGTGTACCCAGCGGATTTTCTCGATTAGATAAAGTAACGTTCGGATGGCAGCCAACCGACTTGATTATTTTGGCCGCCCGCCCTTCTGTGGGTAAAACGGCTTTTGCCCTCAACCTGGCTCGAAATGCGGCTTTGCATCCTACCCAACCTGTTCCGGTAGGCTTCTTTTCGCTAGAGATGAGTGCCTCCCAATTGGTGATGAGGATTTTAAGTGCCGAGAGTGAAATTGATATGCGCAAAATTACCCGAGGTAAACTGGAAAACTACGAATACGAACAATTACTCAGCAGGGGTATCAAACGCCTCGAATCTGCCCCCATATTTATTGATGATACGGCTTCCCTTAACATTTTCGAATTTAGAGCGAAAGCGAGACGACTGGTAAACAAAAACAAGGTGGGTCTTATTATCATTGATTACCTTCAGTTGATGGGTGGATCGGTAGACAGAAATTCGAACCGCGAACAAGAAATCAGCAGCATTTCCCGAAACCTGAAATCACTGGCAAAAGAATTGAATATTCCCATCATCGCACTTAGTCAGTTGAGTCGTGCCGTAGAAACCCGCAAAGAAAGCAAAGTGCCACAATTGAGTGATTTGCGCGAATCGGGTGCTATTGAACAGGATGCCGATATGGTTATGTTTATCTATCGCCCCGAATACCACGATATCCACGCAAACGAGCAGGGAGAAAGTACCACGGGTGAAGTGCATATTCGCATTGCGAAACACAGAAATGGCGAACTAGATTACATCAAATTAAGAGCCAACTTATCTATACAGCGCTTCGAAGATGATCCCTCCGACGAAAGAGGGGGTGGCTGGAAACCAACCGGAATTCGCCCACCCGGAACACCCGTTGGTTCCGGATCTGATAGTGCTAAATTATTTGTTGAAAAAGGCAGTAGAATGAACGATACCAATTTTGATGAAGGATTAGACAATGCCACTCCATTCTAACTTAGGCATAATCGTATCCAAAATAAAAAGTAGTTGCCTTTCACATGAGTTTGCCACTTTTTTATGAGCCGGGACTACCGGAAAATACCCATGGGTTTCAATTGAGTGAAACCTCAGCCCATCACTGTGTGCAGGTGCTGCGAAAAGTTGTAGGCGATTGCATTGAGTTAACGGACGGAAAAGGAAATGCCTGCTTTGCCACCTTGCTTTCGGTAAACAAAAAACAAACCCTGGTTGCCACCCAATCCTTTCAAAAAAGTCCACTCCCCCCAACCCGATTAACTCTTTGCATTTCGCTGCTCAAAAATAGTCAGCGTCTCGAATGGCTGTTAGAAAAAGTAACTGAAATGGGGGTAGCCGAGATTCAGCCAATCCTATGCGAAAGAACTGAGCATTCCCGCTTTAGAAGAGATCGACTAGAAGGCATTTTAATTGCAGCCATGATACAAAGCAAACAACATTATTTACCTATATTACACGATCCTATTCGCTTTACCAAATTAATGGAGTTGCCAGCTGCCGCAAATCAATGGATAGCCCACTGCGCACCCGGAAACCAACAACCCTTAACCGATTATAGAGCTTCGGGCTCTTGCCGCATACTGGTTGGCCCTGAAGGAGATTTTTCGGATACAGAAATTACCCTTGCAATGGAAAACAATTACCTGCCGGTAAGCCTCGGAAACACGAGATTAAGAACGGAAACCGCAGGCATGGTAGCCACTGCGCTTATACTAAATCAGACACCTACAAAATAAAACAACTGTTTTTATGAAACTGAGATATTGTTTATTGCTCTTACTTCCCCTGTTTACCCAACAGTGTTCTATGTTTTCTTCGAAAAAAGAACCTGTGGTGCGTGATACCACCATTACAGCCGTAAGTTCATTTAATAACTTGTTTTTCGACAGCACTCAAATTCCGGCATTTTTATCTGGCCAAAATCGGTATGCCAGTTTTGCAGATCAGTATATGGATTTTTACAGAGGTAGAAACTTCCAATTTGCCTGGTTCGACTCTTCCGGACTTTCCGAACAGGCCCTGAACCTGATGAACCTGGAAGAAAACTATATACAGGAAATGATGGACAGCAGTTTACACAATGAACGCTTACCCAGATTGAAAGATTCAATCAATAATAAAAAGATACTTTCCCAAACTGCACTCACGCAGTTAATGATAAACACCGAATTACTTTTAACTGGTCAGTTTTTTCAATATTCCGCCAAAACCTATACCGGCAGCGATATCAACACTACCGAATTAGGTTGGTTTATTCCCAGAAAGAAAATAAACCTCACGGAAATGTTGGGCACTGCCATTACAACCGGCCAACTATATCCGCAGCAAAACAACTTACAGAATATTCAGTATAAATTATTACAGCAGCAGCTTGCATTCTATATTGGTTTAGCCAAAAAGGATGCACCGGATTCTATTACCAACGTAGACAAACCGCTGCATGTAGGCGATTCAGGAACGAGGGTAACTGCAATCAAAAATAGGTTGGCCTATTGGGGCGACAGCAGTTTAACGGGAACCTATACCCAACAATTTGATAGTTCATTATTTACCGCAGTTAAGAAATATCAAAAGCGAATGGGATTGCCCACCGAGGGAACGGTTGGAAATAAAACCATTGCAGAACTCAATGTGCCGGTTCAAAAAAGAATCCGTCAAATATTGGTTAACCTCGAAAGAGTTCGCTGGATGCCTGCACAAAAAGATTCTAATTATATTCTGGTGAATATTCCGGAGTTTACCATGCATGTGTATGATAGCAGTAAACTGAAATTCGACATGCGGGTAATAGTGGGTACTGCCGCCAACGGTTCTGCCATTTTTAGCGGACAGTTACGCTATGTGGTATTTAGTCCCTATTGGAATGTTCCGGAGAGTATTGTAAAAAAGGAAATTATGCCGGCCATAGCCAGAAATCCCAATTACCTTTCTAAAAACCATATGGAAATAACCGGTTACAGTGGAAAAACACCTAATATCCGACAAATTCCGGGTCCTTGGAATTCGTTGGGATTGGTAAAATTTTTGTTCCCCAATAATTTCAGTATTTATTTTCATGATACGCCCAATCGAACCTTGTTTCAGCAAAATACCAGGAGTATGAGTCATGGTTGCATTCGACTGGGAGAACCCAAAAAATTTGCGCAGTACCTGCTTAGAAATGATAAAACCTGGACTGAAAATAAGATTGACTCTGCCATGCACCTGAGCAAAGAGAAGTGGGTAACCTTGCCCAAGGGCATCCCAGTGTTTTTGGTTTATTTTACTGCCTGGGTTGACAAAGAGGGGCAACTCAATTTTCGGAAAGACATTTATGGGCATGATGCTAAAATGGAAGCCAAATTGTTTGAAAAATAATAACCCACCAACCAGCAAATAGTATTTAGTAATTTTGCAGTAATTAAACAGGCAGGCCATGCAAATAGTGGAAGTGAATAATAGCCATACTGCACGGGAATTTTTGCAAATTAACCGGACCCTCAATCAGCATAATCCCTGCTATATTTCGCCTTTAGACAATGAAGTGAGTGAAGTGTTTGACCCGAAAAAAAATCATCTCTTCCAGTTCGGAGAATGTAATCGTTGGATTTTAGTGAACCAAACCGGCAAAACCTGTGGAAGAATTGCTGCCTTTACCAATTCGAAATATAAAACCCGTGGAACCGAAGTGCCGGTGGGAGGTATTGGATTTTTTGATTGCATTGATCAACAAGTCGCGGCTGGTCAATTATTTGATCACGCCAAAAATTGGCTGGAATCTAAGGGAATGAAAGGGATGGATGGCCCTATCAATTTTGGGGAACGGGATAAGTGGTGGGGGTTGATGGCAGAGGGGTTTGATAAAGAACCGATGTATGGCATGTCGTTTAATCCGGACTATTACCCATCCTTATTTGAAAACTACGGTTTTGAAAATTATTATAATCAGTTCTACTATGGCATGAATGTGCATGATCAATTACCGGAAAGGTTTGCAGAGCGCCATGCCAAGTTTGCAGCCAAAGCAGACTATCGGGCCGAGCACATCCAAATGAAAAACCTGGAAAAATATGCGGGGGATTTTGTTACCGTATATAATGCGGCATGGGCACAGCATGGAGAAGTGAAGGAGATTTCGCAGGAGCAGGTTATGAAATTATTTAATAAAATGAAGCCCATTATGGATGAACGGGTAATCTGGTTTGCTTATTATAAACAAGATCCCATTGCCATGTTCGTTAATATTCCAGACATCAACCAATATTTTAAACATTTTAATGGAAAATTCGGATGGCTTCAAAAACTCTGGCTGCTATCCATGAAATGGCGGGGTATCAATAAACGACTCACCGGGTTGGTTTTTGGGGTAATACCCAAATTTCAATCACTGGGAATAGATAGTTACCTGATTGAAGAATGCTCCCTGATATTAAAAAAACACGACTGGTATCAAGAATATGAAATGGGATGGGCCGGAGAATGGAACCCCAAAATGGTGAATGTGTATAAAAGCCTGGGCGCCACACAAAGCAGGCGGATGGTAACCTATCGGTATTGGTTTAACCGGGAACATCCCTTTGAAAAACATCCAGTAATGGAATACAAATAACCTTGAATAGTTTTCGACCGGTTGTGTAAAAAAGCCCTGTGCCGATTAGCCAACCAAAGCAGTCATATACGTATATTGCGCATCTACTATGGATAATTTTGTTGTTTCCGCCCGAAAGTACCGTCCACAGAATTTTAATACTGTGGTTGGGCAGGCGCACATAACCACCACTTTAAAAAATGCAATCCGCCAGCAGCAATTGGCGCATGCGTTTTTGTTTTGTGGACCAAGAGGAGTAGGAAAAACAACTTGTGCAAGAATTCTGGCGAAAACCATTAATTGTACCCAACCCACTGCGGAAGGGGAAGCCTGTAATACCTGCAACAGCTGTGTAAGCTTTGATGCCGGCACCTCACTGAATATTCATGAATTGGATGCTGCCAGTAATAATTCAGTAGACGATATACGCGAACTGGTAGAGCAGATCCGTTTTTCACCACAGGCAGGAAAATATAAAGTATATATCATAGACGAGGTACACATGTTAAGTGCCAGCGCCTTTAATGCATTTCTCAAAACGCTGGAAGAACCTCCGGCCCATGCCATTTTTATTCTGGCCACTACCGAAAAGCATAAAATATTACCCACTATTTTAAGCCGGTGTCAGATTTTTGATTTTAAACGAATTACCCAGCAAGATACCGTTGATCACCTGATGGAAATTGCTGAAAAGGAGCATATTTCGGCAGAAAAAGCCGCCCTGCAACTGATTGCGCAAAAAAGCGAGGGTTGCATGCGCGATTCCCTGAGTATACTCGACAAGCTCGTAAGCTTTACTGGAGGCCAGGTAACCTACCAAAATACGCTTGAGCACCTGAACGTGTTGGATGAAGATTATTATTTTCAATTCCATGAGTTATTACAAAAAGAGGATCTATCTGGTGTGATGTTGCTTTTTGATGAAATTAATAAAAAAGGCTTTGAAGGAGAATTGGTGCTGAATGGCTTCGCTTCATTTTACAGGAACTTACTCTTGAGTAAAGATCCGGCAACCGCTTCTATTTTAGAAGTAATGGAAGGTATGCAGGAAAAATTTGCAAAAATAGCAGCGCAAACAGAAACCTCTTTTATACTCAGTGCCTTAAATATTGTTGGGGAAGCTGAAATTCAAATCAGAATGGCCCGCAATAAAAGATTACTTGTTGAAATGGCCCTGATTAAATTGAATTTTCTGAAACAAGCCATTGAACTGAGTAACGACCAGCAAACACTGGTTAAAAAAAAACGGCTTGATACACCCATCCTCCTGAAGCAGGTACCTATTGTATCTTTTCAACCTCCCAACATTAAAAAAGGTACAGAAGAAGGTGCCCAATTGGTTATCCAAACACCCTCCACTCCTTCTACACCCCCCAAATCTCCGCCTGCAAAAACAATCAGTCCCGCTGCACCCCCAGCCACTTATACCCCGAAAACCGGTGATAAGAAAAATCTGCTTTCTGCCTTACGGGAGAAATATGGAAATGAATATCAAATTGAAGAAGTAACCGAATCACTAGTGCTTACTCCTGAAAAGTTGCATGAGTGCTGGAATCTATACATTGCTAATTTAGAAAAAGAGCTGAAACACTCATCTGCCGCAAGTTTCTCCACTGCGAAATTGCAAATAGAAAACGAAGTTAAATTTACGGTTACCGTTTTTTCTGTTACTTCACAAAAATTTATTGATGCAGAAAAAATGAGTCTGCTCGACCATCTCCAACATTGCTTCCATAACCGATCGGTCAATTACGAAATCTTGGTGCAAGCTAGTGAAAAAGAAGATATACCTGCCTACCTGAGAATGAATACCAAGCAAAAATTCGAATACATTGCAAATCTGTATCCAATGGTAAAAACATTGAAAGATACCCTGAATTTAGAATTGGATTAATCCAATTGCCTAGCCTATTTTTTTAGTTTTTGTATAGCCTTTTTTTTGCAGGCATTGGAGCACTTTTTCTCGCTGATCTCCCTGTACCAATATCAAACCATCCTTGGAACTGCCGCCAGTACCACAGAAATTACGCAGTGTTTTTCCCAATGCTTCTAAATCTACATCAGCACCCACAAAACCGGTTATGAGGGTTACAACTTTACCCGCCCGTTGTTTTTTATCCAGCTGTATCCGAAGTTCCTGCTGAGCCGGTGGCAGTGTTGCCTGTGCGGCTTCCTCAGGCTCCCATTGAAAAGACGGATTGGTACTGAATACAATACCATTTCCAGAAGAAGGTTGCTTTTTTTTCATACCCTTTATTTAAACCATCACTGCTTTTAAACTAAGATCTAAACTAGTGGCCTGATGAATTAATCCGCCTACACTTACAAAATCAACACCGGTTTGGGCGTAATCAACAATATTATGTAAGCCAATTCCACCACTTGCCTCTGTTTCGAAACGACGATTAATAAAAACTATGGCTTCTGCAACTTGGTGCGGACTAAAATTATCCAGCATGATTCTGAAAACCTTGCCCTCACCTACTGAGCAGATTTCTGCTACCTGCTGTAAATTTCCAGCTTCCACTTCAATGGAAAGATTGAGGTTTTTTTCGTGAACATAAGTATGGGCTGCTTCAATAGCGGCAGTAATGCCTCCGCAATAACTGATGTGATTGTCTTTCAACATAATCATATCATATAAACCCATGCGATGGTTATGTCCTCCTCCTATTCGCACAGCTTCTTTTTCGAGCAAGCGAAAATTTGGCGTTGTTTTCCGGGTATCAAGCAAGCGGGTTGAATAGTTGCTCAGCAGGCTCGCATAGGTACGAGTGAGCGTTGCTATACCACTCATGCGCTGCATACAATTAAGTACGAGCCGCTCACAGGTTAGAATGGTGCGCATATCGGCTTCCACTTCAAAAGCCTTATCACCCACTTGCATGGGTTGGCCATCAGAAAGAAAGGGGGTAAACTGAATATTTTCTTCTCGAATTCGGAATATGGTTTCCGCAACCTGCATACCTGCTACTATTCCACTCTGCTTAACTTTTAAAACTGCTTTTCCCCTTTTGCCGGCAGGTATACAGCTGAGGGTGCTGTGATCGCCACTGCCCTCGTCTTCCTGCAAAGCATGCAACAGTAAAGTATGCAGGGGATTTTCCATGATAATCTAATTGAGGGGAATTTGTTGAATAGTTTCAGCTAACCCAAAGGAAATTAATTTATCCGAACCGTTATAATATAATGCTTCCCCTTAATCATCTTCATCATCAAGGTAATATTATAGCCCTTACCTCCATTCAGTAAACGGCCAGTCATATACATCGTATTCCCAATTTCACGATCTGATATCTTTTCGAAACCCTGTATAGACTTCTCCGAAAAAAAGGAACTGAGCGCAATAGCTGCCTGATTCTTACTAACATTTTTAATTTCGTCTTTCTCGGGAAATTTCATGTCGACCATGGCATCGAAATATTCGGCCACCTCATTAGCTTGTGCAGTTTTTAGGGTTGACACCAACATTTCTAAATCACTTTGGGTAGAAAATGAAAAACTGCTCAAAGCCAATAAACATAGAAACCCAATCTTCCTCATACAATCAAATTTAGCCATTATCCTACCAATAACATGCCAAAAGTACCATTCTAGGCTTATTTCACAAAAGATAAGCAAAAAGCTTCTTTGATAAAATCGTAAATTTGTATATGGATAAGAAAGTAATATTAAT
>CAMBUH010000058.1 GCA_945870985.1 Chitinophaga pinensis
ATTTGCAACGGCTACCCGTATGGAAAATGCCGAAGAAAATAATAAAGCAGTAATTGAAAAAGCACTGAAGAAAACGTTCTCTCCCGAATTCTTAAATAGAATTGATGATGTGGTGGTGTTTAATTCCCTCAGCAGAGAGAATATCTTCAATATCATTGACATTTTGATGAAGGGCGTTGATAAGCGATTACATGCAATCGGATTCGGCCTCGAAATCACCTTAGCTGCCAAAGAATTTATTGCCACTAAAGGATACGATTCGCAATTTGGTGCCCGTCCTTTACACAGGGCTATTCAGAAATACCTCGAAGATCCGTTGGCAGAGGAAATTCTCAACATGAACATTAAGGAAGGCGATGTATTGGTTGCCGACCTGGTGGGGGATGAGAATAAACTCACTTTTACGTTTAAAGATCGGGTAATAGAAGATACAAAGCCGGAAGTTAAAGAATCCTAAGGGCTATTGTCCCCAGCGATACGTATCAATTGATAGATTCGCCAAATCGAGTACACGGTCCACAACGGTATTTACCAAGGCTTCTATGGTAGTGGGATTACTGTAAAAAGACGGGGTAGCCGGACAAATAATACCACCTGCCAGGGTAATGGTTTCCATGTTTCGAATATGGATCAGGTGATAAGGCATTTCGCGGGGAACAAGAATTAATTGTCTTCTCTCTTTCAGCATTACGTCGGCAGCACGGGTAATTAAATCGTCGCTGATTCCTGCGGCAATTCTGCCTAGGATGCCCATACTACTGGGCATAACAATCAAACTGTTATACCGAGCAGAGCCAGAAGCAAAGGGAGCCGAAAAATCATTTTTTTCAAAAAACCGAAAGGGATAGCGGCTATAATCGTCGTTGTTCAACTCTGAGCGCCAAATATAGCGGGCATTATCGCTCATTACCACAGAAATTTCTTCGGTTTGAGCTTGCAGTGTAACCAGCTTATCCAATAATTGTTTTGCATAAATGGCACCACTGGCTCCCGTAATGGCAATAGCTATTTTTTTACCCATATTTGTCTATAACAAGGTTAGTCTCTATTAGTTCAGGATAAGAGTTCCCTGAATGCAAAAGTTTCCCCAAAGGTAAGCTGCAATCAATTAGGCATACATAATTTCGTAGTACTCATGTGCCATTCGATTGCTGTCGAACTGGAAACGCACATCCCGCATACCATTTTGCTGAATCTGGCGCCAGGTATCGAAATTCTCGTAGTACATAGGCAAAATCTGCTCATTCAGGATTTCATAAACCTTTTTCAGATCGTATTCATCCTGTTCGTGCACCGACATGTTGTCGTAATCGGCTTTGGGCACTACAAATCCATTGTTGCCATGGTTGATAAATTCGGGAATCCATCCATCGTCGGTAGAAAAATTAACGGCACCGTTCATAGCAGCAGTCATACCACTGGTTCCTGATGCTTCGCGAGGTACTCTTGGATTATTGAGCCAAACATCGGCAGCTTGTTTCATACGCTTGCTGAGGCCGAGTTCATATCCGATTAACACAGAAACGTTCTTATAATTTTTGCTCAGGTGTACGAGCTTATTGAATTCCGAAATGGCCGGATAATCAGCAGGGTAGGGCTTACCTGCCCAGATGATTTGAACAGGGTACTTTATGTTAGAAAGTAATTCTTCAAACCATTCCATATTGTAGGTGAGCATGTCGGCACGCTTATATCCCGCAAATCTTCTGGCCCAAACAATGGTTAGTATATTCGGGTCCATTACTTTACCGGTTTGATCAGCTACTATTTCAAACGCTCTCTTCTTCAGATATTTTTTCCGATCGTCGAATACCGCATCATTACCTTCCTCCATTGCACGGTATAATTGCTTATCGCTCCAATATCGCCAGTTTTGAGCATTGGTGATGGATGTGATGGGACAAATTCCTTCTTGGTTCTTCCACATTTCGTTGCTCACAACACCATGTAAAGCGGATACGCCATTGGCCTTACGGGCAAAGCGCAACGCAGCTAAGGAATGGTTAAACTTATCGTCTTTAATATCGGTTATTTTGCGTACTTCATCAATGGATAAGCCACAGAAATAACTCATCTTATTACAAAGATAGATATCGTGTTTTTCGTTACCGGCTTCTTCGGGAGTGTGGGTGGTAAAAACCAAGTGTTCCCTAACTTTTTCAATGCTCTTGAACTTATTCAACAAATAGAAAGCGGAAGAAATGCCATGCGCTTCATTCAAGTGATAAACTTCGGGATTGAATCCTATCTCGTCTACCAATTTTGCTCCGCCCACTCCCAATAAAATAAACTGAGCTACTTTGGTAGCTACATTGGCATCATATAAACGATGCGTAATGGTTTGCGAAACATAGTCGTTCTCCGGTAAATCGGTACTCAATAAAAACAGGGGAGCGCTGTTAAATGTAGATGGGTTCAGGTAATATGCTTTAACCCAAACCGGATGCTCGTGAATCAGAATCTGAAATTTGATATTCGTTTCTTCTAGAAAACTGTAGATTTTTTCCATGAAGGTTACTTCAAGGGTCTGGTCTTGATTGCGTGCCTGATCGTAGTAACCATATTTCCATAATATACCTACGCCAATTAAGTTTTGGCGCAATTCGTATGCACTGCGTAAATGCGAACCGGCCAAAAATCCTAATCCACCGCTGTATATTTTTAAGGGCTGATGTATGGCGAATTCCATTGAAAAATACGTAACCCGCTTTTTGTACTGTTCGTTAATATCATACGGAACCTTGTACGACCTAAAACTCATAACCAATTGATTTTGAATAAATAAAGTGCAATATACATCAAAAACCTTAAAATGTACTTTTTACACATTAGCGAACGCTAGTGGAAGGCGTTTTTAACTTAGGATTTTTACGGCTGGGTTTCTTCCTTTTAGGGAACTGTTCATCCAGCAAACACTTGATACCGCGGTAGTTTCCACAAGAGCCGGTTTCTTTGCATTCGATACCATTATCGGTAAAATTAAAATTTACTATACAGGGATCACCCGACTTTCTGAAAACACCCTTGCGGTTGCCGGTTAGTTGCATGGTACCTTTTATTTCCCCTATACAACTTCCATCATTTTTCTCTACATGTAAAAAGAAAAGTAATTTGCCTGCACTATTACCATCGCGCACAGAAATAAAGTTTTTCTTATCACTGCCATAATCCCAGCTGAGCGGATTTAATGCGGGAAAACTATCAATCGGGTTAATAACTACATTCATTTTTGTGTCTTCATTGGAATCGTTTACAATTACCATGAAACTTCCTTCCGTAGGATAAATCCATCCTGTTTTGGTATATATCGATTCCAAATCCTTTCCCGTTTTTTCGCGCACTACCAGAAACGTTGGTTCCCGGTTAATATGAACGTAATGACGATACCTATCGTCCATTTTATTATACAAAAATGCTTTACTATCTAAGTATTCATTTTTTTGGGAAGTAACAATTACATACAAATGAGCTTCCCGGTTGGGTGTAATTGAAATAAATAATAAGTATACCTCATTGGTTTTGGTAATTTTTCCGATTGCCCTAAAATGAGTTCCCTTTTTTTGCTTCCCCACCAAGGTTTGCAGGGTGCTGTCTGGATAAAATTGGGTAAAAGCTTTATAACCGATTTTAGCAGTATCGGATAATTTAATCAGATTGGTATCGGCAATAACAATCGGCAGCTTTAGTTCTGTAAACAATGCCAAAAAATCAGTTTGCTTTAGCGGGGTATTGCCAGAATAGTCTACTGGTTGCTGGCTGCAGCCCATCCATACAAATAAGCAAATGCATAACCCCAAACGACCATATTTAAAATGTAAACCCATTTGCAATAGGATTGTGAATCGACGCAGGTTAAAAATAAGGTTTTCATAGTAAATGGGAAATATTATTACATCACCTGATTGTTAAATTCAATTCTCTTTAACCGCTTAGATTAAAATTACAGTATTTGAAAAATAAATTTTAGATTTGTCTAAATTTTATTTTAAGAACTATGTTGTATACCATTGCCGAAGAAAATTATATCAAATCTGTCTATCACTTGCAACAGCAATCTGCATTGGTAGCCACCAACCACCTAGCCGAAGCCCTGCAAACCCAGCCGGCCTCTGTAACGGACATGGTAAAGAAATTAATGGGTAAAAAACTGGTGCATTATGAACGCTATAAAGGGGTACGTTTGAATGCGGCAGGGAAGAAACTTGCTTTACAAATTATCCGTAAACACAGGCTTTGGGAATATTTTCTGGTAAATACCCTCGAATTTGGCTGGGATGAAGTGCATGAAGTAGCCGAACAGTTGGAACATGTGAGTAGCGCTAAATTAATTGAGCAACTCGATCGTTTTCTAGGTCATCCCCGTTTCGACCCCCATGGAGATCCGATTCCTGATAAAGAAGGGAAACTAGCTTTCCGGCAGCGCTTACCCTTATTAGACCAACCCCATCTAAAATGGCTGGAAATTACAGCAGTAGGGGATGAGTCACCCGCATTATTGGAAATGTTGGGGCATCATCGTATTCAACTCGGCACCCGAGTGCGCGTATTGCGATCTTTTAGCTTCGATGGTTCTATAGAAATTTCGGTAGCCGATCAAAAACCGGTTACCATTAGTAACCAACTGGCAAAAACATTATTGGTAAAAATCATTGATCATGATTAACCCTACTTCGTCTCATCATTCGCTCAGCGAAGTTCATGAAACCGTGGATACTACCCTTCCCCGCAAAGGGTGGAGACGGGTACTTGCCTATATTGGTCCGGCCTATCTGGTAAGTGTTGGTTATATGGACCCCGGTAATTGGGCAACGGATTTACAAGGTGGCGCCCGCTTTGGCTACCAACTGATTTGGGTGTTGTTGATGAGTAACTTAATGGCATTACTACTGCAAAGTTTAAGTGCTCGATTGGGCATTGTAACCCGCCGTGATCTGGCACAGGCCAATCGGGAAACCTATCCGCCCCTGATTAACTTTAGTTTGTACATCCTCTCCGAAATTGCCATTGCCGCCTGTGATTTGGCCGAAGTGCTGGGAATGGCCATCGGCATTCACCTATTAACCGGATTACCACTACTTACAGGAACCGTAATTACTGTGTTAGATACCTTCCTGTTTTTACTGCTCCAGCGTTTTGGTATTCGAAAAATGGAGGCTTTTATCATCGCGCTGGTTGCCATAATCGGACTTTGCTTCTTATTACAGATTGTAATGGCAAAACCGCAAATGGGTTTGGTAGTAACCGGATTAATTCCACAACCGCTGAACAACGAATCTTTGTACATCGCCATTGGCATTATTGGTGCCACCGTTATGCCACATAACTTGTACCTGCATTCAGCATTGGTGCAAACCCGCAAAATCAGCTCAAGTCGCGAGGGCATCCGAAAAGCCATTCGTTATAATTTTATTGATAGTACCATTGCCCTCAATGCCGCTTTTTTGGTAAATGCCGCGATTCTGATTCTCGCAGCAACGATATTTTTCTCCACGGGAAATACGCAGGTAGCAGAAATACAAGAAGCGCATCGCTTATTACAACCCTTGCTCGGCAATAAGTGGGCGCCGATTCTGTTTGCAGTTGCGTTAATAGCTGCCGGACAAAGCTCTACCATCACTGGAACCATGGCAGGACAAATTGTAATGGAAGGGTATCTCCACCTGCGCATCAACCCTTGGTTACGCAGATTAATTACGCGGCTGATCGCCATAGTTCCGGCCATGTTGGTGATATTTATTTATGGAGAAAGTAAGGTAGATGCCTTGTTGGTAGGTAGTCAGATTGTATTAAGTCTTCAGCTAGGCTTTGCGGTGATTCCCTTAATCCATTTTGTGAGTGATAAAACAACCATGGGAGAATTTGCCATTTCAACGCCTATTAAAATACTTTCCTGGATAGTGGCTGGTATTTTGGTTACCCTCAATGGCAGACTGGTAATACAAGTGTTGACGGTTTTTTATGAGTCGGATATATCCATACTATTAAAATCAGCCATGGTAATTCCTATAATTTGGCTTAGCTGGTTATTTCTGGTAATGACTTTCCTGCCATTTTTCAAAAAGAGGAGGGCACGTAAAAAAGCCTCTCTACATGGAGAACCCATGCCCATCATTCAATTAGATCCGGTTCAGCACAACTGTATTGCCATTGCCCTTGATTTTACGGAGGCTGATAAATTATTGATTGAAAATGCCGTTGCCAGAAGAAATGATGCAACCACGCTGGTTTTGATACATGTGGTAGAAAGTGCTTCTGCAGGTTATCTGGGAGATGCTAGTGACGATGAAGAAACCCGCATGGATCGGCTTCGGTTGGAACAATATCAGCAGCAATTGATTGCTCTGGGTCTTTCGGTTACTATCCAACTGGGCTATCGGAGCCGGGTTAGGGAAATTGTTCGCATCACACAGGAATGTAAGGCGGATATGTTGGTAATGGGTGCTCATAGGCATAGTGGCTTGAAAGACTATCTTTTTGGCGAAACCATCGAAGGGGTTCGACATGCTTTATCCATCCCGGTTTTAGTAGTAAACATTCGATAAACCCCTGAATTTTATTACCTTCGCAATCATTATTTTATTCAATAAAAGTAACATACATGCAAGCTAAAATTAAAGTTGCCAACCCCGTGGTTGAACTGGATGGGGATGAAATGACCCGAATTATCTGGAAATTCATAAAAGACAAATTGATTCTTCCCTATCTCGAACTCGACATCAAATATTACGATTTAGGAATGGAATACCGCGACGAAACGAACGACCAGGTTACTATAGATGCCGCAAATGCGATTAAACAATACGGAGTAGGTATCAAATGTGCCACTATTACGCCCGACGAGCAACGCGTAGAGGAATTTAAGTTGAAGCAAATGTGGAAGAGCCCTAATGGAACTATTCGGAATATTCTGGATGGTACCGTATTCCGTGAGCCAATCGTTTGTGCGAATGTTCCCCGCCTAGTTCCTAACTGGACGGCCCCCATCTGTATCGGTAGACACGCTTTTGGAGATCAATACCGTGCCACCGATTTTGTTACCAAAGGAAAAGGTAAGCTCACCATCAAGTTTGAAGGCGAAGATGGCAATGTGATTGAGCATGAAGTATTCAATTTCAAAGGCGACGGTGTGGCTTTGGCCATGTATAATACCGATGAGAGCATCAAGGGTTTTGCCAGAAGCTGTTTTAATACTGCTTTGGCAAAAAAATGGCCTCTGTATTTGTCAACCAAAAATACCATCCTGAAAAAATACGATGGTCGCTTTAAAGATATTTTTGAAGAAATCTATCAACAAGAATTTAAAGCCGCTTATGAAGCAGCTGGTATTACTTACGAACATCGATTAATTGATGACATGGTTGCCAGTGCCCTAAAATGGAATGGTAATTTTGTATGGGCTTGTAAAAACTACGATGGAGATGTGCAAAGTGATACGGTAGCACAGGGATTTGGTTCGCTGGGCTTGATGACTTCCACCTTGATTACGCCCGATGGAAAAACCATGGAAGCTGAAGCAGCCCACGGAACGGTTACCCGCCATTACCGCGACCACCAGAAAGGGAAACCCACTTCTACCAATCCCATTGCTTCTATTTTCGCATGGACAAGAGGTTTGGAGTTTCGGGGTAAATTAGATAACAATGCCGAACTGATTAATTTCTGTCAGGCACTGGAAGCAGTTTGTATTGAAACGGTGGAAAGTGGTAAAATGACGAAAGACCTTGCCGTATGTATCCACGGTAACAAAGTGAATCATAGCGAGCATTATTTATATACAGAAGAGTTTCTGGATGCACTGGATCAGAATTTAAAAGCTAAACTTGCCAAATAAATAGCAGGTTTGAACACATAAAAAAAGGGTGACTCTAATTAAGTCAACTTTTTTTATACGATAGATTCTGTGAACTCTTTCTTATTTCAGTACTTCTTCAATTACTTGTCCAACCGAGCCACTTGGAGCCTGAATATGCAAGAGGGCAGCGAGGGTAGGCGCAATATCCGTCATATGCGTTTCACGATTGGTTTTACCTTTTTTAATGCCCCAGCCATACCATAAAAGTGGGATATGGGTATCATACTGAAATGGGGAACCATGTGTAGTGCCTGTTCCAGTGCCACTGAAGTAGCCTGATTTTGGGATATACTGTACATCACCGCTGCGAGAGGGATGAAAACCGTTGGCCATCATTTCACGGAATTTTTGAGGAAGGGGAGTAAGCAAAATATCATCGGTAGCAAATGCATGGGTGATATTTTCATTCTTCATCAAAAGATTTACGATAAAATTTTTAATTTCAACCATATCAGCTTTGGAAGTATCCATTCTTTTTCTGCTCAGATATACCTGCTCATTCATGATGCTAGCAATCGCATTTTCTACCCCAAACTTTTGCTTGATTTGCAGGTTCATTTCTTTCATCATACCGGCATCTTCTAGTAATCCACCGGGTAATTTATTCTCCTTCATAAATCCGGGAATATGCGCAACGGCGTGATCGGCGGAAAGAAATACTGTATAGGCATTCTTTCCAATTTGTGCATCTAAAAACTGCAGCAATTTACCCAATTCCTGATCTAAGCGAACATAATCATCCGCGTTTTCCCAAGAGTTGGGACCAAATGAGTGTCCAATATAATCGGGAGAAGAGAAGCTGATGGCAATAAAGTCAGTTGCACTTCCTTTGCCCAATTTTTCGCCGATAATAGCAGCTTTTGCCATTTCAGCGGTAAGGGTATTGCCCATGGGGGTGCTGGAAATTTTGGTGTAGTCTTTTCCAATAAACTTGCTCATATCGTAAGGGAATCCGTTGGCATCTTTGCCAAATGGTTTGCTTTCGTATACTTTTTCATCCGCCGTTGCATAACTTTTATAAGTTTCGGCAGGAAGAGCCAATTTCCATCCGTTTTGATAAAGTGAGTCGGGTAATTTTCGTTGGTTAAAAGCCTGAGCCCATGCTGGCAGCTCAGTGATATAATAGGTGCTTGAAATAAAATTGCCGGATTTGCCTTCATACCAATAGGCCGCATTAGCTGAATGGCCAGCTGGTAAAATCGCACCGCGGTCTTTAATAGCGATGCCCACCACTTTACTGGCAAATTGATTAGACATGCGCAACTCATCGCAGATGGTGGTGGTGAGCATATTTTTAGGGCTCATCTGGCCATCCTCTTCTGTTTTGCCGCCAACCCCTTTTACGGATTTATCTTCACTGCAATACATGCCTTTATTGCTGCGGTTTTCCCACCAGTTATTACCCACAATCCCGTGAAGTGCAGGCACACTGCCAGTATAAATTGCGGTATGTCCGCAAGCCGTAACGGTGGGTGTATAGTTAATCAAGGTATTATCACAAGAAAAGCCTTCACCCAACATACGTCGGAAGCCCCCATTGGCCTGAAATAAAGGATAATAGCGGGTTAAGTAATCCCAACGCATCTGATCAATCACAATACCAACCACCAGCTGGGGTTTAGCAGGTGAGGAAGGGGCGTTTACCGGGGCTTTTTGTGCCAACAGATTACCTGCCAATAGAAGGACTAAGAGTAGGGAGGGGATTCTCATAAAAAAAATTAATATAGGTTGTGAATTAGCAATTTACGCCAAGAATTTGACTAATAACAGGTTAGATTAAGTATTAGGAATTCGAAAAGTAGGTTAAGCGATAAATTTTCGTAAATTTGCATCATTATATTTGAATTAATTTTTTAGCAATGGCAGATATTTTTGAAAAATTATTGAAAAATGCAGGTCCTTTAGGTATGCATCGGAAACGTGCACACGGGTATTTTGCATTTCCTAAACTAGAGGGTGAAATTTCGAACCGAATGAAGTTTCGGGGGAAAGAAATGGTAGTTTGGAGTTTGAATAATTATCTCGGATTAGCGAATCATCCCGAAGTACGCAAAGCAGATGCCGATGCGGCTGCCCAGTTTGGGTTGGCTTACCCAATGGGAGCCCGTATGATGAGTGGAAACAGTAATTACCACGAGCAACTGGAAAGCGAATTAGCTGAGTTCGAAGGCAAGGAAGATGCAATTCTGATGAATTTTGGTTATCAGGGAATTATGAGTGCCATTGATGCTATTTGCAATCGCCATGATGTGATTGTATATGATGCCGAATCGCATGCCTGTATCATCGATGGTTTACGCTTACATCCTGGTCATCGTTATGTATTCAAACACAACGACCTAGAAGATTTTTGCAAGCAGATGGACCGTGCCACTCAATTGATTGAAAAACAGAAAACTGGTGGCATACTGGTAATTACGGAAGGAGTCTTTGGCATGGCCGGAGATCAGGGTAAATTGATTGAAATTGTAGACCTGAAATCTAAATACCAGTTTAGATTGTTGGTAGATGATGCCCATGGTTTTGGTACACTGGGTAAAACCGGAGCCGGAGCAGGAGAGGAGCAGGGTTGTCAGGATGGTATTGATTTATATTTCTCCACTTTCGCCAAATCAATGGCTTCAATTGGCGCTTTTATGGCGGGAGATAAGGATATCATCGATTTTATTCGCTACAATATTCGCTCTCAGATTTTTGCCAAGAGTTTACCGATGCCCATTGTGCTGGGTAACCTGAAGCGCTTAGAATTGCTGCGTACCCAACCGCAATTGAAAGACAAATTGTGGAGCAATGCAATGAAACTGCAAAAAGGATTAAAGGAAAGAGGATTTGATATTGGAAATACCAATACCATGGTAACTCCCGTGTATATGAAGGGTGGGGTAGAAGAAGCAACTGCCATGGTAACTGATTTGAGAGAGCATTACCGTATTTTCTGTTCTATTGTGGTATATCCCGTAATTCCAAAAGGCCATATTATCTATCGCCTAATACCTACTGCAGCCCATACCGATCAGGATATTGAAGAAACCCTGCAAGCTTTCAGCGAAACCAAAGCCAAATTAGATGCTGGTGCCTATCGTGTTGAGATGATTCCCGATATGGCAGAAGTTAAATAATCCTTCACACTATTACATAAAAAAATGCCTTCTAAACAGAAGGCATTTTTTTTAGTCTATACGTATTAGATTATAAACCTTTTATTAAATCGTTGGCCATGCGAACATAGTCGTTGTTTTTAGCTTCAGTAGCTAATTCAACACATTTTTGTGCACTGGCTTTAGCAGAAACTTTATCACCCATATCTTTCTGAATGCGTGCCTGTTGAAGATATAACCAGAATGCTTTCGGATTTGCTTCAACCGCTTTGCTAGCATTGCTGAGGGCCTTATCTAAATCCTTATCCCACTCGTAATAGAAATTAGCAGCAGAAGAATAGCTGGCCGGATTAACAGGTGAGGCAGATAGGGCTTTTTCTACCTGAGCACGGATTCTATCCTTTACATTCACACTCATTGGGATAGCGACGGCTGTTTTTGCCCACAAAAGGTGTAATTCGCAACTTTCAGCTTTTACATCCACAAACTGGAAAGTGAATGTTTCAACTGAGCTAGCATTTTTTGCTGGCTTTACATTAAAACGGTGAACATCTTCGCTGGTTTTGTAACCATCCAGTCCGCTATTGGTTAAACCCTTGTTGAAAATGATTTCCCAATAGTCTTTTCCAGGAATAGTATAAATCACATACATACCGCTGTCTAATAATTTTCCACCTACCATTACTTGATCCGTAAAACGAATTTTAGTGGCTGAATTAGCACCGGTTCTCCACATTTCACCTGTTGGAACAAAATCTCCTTTCTCTTTAAAGGGAACACGTCCTTTAAGGCTAGGTCTGGAATACATCAACTCAATAGAACCTAAACCGAATTCCTGGGTGATTTTTTGGGTAGGACTAGGTTGTGGCATTTTAATTTGTGCCATGGCAGACATTGATAGCAAGGTAGCTGCCACGAGAAATATTTTTTTCATGTGTACTTGGTTTTAGGTGCAAAGGTATAGAAACCAATTGTAATTCAAAGTTGAAAAGCCGGATGATATCTTTGCAGGGTATCGCGCAAAAAATCACGGTTCAGGTGAGTATAGATTTCGGTTGTGGTTATGCTCTCGTGGCCCAGCATTTCTTGCACCGCTCGTAAATCGGCACCCCCTTCTACCAGGTGGGTGGCGAATGAATGGCGGAAAGTATGGGGGGAGATGATTTTGGTGATGCCAGCCTGTTGAGCCAATGACTTGATAATGTAGAATACCATAACCCGACTTAAGGGCGCTCCTCTTCGGTTTAAGAAGAGAAAATCTTCTTGTAAGGGCTTGATGGTAATATGCGATCGAATATGTTCGGTATATAAACTGATATACTGCATGGCAGAGCGACCGATAGGAATCAATCTTTCTTTATTGCCTTTGCCAATTACCCGAATAAATGCATCGTCGGGAAAATAGTCGGAAAGGGTAAGGTGTATCAGTTCACTTACTCGTAAACCGCAACTATAAAGGGTTTCGAGCATGGCTTTGTTGCGTACGCCTTCGGGAGTGCTAACATCAATGCAAGCAAACAATTTTTCAATCTCTTCTACACTAAGCGTATCGGGAAGGTGCCGGGGCGTTTTAGGGGCTTCCAAAAGGGCTGACGGATCGCGGGTTACCATTTGTTCGGTAATACAGAATTTAAAGAAACCCCGAATACCCGAAATGATGCGGGCCTGTGATGTGGCAGACAAACCTATTTTACTGAGCCATTGAACAAATTGTTGCAAATC
>CAMBUH010000059.1 GCA_945870985.1 Chitinophaga pinensis
TTCGGCCGCCTTATCAGGTATATAATAATTTATTTGATCGGATTTTTGGGGTAGGTACCAATGGTTTAAAGGTAGATATTAAACCCAATGGAGAAGTGAATGTAATGGCCGGCTACCAGGGGCAAAATGTTAACAATCCCACGTTACCGGAACGGGCTCGAAAAAATGGGGGCTTTGATTTCGACATGAACCTGAACTTGAATGTGAATGCCAGTATTGGCGACAAATTAAAATTCCCAATCAATTATAATACCCTTTCTAACCTCGGCTTCGATAATCAACTGAAATTAGATTATAAGGGGATGGATGATGAAATCATAAAAAGTTTAGAAGCCGGAAATATTTCCTTTCAGTCGCGCAGTACCCTGATTCCCAGTGCGCAAAATTTATTCGGTGCCAAAGCCCAAATGCAGTTTGGCAAAATTTTTATTACCGGTGCCATCGCCAATCAGCGATCTACCCGCCAATCTGTTTCTTTACAAGGCGGAGCTGCTACCCAAAACTTTACCAAAAAGTTAGACGACTACGAAGAGAACCGACACTTTTTGCTGGGCGAGTACTTTAAAAATAATTACAACAAGGCCATGTCTAACCTGCCGGTGATTATGTCGCAAGTGCAGGTTCAGCGTGTTGAGGTTTGGGTAACCAACCGTACCGGTGCCACAACCGATGCAAGAGATATTGTGGGTTTGATGGATCTGGCCGAATCGAAACCCTATAATACCAATATCCGACCGCTCAGCAACAGTGAATTTCCCAATAACGGAAACAACGACTTATATGCTTCCTTGGTTAATAATCCTTCTTCCCGAAATCCAGCCGTAATCAACTCGTTGCTGTTGGCTAAAGGATTAAGGCCAGTTGAAGATTATGAAAAAACCTTTGCCCGTAAATTAAATTCTTCGGAATATTATTTTAATCCGCAAGTAGGATTTGTATCCTTGAATGTTCAGTTGCAGGCGGATGAGGTATTGGCAGTTGCTTATCAGTTTACCTATAATGGACGAGTTTTTCAGGTGGGAGAATTTTCTCAGGATGTAGCACTCGATTCAACTCGGGGTGTGCAGAAAGTACTATTCCTGAAACTGCTGAAAGCTACTTCACAAAGAATCAATCTGCCTATCTGGACCTGGATGATGAAGAATGTGTATTCACTTGATTTATTCGGAAGTATTCAGCAGGATGGGTTTCAGCTAAATCTATTGTACGACGATCCGGGTGGAGGTATGAAGCGTTATTTACCAGAGAGCGATCCCAGCGTAATGGGCCGACCTATTTTAAGTGTGCTTAATCTCGACCGCCTGAATGGCCGAAACGATCCTCAGCCGGATGGTATATTCGATTTTGTGGATGGGTACACGGTATTACCCAAACAAGGGCGAATTATATTTCCGGTGCTGGAACCTTTTGGTAGAGATTTGGAGCGATTGGCATTTAATGGACAATCCGCGGCTCTTAAGAAAAAGTATGTGTACTATGCCCTCTACGATTCTATCAAGGCCATCGCCCAAACCTATGCTAACCTAAATCGGTTTATAATGCAGGGACAGGTAAAGGGAAGCGCAGGGGGATCGGAGATTTCTTTAAATACATTCAACGTTCCGCCGGGTTCTGTAACGGTAACTGCGGGCGGACAACAACTGCGCGAAGGCACTGATTTTATTGTTGATTATAATTTGGGAACGGTAAAAATCATCAATCCCGGCATTCTCAGCTCCAATGTACCTGTTAGTGTGGGATTTGAAAACAATGCCGGGTTTGGTATGCAGCAAAGGAGCTTTACCGGATTGCGCGTAGATTATATAGCCAATAAAAAATTCTCATTAGGCGCAACGACTGTTAAACTGGCAGAACGGCCCTTCTTCACCAAAACCATGTATGCCGAAGATCCTATTCGCAATACTATGTATGGACTGGATGTAAGTTATAAAACCGATTTACCCTGGCTCACCCGTCTATTAGATAAATTACCCAATTATTCTACTAAAACCCGCTCCACATTAAATGCATATGGAGAAGCTGCCGTGTTGAAACCCGGTCACCCCGCTCAGATTGGTTTGGGTTCTCAGGGCTTAAGTTTTATAGACGATTTTGAAGGAACTAAAAACAGCATTGATCTCCGGTTTCCGATTGTTGCATGGACGATGGCTTCCACTCCTCAGGGTAATCCATTATTTCCAGAAAGTATATTGTCTGATTCCATCAACTACAATTTTAACCGGGCGAAACTAGCCTGGTACAATATAGAACCCAATCTGCAGGATAAAAATAGTCCGGGTAATCCGCTACGTAAAAATCTGGAAGAGTTAAGTGATCCACGGGTTAGACAAGTATATACCAGTGAGTTGTTTCCACAAAGAACTACCAATATTACCGATGTATTAACCACCACTTTCGATTTAGCTTTTTATCCATTTGAACGTGGACCTTATAATTATGAGTCCCGTACATCCGAAATTGATGTTACGGGTCGTTTAAAAAGACCTGCTGCGCGGTGGGGAGGAATCATGCGTTCTATAGACCAGACAGATTTTGAAACCGGTAACCTGGAGTATATTGAATTTTGGACGCAGGATCCTTTTATAAAGAATCCTTCTAGTAAGGGAGGAAAGATGTTTATCAATTTGGGAAATGTAAGTGAGGATGTGTTGAAAGATAGTAAACGGTATTATGAAAACGGGATGAATACGCCTAATATACCCAGTGACGTAGACAGCTCCAATACTTGGGGAAAAACCCCGGTGAATCCCATTCAAATTACTCAGGCTTTTAGTAATGATCCTGGAGACCGTGTTTATCAGGATGTGGGTTTTGATGGATTAGATGATGATGGGGAGAGAAGGAAGAAAGGGTATGTGTTGCAAAAATTAGCCAATAACTTTGGATCAGGGTCTGCTATCTATCAAAAATCTTTACAAGACCCTGCCAGTGATAATTATATCTGGTACAGAGATGCACAGTACGATCTGGCCGGGACCGGTATATTAGGTCGCTACAAAAATTTTAACAACCAGCAGGGAAACTCGCCTATTGCCAATACAGGTGGACAGTTTACCTCTGCAGCTACTTTGTTTCCAGATAATGAAGATTTAAACAGGGATAATACGCTTAATGAAACAGAAGCCTATTACGAATATGAAATCAATGTGAAGCCGGGCATGGATGTAGGGATAACCCCTTATATTACAGATAAGCGCACCGTAACAGTAAATTCTGCCGATGGGGTAACCCGAACCGAGAACTGGTTTTTGTTTCGTGTTCCTATACGAGGATTTTCTAAACGGGTGGGGAATATTCCCGATTTCAAATCAATCCGCTTCGCCCGTTTGTTTTTAACTGGATTTGAAGATTCTGTGGTGATGCGTTTCGCAACCTTTAACCTAGTGAGAAATCAGTGGAGACAATTTACCTTTCAGTTAGATACAACTGGAACGTATACCCCAATAGTAAATAGTGCTGGAACTACCTTCAATACCCTGGCTGTAAATCTGGAAGAAAATTCGGCCCGTCAGCCAGTAAACTATATCATGCCACCCAATGTAGAGAGGATGCAGTTGCTGAGTAATAATGGCGTAAACATTCAGCAGAACGAACAGGCAATGAGTTTGCAGGTAGCCAATCTTTACACAGGTGAATCACGAGCAGTATTTAAAACATTTACCTGGGATATCCGGCAATTCGGTCAACTCTCAATGTATATCCATGCCGAGTCGGTAAGGGGGCAACGGCCGGTTCGTGACCGGGAATTGAATGCGGTAGTGCGTATTGGTCAAGACTTTTTGAATAATTATTACGAAATAAAAATACCCTTAAAAGTTACCCCTGCGGGATTTTATGTTAAGGGGCAGGAAGAGCAGGTGTGGCCCTCGCAGAATAACCTAGATATAGTGCTGAGAGAGCTGATTAATTTAAAGATGAGAAGAAATGCTGCGGGGTTTCCTTTGAATGTGATTTACCGTAGTTCGCTCGACAGCAGTAAAGTAATATCAATTTTAGGAAATCCTAATTTGGGTGCCATTAGTGGTATATTAATTGGGGTAGAAAATCCCTTTAAACCGGATGGGCCTGTTCAGCATGCCGAAGTATGGGTAAATGAATTGCGATTGTCGGCCTTGAATGAAGAAGGAGGTTGGGCGGCATTGGGTAGGATGGATATCGCCCTAGCCGATTTAGGAAGTATAACATTGGCCGCCAGTAAGCGGAGTCAGGGGTTTGGAACCATCGAGCAGCGGGTAAATGAACGGGCCAAGGATAATTTATTTCAATTTGATGTGGCAGCAAATATTGATGCCGGAAAATTGTTTCCTAAAAATTTACGATTAAGTTTACCCGTATATGCCAGTTTAAACAGAACTGTTATTACCCCACAATTCGATCCCTTTGATTTAGATGTTCGGTTAAAAGATAAACTCAGTATTTTAGATAATGTCCAACAAGATTCATTACGAAATGCGGCCATAGAGCAAACTACTATCAAAACCATCAACTTCACCAATGTTCGTTTTGGTTCAGCCAATGGGCGACCGGGATTATTAAAACTGAGCAACTTCGATTTCAACTATGCGTACTCAATTACAGAACAGAGTAGCCCCTTGATTCAACAAAATAATATCGCCCGACACCGAGGTGGAATTGGATATACCTATGCCGGCAGTGAAAAATTTGTGGAGCCCTTTAAAAAACTCATCACCAATCGATCGCCCTGGTTTAGTTTACTGAGAGATTTTAACCTAAACCTTAAGCCATCAACGCTCAGCTTCCGATCTGATATTAACAGGCAGTTTGGCGAATTCATTCCTCGGGTAATCAATACCCCGGGTAATACCATTAATAAAGTAGATACCACCTACGATAAGTTTTTCACTTTCGACCGGTATTATCGATTTGGCTGGAAACCGGCTCGTTCCATCAGTTTTGATCTAAATGCTGTGGATAACGCCCGAATTGATGAACCCAATGGCCGGATTGATACCCGCGATAAAAAAGATACGGTGCGGAGTAACTTTTTCAAGGGCGGACGCAATACGATATATCAGCAAAAAGCTACCCTCAGTTATACGCTTCCACTGAATAAGTTTCCTTTAACCGACTGGATTCAGGCCAGTTATACCTATGGTGCAAGTTATAATTGGATTGGTGCCAGTAGATTGGCGATTACCCAGGGAAATATCATTGAAAATTCGCAAGACAACAACTTCAATGCGCAGTTTAATTTTATTTCCCTGTATAACAAATCAAAATGGCTGCGCGCTTTAGATAATATTCCTCCACCTAAGCCCCCTAAAGATTCCAATCAAAAAAATAAGCTAGGGCCGCAAATACCTGCTACCAATGCACTGGGAACCGAAATACCTACTCGTGAAGAAGTGATAAAAGGACTGAAAGGAAAGAAGAAACGCCAGGCATTAAAAAAGTGGCGACAAATGAAACGTGATGAGCGAACGGCACAACGCATGTTGAAAGCTGGGCAGCCGCTGGAATTACATGGAGCAGAACGGGCGGCCGGACGGCTGTTAACGATGGTAAAGAATGTTTCCGTTACCTATTCGGAAAATTATAGAAGCAGAATTCCTGGTTATTTAGATAGTACTCAGTTTTTAGGACAAAATTGGAAGAGTAGTTCGCCGGGAATGGATTATGTATTCGGCAAACAGCCTGATACCAATTGGTTGAATAAAAAAGGGCAACAAGGAATTTTAACGAGGGATAGTACGTTCAATTTATTGTTCCGGCAAAACTTTGAGCAGCGGCTCGGAATCACTGCACAAATAGAGCCCATTAGGGATTTACGGATAGAAGTAAACCTCGAAAAATCTTTCTCTAAAGAGTATTCCGAATTATTTAAAGATACCACAGGTAACAGCGGACTAAGTCACCTGGGCCCATTGGCAAGTGGAGGCTTTAGTATATCGTATATCGGTTTCAATACCCTGTTCGAAAATTTCAATCCCAATGAAATTTCCGCCACTTTTAAAAGGTTCCAAGATTACCGGCAGGTAATTTCCGGAAGGGTTGCTGAGGCGAACCCCTATTGGAAAGCCCTGGCCCCCGGTCAGCAATATACTGCTGATGGCTACGCCAAGGGATATGGCCGCTATTCGCAGGATGTGTTATTGCCGGCATTTATTGCAGCTTATTCCGGAGCAGATCCTTCAAAAATTTCACTGATACAGCAATCCAATCCCACCATTCGGGCAAATCCTTTTGGGGGCTTCTTGCCCAAACCCAATTGGCGGTTAACATACTTTGGCTTAACTAAGATTGAAAGCATATCTAAAATATTCAGCAACGTAAGCGTAACGCATGGCTATAATGGTAATTTAAGCATGAACAGCTACAATAGTGCGCTCTTGTACAGTGATCCATTCCGTTTTAATGCCCCCGGATTTATTGATACGGTAAGTGGAAATTTCGTTCCTTTCTTCCTAGTTCCCAATATTACCATGCGCGAAAGCTTCGAACCTTTGATTGGTATAGATCTTACTACCAATAGTCAAATGAATATTCGATTCGAGTATAAAAAGAGCCGGCAGTTGAGTTTGAGTTTGATAGATTATCAGTTAAGTGAAACCAGGAGTACCGAATGGAATTTTGGTTTTTCGTGGAGAAAAAGTGGCTTTAAACTTCCATTTGCTATTCCCTTTACAAAAGGCAATAGAAAATTAGAAAATGATGTGAACTTCCGGATAGATTTGGCCATGCGGGATATGGCGATGAGCAATAGTAGGCTCGACCAATCCAATGCATATGGAACAGGTGGACAGAAAGAAATCACTATACAGCCCTCAATCGATTATGTAGTAAATAAGCGCGTGAGCATGAAGTTCTTCTTCGATCAGCGAAGGGTTACCCCTTATATATCCACTTCGGCACCTATTACCAATACAAGGGCAGGCGTGAATGTGCGTATATCACTGGCTCAATAGTTCAACTAGCTTTTACGGAAAGTCCATTTAATCATTTCTTTCCAAGTAATTTTTTTGCCATACATTAAAATACCAATTCGATAAATTTTTGCTGCTACCCAGGTAGTACCCAAAAAAGTTACGATTAACAGTACCATACTGATAATCAGCTGAGCAACTGAAACCCCTTCCGGAATTCCATGGGCGATTCTTGCCATCATTACAATGGGGGAAGTGAAAGGAAATAAGCTACCAAAAATGGCCAGACTGCTATTGGGATCATTCACGGCTTTCGTCATGATAACGATTGCAAAAATGATAGGCATCATAATAGGGAATAATAGACTTTGTGCATCTTGTGGATCCTCATTAACAGCACTCCCTACCGCAGCAAAAAGGGAAGAATATAAAAAATAGCCTCCTAAAAAATAAAAAATAAAGCATCCAATAATTAATGGGAAATTGATAGTCTGTAAGCCTTCCATTAGGCGCGAAAGTCCACCACTGTTCTGCATTGCAGAAGCTGCCTGTGCGCCGGCCGATGGCATGGATTGTGGCTGAACGGAAGTAGATAGTTCGGGAAAAATCAATGGTAGGGCAAATTGAATGCCAAATACCAATACTAGCCAAATTAAAAACTGCACTAATCCAACCGCTCCAATGCCTGTTATTTTACCCATCATTAATTGGAAAGGTTTTACACTGCTCACAATTACTTCGGCTATCCGGCTTACTTTTTCTTCCATAACGCCCCGCATTACCATTGTGCCATACACAAATAAAATAATGTAGATCAGAAAGCCAGCAATCATCCCAACTAAATAACTGATACCTACTTTAGAACCGGTCTCTTTTTGTCCGGATACCGAAGTGAATTTTATAGGATCTTTTTGTTGTTGAATGCTGTCGATTTGTGCTTTGGAAACATTCAGCATCAGCAATCTTTTTTCTTCTAATACTTTCCCAATGGTCCGCTCAATATCTTCTCTGGTAAGCAAGCCTAATGTTTTGCCAGAACGGAGTTCTACAGAGTCTCCCCGGGTTATATTAAACCCAGCAGGAATATAGATATAGGCCTCATAGGTATGATCGTCTAATTGCTTTTTCAGGGTTGTTGTATCAGATTGTACAAATTTAAAAATGATTTCGTTTTTTTTATTTTCCAATTTACCTGAAAAAACATTGGCTTCGTCAAGCACTGCAATAGAAAAATGATCAGTTGATTTTATCTGAAAATAGATGAGGGCAGCATAAAAAGTAGCAATCAAAAGGGGTACCCCAATTGTAGTAAGTAAAAAGGTTTTTTTCTGAACGCGTGTGAGAAATTCTCGACGGGCAACTAATAGTATTTTGTTCATATAAATATAGTTAGCAGGTAGCGGTTAAATTAATTGTTGGATGATTGAAATGCTCTTGCAGTAGCCTGAGTTCCTTCCACCAAGTGGATAAATATATCATTGAGTGAGGGTAAAATTTCATGAAAGGATTCGATGGTTTGTGACTGGTTGATAAAATATTGCAGCACATCATTGGATAGGATTCCTTCTTGCAGTTTTACCGTTAAAGCATTATCTGTGTGATTTACCACATGAAATAAGTTGCTATCTGGCGGCTGAATTGGCTCTGCTAAGCGGATATGAAATTTATTTTCTTTAAATTGTTGTTTGATGTTCTGTACTGTTCCGTCGAGCATTTTCGAGCCAAGGTTCATCAATACAATATGGTCACATATTTCTTCTACCTGTTCCATACGGTGCGTACTGAAAATAATGGTACTTCCTTTTTTGGCCAGCGAATAAATTTCATCCTTAATCAGATTTGCATTCATAGGATCTAATCCACTAAAAGGTTCATCTAGGATAATTAATTTGGGTTCGTGCAGCACAGTTACCACAAATTGTAATTTCTGGCTCATCCCCTTACTCAGGTCTTCTACTTTTTTGTTCCACCAAGTTTCCATTTCCAGTTTCTCGAACCAATACTTAATTTTTTGCAGGGCTTCCTGTTTGCTCAGTCCTTTTAATTGGGCCAGGTACATTACCTGTTCTCCAATTTTCATTTTTTTATACAACCCTCTTTCTTCGGGCATATAGCCGATTTGTTGCACATCTTGTAAGGGGTTAAAGGGTTTGCCATCGAAGATGATTTCTCCCTGGTCGGGATAAAAAATGCCGGTGATCATTCTTAGCAGCGTTGTTTTTCCGGCTCCATTGGGACCGAGCAATCCAAATATGCTCCCTTTTTTTACGGAAAAACTGATGTCGTTCACAGCTTTTTGTCCGGAATAGTGCTTTTGAAGATGGTGTAGATCCAACATAATATACGTATTTAAGAAATTATAATTCAAAAATGATATTTCTCTATAATAGGTCTAGTACACTTTTACTTGTAGCTATTTTATGTAAAATCTTACAACCGGGGGGGATTTGTTTACTTTTGTATTTCAACCCAAATCTATGCGTTTTTTTTCATCGCTCTGCCGCTCAAGTTTACTAGTAGTTCTGTTATTGTTAACGGGAAGTTGGGGATTTCTGGTGCATCGCACCATTAATCAACTGAGTATTTACGAATTGCCGGGGGCGATGGGTCCGTTCTTTTTTAAGAATATGGACTATCTGGTTTATCAGTCACCCCGGCCCGATTTGCGCAGAAATACGGATAAGGCGGAGGCACCCAGGCATTTTATTGATTTAGAATTATATGGAAAAGATATTCCCACTGCCTGGCCCGATGCGGTAAAACGCTATGGGATGGATAGCTTAGAAAAAGCAGGATTTGTGCCCTATCATATTGTGTGGATGAAGCAACGATTAACGGTCGCATTTAGTAGTTTGCAAAAAGACAGTATCTTGTTTTATGCGGCAGATTTAGGTCATTATATTGCTGATGCGGTGGTACCCTTACATACAACAGAAAATTACGATGGGCAGTTAACCAATCAAAAGGGACTGCACAGTTTATGGGAATCTATGGTTCCCGAATTAGAAATCGCGAATTATCAATTGTCATCCTCTCACCGGGCGGTATACCTGAAAAATCCCGAAAAAGTTATTTGGAAATCTGTTCGAGCTGCTGCGGCGCTGGTGCCCGATTTGTTGCAAAAAGAGCAGGAGGTATCCGCTACTTTTACGACTGAGCAAAAATACCGGGTTCAAATGCGCAATGGAAAAGAGAGCAGAAGTTATACCTCTGCATTTGCCAAAGCTTATGCAGCCAGCTTGGGCAATACGGTAAATCAGCAACTATTGGTGGCAACCGATTTACTGGCCGACTTTTGGTATACCTGCTGGGTAGATGCGGGAAAGCCAGATTTAGCAGGCATCACGGGTACCTTTACCGAGGCGGATCAGGCGCAATATCAGCGGGAGATTGGACTATTTTCTGGCAATCAACTGCTTCCCGCGAATCTTTTGCAGGCCCGTTCGCCAAAATATCAAGGGGGAAATGGCAATTAATAGCCGACATTAGGTATAAATACTTGGATTTTAGCGTATTTTTTCGGATAGTGATTCGTTGTTTTGCTATATTTTGTAATCCTAATTTGGTTATAAAATCCGGAAAACAGCGCTATGCATCTATACCTGTATATTGCCCTGGAGTTAATCTGCACAGGATTAGCTATTCGATATTACGCTGCCCTCCGCTATTATAAGCTAGCCGGATTACTCCCTTTTTTGGTATTGATTTCGTTGGCAGAGATGCTGGCAATCTGGCAAAAGGAGGTTTTGCAGGTGAGCACATATGGAACCAATTATGGGGTGGCGCTGCTAGAATTATTTTTTTATAGTTTTTTATTTATGCGGTTCACTAATCACCGTTTTTTGAAGCGGATGATTCAGTGGTTACTACCGGTGCTTTTATTTATTTTACTAGTAGGATATTGGTTTTATACTACCCGGTATCTAGCGTTTTACTATAGTTTAATTGTAGAAGGGTTTTTTCTAACTGCCTGTGCACTGGGCTATCTGTATTTCCAGTTTGAGGAGGATCGGGCGGAGCATCCCTCCCTAGATCCTGTGGGATGGATAGCCATTGGGGTGATGATTTTTTTTTCGGGAATCAGTATTGTTTTCTCGTTGTATGAGTTTATCCGGTTACAGCAGATTGTTTTAGGGGGGGAACAGATTTACAACCTCATACCCCGAATATTAAGTATTGTTTTATATTCCTGTATTTCAATGGCAATTATTACATGCAAAACAATTTTCACATCGTCGTCAGCATCCTGATTGCAACGGCTTTCATTTTTTTGTTTGCGTTTGCAACCCTTTTGTTTTATTTTCAGTTTACCCGCAAAAAGCAGCGTTTGCAATTACGTGAGCAGTTACTGGAAAAAAAATATCAGCAAGAATTAATGGAGGTTGGCCAGGAAGTGCAAGAACATACTTTTCAAAGTATCTCACAAGAGATTCATGATAATGTAGGGCAGCTGCTGAGTTTGGCCAAGCTTAACCTGAGTATACTGGCCATGGAGCACAATAAGGTGGAAGCCATTAAAGATATCCGGGATCAGATATCTGAAGCCATTCATCAATTGCGACAAATTAGTTTGGGCTACCAGGGAGATCGTTTGTTAGAAAATGGCTTATTAAATGGAATACAGTTTTTGATTCAGCAGTTAAAAAAAACCGGCCTTTTTCAAATTCATTTTCACTCGGGCCCTTCCTATTTATACATCGGTAATAATGATGGTTTATTTGTTTATCGAATTTTTCAAGAGTTGATGCAAAACATTATCCGTCATTCCGGTGCAACCGATATTTGGGTGCAGGTAAATGAAAGTGAATATTATTATCAATTTGTAGTTCGGGATAATGGACATGGATTTCAATCTAACCAGCACCCTGAGCATATGGGGTTAGGTTTACGAAGTATCCGGCACCGGGCTGAATTGATAGGAGCCGATTTGCAAATAGAAACTACCTCGGGCAAGGGCACCCAAGTTACGCTAACCTGTAAAAAAACATCCGATGATAACCTTGGCATTGGCAGATGATCATACCCTATTTCGGAAAAGTATGGCTGCGCTGCTAGAATTAGTAGGCGATTTTCAGGTTGTTTTTCAGACAGCCAATGGTAAGGAACTGATAACCTATTTAGAGCTGTCCGCTGGTCCTGATCTTGTGCTGTTAGACGTATCTATGCCCATTATGAATGGCCCCGACACTTGTCGCTGGATTCAGCAAAATCGGTCTGATTGTAAAGTGATCGCATTGAGTATGTTGAGAATTGAAACGATTATCATCAGCATGTTGCGCAGCGGTGCGCGTGCGTATCTGTTAAAAGATGCTGAGCCGGATGAGTTGATTCGGGTTCTACGAGAAGTGCATCAAAAAGGTTTTGCCCATAACGAATTGGTTCCTCAGCCCGAAATACTATTCACCGATAAGTTGATTCCCCATTTTTCCGATCAGGAATTGGTATTTATGCGGTGGGCTTGCACCGACAAATCGCACAAAGAAATAGCTGCTATCATGCATTTAAGTCCCCGAACCATTGATGGATATCGCGACAGCTTATTCAAAAAGTTAGGGGTGAATTCGCGGGTTGGAATTGTATTATTTGCTCTCCGAAATGGTATTATACCCCTTTAATAATCAGTGGATTGTTCAAAATACAGGGTTTTTCCTGTTTTTTCATACCCTGCATTCAAATAGGTTTG
>CAMBUH010000060.1 GCA_945870985.1 Chitinophaga pinensis
ATTATTGAAACGGAAAAGGGGTTACATGCGGAAGAAATTTTAATACTGCATCAGCTATCACAAAAACTAAGAAAAAAACGTTTTGCCAAAGGAGCCATTCGATTTTCATCTCAGGAAGTTCGGTTTACATTAGACGAAAAAGGGAAGCCTATAGGTATAGTGGTAAAGGAAAGCAAAGAGTCGCATCAGCTTATTGAAGAATGGATGTTGCTGGCTAATAAAACGGTAGCAGAAAATGTTTCAAAAATAAAAGTGAATAAAAAGCCCTTGCCATTTCCATACCGGGTGCACGATCAGCCAGATAAAGAAAAGCTCGCTCCTTTTATTGTATTTGCCAAAAAGCATGGACATCAATTTGATGTGTCGTCGCCGGAAGCAATTTCCCGAAGTTTCAATCAGATGTTAGATGATGTAGTGGGCAAGCCAGAGCAACATGTGTTAGAACAGCTGGGTATCCGAACAATGGCCAAAGCCATTTACACGCCTGAAAATATCGGGCATTATGGTTTGGCTTTCGAAAATTATTGTCACTTTACCTCACCTATTCGTCGTTATCCCGATGTATTGGTGCATAGAATTTTAGAAAAAGTACTAGCTGGAAATTATACAGCGGATAAAAAAATGGAAGAAAAGTGTAAACATTCCAGTGAGCGGGAACGAGCCGCCATGGAATGTGAGCGAGCCGGCAACAAATACAAGCAGGTAGAATTTATGCAACAGCATTTAGGTGAAGTAATGGAGGGAATTGTAAGTGGCGTTGCTTCCTTTGGTTTTTGGGTAGAAACGATTGAACATAAATGTGAGGGACTGGTGAATATTGTAGGACTCACCGACTACGACGACTTTCGACTGGTAGAAGGCGATTACAGTTTAGTGGGCAGGCGCAGTGGCAGAACTTTCCGGATGGGAGATAAGGTAATGATTCGGGTGGTTTCTGCCAATTTAGAAAAAAGACAAATGGATTATGAATGGGTGATGCAGGCGGATGTAAACAAGGGCGATAAAAAATCCCGCCATTAGGCAAGTTCTTCCCAATGTTCCGAAAAACGAATACCTTCCGCTTCCAAGGCTTTTAACACGGGCTGATAAATGGAGGGATGCGTGGGTATTAGTAAGCCCCGCACTTGAATGATGCCATCCAATAATAGAACGGCTGCAATGCCCAATGGTAACCCAACTGTTTTTGCCATGGCAGTGTGTGCCGCATCATCGCCTTCTACCATCAATTGGGCAGTTACGGCATATTTTTTCCCCTCTCGTGTATAGTTGATCTCGTGCAACATCACAATCATATCCCGGTCGCTGGGTGTCAATGCCCATTTTTTTTCTAGTATCCATTGTAAAATATCCGCCGAACTACCTTGATTTCGTAAGATAGGTTGTACATCATTCCAGCCAATCTGATCTAGCAGTGGTAAAAGGGGAGCAGGTAAGTCTGTTTCCCGTAAGCCGCTAGCTAGCAGGTGCTGCTGAAAATAGTCGCGGATGCAAATGCCCTCGGTTTCAACCTTATTATTTTCCTCCGTGCAGCCTAGTTTTATCAATAGATTCCAGCCTGCACAAAAGGAAGGGTAGCGTAGGGTGGTTCTGATAAAGTTATCGGCAGTTTCTAAACCATATAAGGGGATATAGGCCAGCGAATCTCTGTTTGGATAAGTTGCCAGTTCACCCAATCCCTGAATGGTTACTGGGTGATGGAACTGAAATAGCTTTGAGTAGGGTACGCTACATACTTGCTTGTTTTGTTTAAATACAGCACCTGCTTTGCCTGCTAGAATTACATTGCGCGGATTCCACGAAAATTTATAGTGCCAAGGGTTGTTATCACAGGCGGGTGCCACTAATCCCCCGCAATGAGAAGCAAATCCAGTAACAATTCCCTGTTCTTGATGAATCTGATCTATCAGCTGCATAGCACTCATATGATCTATTCCCGGATCCAGCCCCATTTCCATGAGAAACAATAAGTCCGCCTCTTTTATTGCTGTTTGTAATTTTTGCAAGCCGGGATCTGTGTAAGAAGCTGATAAAAAATGTTTCCCCAATAGCAGGCAATCCTCACCCACCATCGTTTGTAAGGATGGGGGGAGCAGAGAGATAACCACATTGGCATCACCAATCAATTCTCTTCTGGCGGCTGTATCTTCTATGTTCAACGATCGGGGGGTAAGTGCAGGGTAGGGTAGCAATTTTTGCTCCACAATGGCCAGATCAATATCCGCAACGGTTCCACGCCAGTTTCTGGAGCTGCAGATACCCTGTAAAAATCGTATCAGGGTGGTGGATGATTTGCCTGCCCCCAATAATAACAGGTGCGGTTGTGCCATTTTTCTTCGAATTTGGGAATAAATGAGTGTAAAGGTACAAAACCGGAAGGGTAGAAGGGGATTTTGAATGGAGTATTCAAAAATACCTGTGAAAAACTGTTAAAAACCAGCCGCCGAAATTCGGTTAACAATGTGGTTGATTTGTGGATAAAACAAGGTTAATTTTTACTAGTTTTTTAGGTCAGTCGCCTCAAAAAAAAGTATCTTCGCAGACTGCTGAAAATCGGTAAATAAAACATCCGGAAATTGTAATCAGGGGAACCCAAAAATAGCATGGCGGAAGAAAATTTTACACCCGAAGTCACTCACGATAACGACCGAATTATTAAGGTGAATATCGAGGAGCAGATGAAGACTGCCTACATCGACTATTCGATGTCGGTAATTGTAGGCAGGGCATTGCCTGATGCAAGAGATGGTTTTAAACCCATTCACCGCAGGGTATTGTATGCCATGAACGAAATAGGCAACAACAGCAATAAGTCCTATAAAAAATCCGCTGCCATAGTTGGAGAGGTGATGGGTAAGTATCACCCGCATGGGGATGCATCTATTTACGATACGGTGGTGCGGATGGCGCAGGATTGGACGCTACGCTATACAATGGTAGACGGACAGGGAAATTTTGGAAATCAGGATGGCGACCCACCGGCAGCGATGAGGTATACCGAAGCTCGTTTGGAGAAAGTGGCAGAAGCCATGTTGGAGGATATTGATAAGGATACGGTAGATTTTCAATTCAATTTTGATGATTCCCGGCAGGAGCCAACGGTTTTACCCACTCGGATTCCTCAGTTATTGGTAAATGGATCTTCCGGAATTGCGGTGGGGATGGCTACCAATATGATGCCGCATAATTTGCGTGAAACGGTGGATGCTTGTATTGCATTCATTCAAAATAGGGACATAACTATTGATGAGTTGATGCAGATTATCAAAGCACCTGATTTTCCTACGGGGGGCATTATTTTTGGTATGGAAGGTATTAAAGAAGGGTTCCGTACCGGAAGAGGAAGGGTGGTAGTGCGGGGCAGATGCCATGTAGATACCAAACAAAGTGGTAGAGAGCAAATTGTAATCACAGAAGTACCTTATCAGGTAAATCGCGATGTGCTCACCAATCGGATTGGCCAATTGGTAAACGATAAAATTATTGAGGGGATTGCCCATGTGAACAATGAAAGTAACATGCGCGAGGGTACCCGGATTTTATTGGATCTGAAGCGCGACGGAGTTGCCCAGGTTATCATCAACCAGTTGTATAAGTTTACCGAGTTGCAAACCAGCTACGGTATCAATAATGTTGCCATCAGTAAGGGTAGACCAGTTCAGATGAACCTGAAGATGCTGATTACTGAGTTCATCGATTTCCGGATGGAAGTAGTAATTCGGAGAGCCCGATTCGAACTTAAAAAAGCAGAAGAACGAGCCCATATTTTGGCTGGTTACCTGAAAGCACTGGATCATTTGGATGAAGTGATTGCAATAATCCGGGCCAGCAGAACCCCCGACGAAGCCAAAACTTCGCTGATTGCAAAGAGCCGGGAAGGAAATTGGGTACTCAATCCCGCATTGTTGGGTGATGTTCCCACAGATATCTATACCGAAGAACCCGGATTTTCTGAAGCTCAAACCAAAGCAATATTAGAACTGCGGTTACAGCGACTTACCGGTATGGAGCAGGATAAGATTGTAGAGGAGATTACCGAGTTGATTAAGACTATTAAAAACTTACGCGAATTATTGCAAAATGAAGGTTCCCGCTATGCATTGATTACGCAGGAATTATTAGAAATCCGCGAGAAATTTGGCGACGATCGGAAGTCAGAAATTCAATACCTAGCAGATGAAATGCGCATTGAAGATCTGATTGAAAATGAAGATGTAGTGATCACCATTTCTCATCTGGGTTATATCAAACGCACTTCCGCCACCGAATATCGTCAGCAACGGCGGGGTGGTAGGGGAGCAGTTGGTTCCAAAACCAGGGAAGAAGATTATGTAGAACATTTGTTTGTTGCATCTACCCATGGTACCATGATGTTCTTTACCGAGAAGGGCCGTTGTTTCTGGTTACGCGTATACGAAATTCCGGAAGGTGAAAAACAGGGTAAGGGCAGGGCTATACAAAATTTGATACAACTGCCAAGCGATGATAAAGTGAAGGCAATTATCGACGTGAATAAGCTGGATGATAAGGACTATGTTCAGAATCATTTTATAGTATTGTGCACCAAAAAGGGCATTATCAAAAAAACATCACTGGAAGATTTCAGCAGACCCCGTGCTAATGGTGTAAATGCTATAACGATCGTAGAGGGAGATGAATTGATGATGGCCAAATTAACGGATGGCAACCAAGAAATTATGTTGGCAGTTAAAAGTGGAAGAGCTATCCGATTCCCCGAAAATAAAGTGCGGCCAACCGGAAGAGGAGCCATTGGGGTAGGTGGTATTGAAGTGGAAGATGAGAAAGATGAAGTGGTGGGTATGATTTGCATTCACAAAGATGATCCCAGCCGAACTGTGTTGGTTGTAAGTGAGCAGGGCTTTGGAAAAAGAACTTCTGTAGAAGAATATCGGATTACCAATCGCGGTGGAAAAGGGGTGAAAACAATTAATGTTACCGAAAAAACAGGTAGTTTAGTGGGACTTTTAACAGTAACAGAGAATGAAGACTTAATAATAACATGTAAATCTGGCATTACCATACGTACCGGAATTCAGCAAATTCGGGAAGCTGGAAGAGCAACGCAGGGAGTGAAACTGATTAAGTTAGATGAGGGGGATGAAATTGCCGCCATATCTCAGATAGAAGAACAGGAAGAACCCGTTACGAATCTTGAAATAACTGAAGTAATGGATGATGCCGAAGTTGCCACTGATGAAGCTACCACTAAAAACGAAGATTCTCAATTGGATAACGAAAACAATCAAACTACCAACCAAGACAACCCCCCTCAACCCTCTTAAAAAAATGACTATGAAGCGGATTATGATGATTGGGCTACTTACAGCAGTAATTGCCCTTCCTACTCAAGCGCAGGAGCTTAAGAAAGTAATGTTGTTTTTGCAAACCGGAAAATTGGCAGATGCAAAAACTGAAATTGATAAAAATGCAGCCGATCCAAAATTTTCGGGTAAGGCTGAAACCTATTACTGGAAATCTAGAATTTATGCAGCCCTTTATAAGGATCCCGTTTCCAGAGCAAAAACACCAAATGCCAAAGAGATAGCAGATGAAGCATTTGCTAAATATCAGCAGTTAGACCCTACATTTAATTTTGTAAAAGAAATGGGGCAGGATGGTCCGGTTGGTTATTTTGATATTTACCAAGGTAGTTTTGCCGATGGCGTGCGAAATTTTAATGGGAAGAGATGGGATTCTGCTGCCTATTATTTTAGCACTGCTGTAAATACCTATGATTTAATTTATAAGAATAAATGGACTTCTGCCAAAACACCTTTTGACACCACTTCCATTTTATATCTGGGTTATGCATTTCAAAATGCTCAAAAGCCTGCAGAAGCTGTGCAACAATATACCCGTTTGGAGGATAATAAAGTTACGGATTCATCTTATATAGATATGTACCGCTTCACGTTAAATCATTTTACTACCACCAAAGATGAGGCTCAATTTAAAAAGTACCTGGCAGTTTCCAAAGAGGCATTTCCAACAGAGCAATGGGATGACTATGAAATGGAATATCTTGATAAAAATTTAACCCTTGCCGAAAAAACAGCTCTTTACGATAAGGAAAGTGCCGCAGGCACCCTGAATGAATTTAAATATCTTCAGTTTGGTGATTGGTTTGCAAATGTGCGAACTAAGGAAAAAGACATGGATAGTACCCAACATTCCATGTACAATTTGAAAGCTGCGGATGCCTATCAGAAAGCCTATGGTTTGAATAACAAAAATGCTATTGCTGCTTTTAATGCAGGACTAATCTATTATAATAACTTTGCTGATTATTCCGATAAATATTCAGATAATATCAGAACCCTTCAGCAGTTGAATGCAAACAAACCGCCTGCCGACAAGGATCCCAAGAAAAGACCTGCCCAGGAAGCTAAGTTTAAAGAACAAACCGATGCTGTAAAGAAATTAAATGCAGACTTAGATAAACCAATCAACGAAAACCTTGAAACCTCCATAAACTGGCTTGAAAAATCTGTTGACAACCTGAGAGGTAAGACCGACTTGAACCGTAGCGAAAAAATGGTTTTTGAAAGATCCTTAGATTTTCTGGCTAATTTATATGAATATAAAAGAGATAAGGTAAGAGGAAAGGATATGAAGTTATTTGATGCATACGACGCAAAGTATAAGGAATACGAAGGAATGCATAAGAAGAACTAAGCAAAAACTAATTTCAATAAAAAAAGCCACTTTTAATAAGTGGCTTTTTTTATTGAATGTTGTTAGTAAAGTATCGATCTATTTATCAATTGAACTTGCGGTAGGGCCCACCTCCTTATTTTGGGTACTTCTCCAAACTGTTTCACGTTGACGGTACATATCTATGCTGTCTCTCATCTCTTTATTCTGGAATCTTACTTCAACGGTTTCTTTATCCACATGGTTCGTTCCGTAATAAAATCCCAGACTAAACATTGCAGGAACTGATACACATAAAAGTCCAACAAGAATGGCATCACTGTACTGCTTTAAGAATTGGTTTTTACTCATAGATAGGATATTGACTTCATACAAATTAAAGAATATTTATGCAAACTTCAATATGATTTTTTTTAAATACATAAAATAAAGTAGTAATAATCGGAAATAAAATTATAATCTAATGTATTTCAAAGTGTTATGGGGCATGGATTTGATATTTGTTGAACTTATATTTATTTATCTACTTAACATAATATTAATTATAAGCAAAAATGTACACAGTTTTTCAAAATATTATGTTCAGCGTTTTATTCGAATCAGTACCATTCCATATTACAAATTGCTTATCTTTCGGGAAACATTATTGCACATGAATCGTCGTCAATTAATTAAGCATTCCGCACTCGCAGTGGGTGCTTTTGCAGCCGCCCGCGAATCCTTTGCCCGCGAAATTTTTCCTCTTTACGAAGAGCCGATTTTTCGGGATAATGCTGCCGGACCCATTAAATTAAGTGCGAACGAAAATCCGCATGGTCCATCCCCGCTGGCCAAAAAAGCTATGTACGATGCCATCGATGCATCCAATCGCTATCAATGGGATATTAATGTAACGCTTCGCGAACAAATCGGCAAATTAACGGGTCACACCAAAGATCAAATAATTCTCGGCGCCGGATCTTCTGAACTGTTGGGGCTGGTAACGCTTTTAGCATCTCAAAAAAAGGGATCCGCCGTAGCTGCTGAACCCACTTTTAAACTCTGGATGCCTGCCACGAGAAAAATGGGTTTACCGATTCAATTGGTTCCTACAACAACCGCTAAAGAAAACGACCTGCCAGCCATGTTAGCAGCCATTAAGCCCGAAACCCGGCTGGTATATCTATGCAATCCGAATAATCCAACCGGAACCGTTTCACCCGCAGCCGAATTAGAGAATTTTATAAAGAAAGTACCAGCAGATTGTATTATTCTGTTAGATGAAGCCTATACCGACTATTACAATTCACCCTCTATGGCTCATTTGGTGAACGATTTTCCCAATCTGGTGATTGCCAAAACCTTTTCTAAAGTATATGGCATGGCCGGTGCCCGCCTAGGATATGTGATTGCTCAGCCAAATATGATTCAGCAATTAATGCAATTACAGGCCTGGGCAAATGCCGGTCCCTCGTATGTTTCTATGCAGGGCGGTTTGGCCGTTATGCAGGATGCTCAATTTATAGCCCTTTGTAAATCGGAAAATATAAAAGCTAAGGACGTATTTTACAAGGGCCTGCAACAACTAGGTATCCCCTACATAAAATCGTACACCAGTTTTGTTTATTTTGATGCTGCAAATTATAAAAAGGATTTTGCCGCTACCCTGCAGGCCGCCAATATCATTGGAGCCCGATCTTTTGAAGAAAAAAGTACCTGGCTGCGACTCAGTATCGGAACAGTGGCTGAAATGGAGAAAGTAGTATCGGCACTCAATTCATAGGGCCGATATATTTCAGTAATCTGTATTTTTTCATGTAATTAATATTCTACTCCCATGCCCTCCTCTGTAAACAGAAGAAAATTTATTGCTCAATCTAGTATGGCCTCCCTCGCTGTTGGCTATTCTCTTTCCGGTATCCGCGCATTTGCCGCTGCAAAAAAGAATCGCGTTCGCGTAGGCATAATCGGAACCGGTATGCGTGGGCAAAGTCATATCGAAATGCTGCTACAACGCACCGACGTAGATATCACTGCACTAGCCGATCCAGACCCACGCATGATGGCGGATGCACTTTCTTTAATTCAAAAAGCCAGTAAACCAACGCCTGTTACTTTCCCTAAAGGAAATTTCGATTATAAAAATTTGTTGAAGCGGGATGATGTGGATGCTGTAATTATTGCTACCCCCTGGGAATGGCACATACCACAGGCACTCGATAGCGTTAACGCAGGTAAAATCCCGGGTGTGGAAGTTTGCGGAGCACTAAAACTGCAAGACTGCTGGGATATAGTAAATGCCAGCGAAAAAACAGGTATTCCGGTTATGGCATTGGAAAATGTTTGTTACCGCAGAGATGTGCTGGCAGTATATAATATGGTACGAAAAGGTGTTTTTGGAGAACTACTGCATTTACAAGGAGGTTATGAACATGATTTACGGGGAGTTAAATTTAACGATGGACAAACCCCTTATAATTCAGGAGTTGAATTTGGTGAAAAAGGATTCTCCGAAGCCAAATGGCGAACGCAACATTCGGTTAACCGGAATGGCGAACTCTATCCAACCCACGGATTAGGTCCAGTAGCTATGATGATTGATATTAATCGGGGTAACCAACTAACCCGTATGTCGTCTGTTGCAACCAAAGCACGTGGCCTGCATAAATATATCGTGAACCACCCCAAAGGCGGACCCAACCATCCCAATTCCAAAGTAAATTTTGCCCTGGGTGATATTGTTACCAGTCAAATTCAAACAGCAAACGGCGAAACCATCGTATTAACCCACGATACCAATTCTCCCCGTCCGTATAACCTTGGTTTTCGTGTGCAAGGAACCGAAGGAATCTGGCAAGACAACCATGCGGGCGAATTCACAGCAGGTATGATGTACTTTGAAGGAAAAAGCCCCAAAGCCCATGCCTGGGAGAATTCCGAAAAGTACCTGAAAGAATACGACCATCCCCTCTGGAAAAAATTTGAATCACAGGCAGTAGGGGCCGGACATGGAGGAATGGACTTTTTTGTTGTAAATTCCTTTATCGAGTGTATCAAACGCAATGCCCCCTTCCCTATTGATGTGTACGACCTAGCCACCTGGTATGCCATCACACCCCTTTCCGAAAAGTCGATCGCTGAAGGCGGACAAGTGCAAATTATACCCGATTTTACCAGAGGTAAATGGAAAACACGTACCCCCGATTTTTGTTTGGGTGCTGATTATTAATTCATTCCTGGGATGAACCTTTTATTGAGTGGGTTGTTATAGGTAACGTACCTAGTTGAATTACGTTTCTTAAAACAACCCATTTGTATGAAAACCGCATTAGATAAGTTGTTGAGTGCCATCGAACCTTATAAAAAAGCCATCACCCAGCATAAGGTATATGCCCTAATTCAACAGCCTCAACACCTGCATATTTTTATGCAGTACCATGTGTACGCTGTTTGGGATTTTATGTCGCTGCTCAAATCATTGCAAAACGAACTAACCTGCACCACTATTCCCTGGTATCCCAAAGGAAATGGCGATACCCGCTTCCTCATCAACGAAATTGTGGTGGGCGAAGAATCAGACGTAGATGATAAAGGCATCCGGAAAAGTCATTTCGAAATTTACCTCGAAGCCATGCAACAATGCGGAGCCGATACCAAACCCATTGAAACTTTCTTACAAGAGTTGGCCGTTTCCGGGGATGTTCGTTCGGCCTTACAAATATCCAATACTCCCATTGAAGCTCAGTCGTTTGTGAATTTTACCTTTCAATTAATTGAAAGCAAAAAAGACTACCTGCAATCTGCCATATTTACTTTTGGCCGTGAAGACCTGATTCCGGATATGTTCTATTCTATCATTCAGGATTTGCATGGCCAGGCACCCGATAAAATTTCTTTATTCAAATACTACCTCGAGCGCCACATAGAAGTTGATGGCGGCCATCACAGTCAGCTGGCCCTGCAAATGACCAGTCAACTATGTGGCAACGACCCTCAAAAATGGGCGGAAGCAGAAACGGCAGTTATCGAGGCCTTGCAACAGCGTATTCAATTATGGGATGGGGTGTATAACCAATTGGTGAAACTGAATGCAGTCACCAAAAAATCGGAAAGCGAGCCTACATTAGCGTAAACTTTCCTGAAAAAGGGTTAATAAGCGGATTTGATTTTCGGCCCGTACTTTGTTTTGGGTAGGATATAGGGCACCATAGTATATGTCCATTTGCAGATAATCCGCTAAAAATCGCAATGCCTGCATATACATCAATATCTCGCCTCCAAAATAGATATGATCCTCTTCAAAATTACTTAATTCACTTCCCATCTCCGATAAATAACCTGCAACAATTGCTGCTGTGTATTCCTTTCTTACGGTTATCAAATCTAATTGTTGTTCTTCTTCGGTTACCGCACAAACATAGGTTCTAAACATATCTCCGGTATCACTAATAAAATAACCCGGCATAACGGTATCCAAATCAATTACGCACATGCCTTGCTCCTGATCATTGAACAAAACATTGCTGATTTTAGTATCATGATGGGTAACCCTTCTTTTTACATCTGCATGTTTAGTGTAACTTTCAAATTTAGTTACCAAGGGATAGGCAGCTTGTAAAAATTGAATGGCCGTGCTGCACTCCTGCAAACGATTGCTATTGCCATTTTGCAGCGCCTGTTCAAACTGATGATACCGAAGGCTCAAATCGTGAAAGCCCGGAATAATCACTTTCAGTTCAGCTGCGGGAAATCCACCAAGGTTTTTGGTAAATGCCCCAAAACAACGGGCAGCTTCAAATGCCTGATTCGCATCATCCAAGGCATTCCGTGAGTGCGAACCTGGTATCCAGGGAAAAACCCGATACACACTGCCTTCGCATTCAAATATTCCCTTTCCGCCTGCAGATACAACCGGGGAAGTGAATAAATAGTTGGGATGATGAATGGTTAAATAACGGGAAAGTAGTTGCAAATTGAAATCAATCCAATCTGGTTGGGGAAAAACATGGGTATTGATAGCCTGCAGCAGCCAACTTTGTTCCTGCTCAGTAACCTTCCAGGTTCGATTGATTAGGCCCGATTGGATGGGTGTTAGCTGCGGAAAACGCCAGTTCCATGCTTTTGCTATGGCAGCAAGTATTTGTTCATTCATTTCTGAAACAAATGTAAGCATCCCGATCGCAAATCGTTTCTCAGCACTGAGTTTTTTATCGTTGGTTTTTACCGTATTTTTAAAAAACATTCCTCTACTCAAATTTCCAATCATATGCATCGCAGAAACTTTTTACAATGGGGCTCATTAGGATTATCGGCAATTTCCTTTTCAGGATTTAGAAATGCAGGTATTGCACAGAAACCACTGGTGATATCTACCTGGGATGCCGGAATTGCTGCCAATGCCGCTGCCTGGAAAATTTTACGGTCTGGAGGTCGTGCGCTGGATGCAGTGGAAAAAGGCGTAATGGTTACTGAATCTGAACTGAATTGTTGTGTGGGGCTGGGAGCAAATCCCGACCGGGATGGTTTAGTAACCTTAGATGCCTGCATCATGGATGAAAATGCCAATTGTGGAAGTGTGGCTTTTCTAGAGCGTATTAAACATCCCATTTCGGTGGCCCGTAGGGTGATGGAAAAAACTCCCCATGTTATGCTGGTTGGCAGTGGAGCCCAACAATTTGCAGTAGCAGAAGGGTTTCCATTGGAATCAGGAAAATTATCTGATGATGCCGAAAAAGCCTATAAAAACTGGTTACAAAAAAGTGAATACAAACCGGTGATCAATATCGAACGCGGGAAAAGTCCCCAAGCTTATGCAGTTCCCACTAAGTTAGCAAATGGAGAATGGAATCACGATACCATCGGCATGGTTGCCATAG
>CAMBUH010000061.1 GCA_945870985.1 Chitinophaga pinensis
GAAACCACAACCCGATTGCTCTGCAGCGAGCATTCAATGCGTATCTGTGTTTTTGTAGCATCATCGGCATTTGCCTGAACTGCATTTAGCACCAGATTGGTAAACAGTCGATTGATTTGTCCCTCATCCCCTAAAATCATAACCGACTCGGCAGTATGTTGCAAATTGATATCACATGTGGGGGATGAAGTATATAACCGTATCCATTTACTAAGTACTTCCTTCAGGTTGAGTGGCTGTAATTTAGCTTGACTGATTTGAGCAAACTGAGCAAAATCGCCTGCAATACGAGACAATTGATCAATTTGGGTAATCAATGTTTCGTTTGTTTTTTGATACAACTCCGGCAGGTTGGGATCTCCCCTACCAATAGCAGATTGCAAATACTGAATACTTAGCTTCATGGGCGTGAGCGGGTTTTTGATTTCATGAGCCACTTGTCGAGCCATTTCTCTCCAAGCGAGTTCCCGTTCGTTTTCTGCAAGTGCCCCAGCACTTTCTTCCAGCTTTTTTACCATCTTATTGTATTCCTGAATCAGTAATCCCAACTCGTCGCTTCGGTTCCACTGAATGGTTTCATTGATTTTACCCAGACTGATTTGCTGCATCTTACGACCAATCAATTCGAAAGAAGCGGTAATCCGGTTGGTTATAAAAAATGCAATTGCTCCTGCAATTAAAAATATAAAGGCATTGAGGTTGAGGAGAGTAGCCAAAAATCCAGAAATCTCCTGATTTAATTCGGTTTGGGTGTTTAAATAGGGTATGTTCAGATAGGCATAGGTAATTCCGGCAGGATCTGTTAAAGGCTTGTACACACTTAAAAAACGAAACGAACCGATTTCTTCAGATTGCAAATAGCGAATACTTTTGTTTTTCGACAACTGCTGATAAGCAATTGCATCCATCTTGTCGCTCAGCAGCTTTTTGTTATAAATATAGGGTTGGGTAGAAATCAACAGGTTACCACCAGTACTATAATAATTAATATCGGCATTATGTTGCTCGGAAATATCTGAAATCACTTGTTGCAGTTCATTCCCGAAACCGCCGGGATTGCTTTGCATTTCAATGCTTTCACGGATGGTAGTTCTAGAGTTGATTTCATTGGCCATTACTTGAATGGCGCGGGTAAGTCGCTCTTCATTATTTATATTAAACCTACTAATGAAGAAAGTGATGGTGGTAACACCAATAACCAAAAATGATACTACGCTGATGAAAATGATGGTTGACTGAATCTGCGATTTAATTTTAAACTGAAACAAACGGGCCAGTTGTTTTCTCTTAAACCGGGTTTGCAGAATTTTACCGGCTGCAGAAAACACCACCGAAATAAAGATAAAAGCACAAAACAGGTAAGCGAATAGGGTGAGTAGTTCTGTAAGGGTATTTTTCTTTCTAACAATAATTACCTGCTTGTTATTGTCTTGCTGATACCACATTTCGGAGTAACCAGGTTTACTTTTTTGTAGAAATTTTCCCGGTTCCCAATCTTTAGTATCAATTTCTGATGAGAAATCATACTTACTGAAATCATACATCAGTTTACCCTTCTGATAAACCGCATAAGCATATCCAGAGGAGGGATCTGTAAGCGGGTCGGCTACCTGATTAAAAAGTTCGGGATAGAGGGCTTCACTTTTATACCGGTTGGCATTGATAATTACATAGAAATAGCCCAAAACCGTATTGCCAGATTGAATGGTTTTTTTAAATAAATACCGGAAAATTTTATTCCCAGGATCGGCTGCAAACAGGTCGTTGATTTCGGTAGGCTGCGACTGAAATTGTAGCAGGGAATCGAGGTATTCCATTCGGGTTGTATCTTCATTAAACAGGGGTATGCCGAATGATTTATATGTGAGGATTCGGGTATCATATTTATTCAGATATCCCGAAAAATTTTGCCGAATCAGGCTATCCTTGATCATTTTATTGGTAGGCTCACTCAGGGCAAAACGGTAGAAATCTGTTTGTAGAAACTTATCTTCAAAATTGGTAGCTGCAATATTTAAGAGATTTTCGCCAAATGGATCTGACTGCAAAACCAGTTTTTCAGCCATCTTTTCTCGCTGTTTCCATTCTACCTGCCGGAAGCGGGCCACAACCAATGTTGAGATGGATAATGAAAAAAACATCACCCAAAAAATGAAAAATCCCGAGGAAGCCAAACCCTTTTCAAAATCTTTTTTCCGAAACTGCACTATCAATACATACCCAACCATCCAAGCGGTAATAAGTGCATACTGGATATAGAGTTGAGAAGAAATCCGCCAATAGATAAATGAACCGGCAACCAGCACAATAATCAGCACTTGCTGATAAAAAGGCACAAATAACCTAATCAAGGGAATCAACCAGATTTCAGACAAATAAAAGAAAATCAATACCAACAGGCAAAGGATGATAAAACTGATGAGGCTAAAAACAGAAAGACTAAAAAAATTAGAAACATCGAAAGAAATCTTAGCATCTTCCATCAAACTACCTACAATACCGGCGAGCAATAAACCAGACAGGGTTAGTAAGGCAGTATGTAGAAATGTTTTTAAAAAGGGATGTATAGAAAAAATATAACTGGGATTATCGGGCTGTTTAACCCGATAAAATCTGAGTAGCCAATATGCTAGGGAAGTATTAACCAGCAAATCACCCAAAGATGGATGAATAGCATTAGATGCATACACTGCAGGATCAAAAAGGGGAATTTTAGTAAAGTCGAAGGGTATATGAAACTGATAAGTTAGCCATCGCAATAGTAATACCATACTGGCTAAAAATCCAAATCCGGCCCGAAATGAATACAGTTCTACAATTTCTATAGCGATATTGTGAATAAAGGCCAACAAAAAAAGAATGGCTAATAACCGCAGCAGAATGGTGATGGTATCATATTGAATAAATTCTTTTCCCGATTTAATTTGGATATTGAATAAAACTTTTCCGGAGGCAGTTTGAACGGGTATTGCTTCGGGATTATTTACTATTTCATATTGTTCTTCCAAATGATCGAATCCCGCAAAATTTGCACGTAAGTATTTGTTCTCTATAAAATAATTCCATCGTATGGGAATGAGGGCCAGCAAACTATACTGATGAGTGCCTTTTCGTATATTTTTTCTTATCAGTTGAAAATCACCATTCCGGTGATTAATAAAATGGATGCCCTCGGGTAAATTCAATTCTGAGGGATCAATATATATCTGATTGGTATTCCAATAAAGCAAACGGGCCTTAACAGCATCTGCATGCTCTTCGAATAAAAAAAGTCCAGTTTCATCTGGGGCAGGGTTAGATGAAGGCTGAGGAGATTGCAGCAGGTTTGCCAAACGCAGGGTGTCAATGGCCAGCTCATCCACCCAGATTGCCCTGCTCGTAAGCCTTTTTTCCAATGAGCTTTTTACCTTAGCTGGTGATGAGCGATAGCTCCAATAATTGATAAACAGAAAGGAAATCGTATATAACCAGGCTGCTGTAATCAGCAGATACCCGTTGCGATATACAAATGATTTCCAGTTACTGTTCACGATTGTTGTGGATTGGATTTACTAGTATTCCAAAGTTGGTCCATTTCACCCAAAGTCATATCCTGTAATTTTTTACCCATCAAACTGGCTTGTTCTTCCATCCATTGAAAGCGGTAAATAAATTTTTTGTTGGTCTTTTCTAAAGCACCTTCGGGATCAACATCTAAAAAGCGGGCATAATTTATTAAGCTAAACATTAAATCGCCAAATTCTTCTTCGATATGTGTTTGGTTTCCCAAACTAATGGCTTCCTGCAACTCCTGTTGCTCCTCTTCTACTTTTTTCCATACATCTTCTCGGTTTTCCCATTCAAAGCCTACCTGACGTGCCTTATCCTGAATACGGGTTGCTTTTACCATGGAAGGTAGTGAAACGGGTACTCCACCCAGTACTGATTTTTTACCCTCCCGCAATTTCAGTTTCTCCCAGTTGCGCTTCACTTCTTCTCCATCTTTTACCTGGGCATCTCCGTAAATATGGGGATGTCGGTATATGAGTTTTTCACAAACACTTTGTAATACTTCCTCCAGTGAAAACTGCTGTTGTTCACTGCCAATTCGGGCATAAAAAACCAGATGCAGAAATAAATCACCCAGCTCCTCTTTAATCCCCTTCCAGTTTTGGTCGGTGATGGCATCTGCCAGTTCGTAGGTTTCTTCTATTGTAAGGGGACGCAGGGTTTGAATGGTTTGTTCCTTGTCCCAGGGACATTGTTCCCTCAATTCATCCATGATGGTAACTAATCGCAAAAAGGCAGTGGCATTTGGGTTCATGCAAGATTATTTATATATTTCATGTAGAGGAAGGTAACTAATTGGGCAATATTTTATAGAATAATTCACTAAAAAATATGCACATCTGCAAAGGATAACAAAATTCATACCGAATATTGCAGAAGAGAATACTGAATAGGATTGATTTTCGAATACGTTTATTAAAATGTACATTATGAGGGGCTGGTTATTTTGTTTGATTTTGTTTGGATCTAATCAGTTGCAGGGCCAATATTATTTTAACGACCTGATGGCTAATATACAAACCCACAAGCAATATAAACTCTTGCGTGCATTGAAAGTAAAGAAGATTATAGCAACTGTACAGGAATCAACTAACAGTACCCCAGAAACATTGCTTACCGAAGAGCTAAGTACAGATGGCAAGCGTATTATTATTTATACTTCGCTGCAAAACGGAAAAACATCTCGAACTACCACCCACTATGAGATGGGTAAACTTAAAAAATCTGAGTCCAATAACAAAGGCGTAGAATCTACTACCCTGTATAGTTATAACGTAGCGGGGTTACCAACGCTTATTCAATCTACCACCAAGGATACCTTTTTATCTTCTCTAACCGGCGAAGCCCACCAGTACTTCTATAAGCAGGATGGTTCACCCGACTACGCCTATATTATCCGAAATCAAAGCGATACGGTATGGGTTAATTTTACTACTGATAACCAAAAATCAGTATTGGAAGAAACCTGGACTCGCCGGAATAAAGAAATTGAAAAATACTATTATTACTACAACGACAAGCAACAATTAACCGACATTGTACGATTCAACTCAAAATCGAATAAAATGCTCCCCGACTTTGTTTACACATACAATGAGGCCGGCAATGTTATTCAGATGATGCAGGTACCCCGAAGCGGCAACAACTATATTACTTGGAAATATAATTACAACGAGAAGGGCTTAAAAACCTCAGAAAATTGTTTTAATAAAGAAAAACAATTATTAGGCACTGTTGGGTATAGTTACGAATACTGATACTAAGATTGGTCAACGACTTGCGTAATGGGAAAAGGTTGATTAGGAATTATTAGGGTAAAATGAGAGCCCTGGCCAAATGTTGATTGTACCTCTATTTTACCCTTCAACCGATTCAGGGCTTCTTTTACAATGTATAAACCGATACCCAGTCCATTTTTAAAATCGGAACTACGGAAAAAAATATCGAATATTTTGGTCAGATGGTCTTCAATAATTCCCACGCCATTATCTATAATCTGAATAATCGCTTCCTTATCATTTACTTTGGCAAATAGTTGAACGGTGGGATTTTCTTCTTCGGCCCGCTGGTATTTAACCGCATTAGAAACCAGGTTATTAATAATGAGAGACAAGCGGAAAGCATCACAAAAAAAAGGAATTTGCTGAGTGACGTTCGTTGTAAAACGAATTTTTGGGTTTACCATATTACTCATTTCAATACTTTCAGCAAATAATTGAGAAAAAGTAACTTCTTCAATTTCATTTTCGAGACGGATGCCCTTATAGTATTCGATTATTTTGTGAATAAACACATCCATACGTTTAACACAACCCTCAATCATAGTAAAATATGTGGGAGCGCTTTCGGGTTTTGCATCAATCTTTGCCATTTTCAGAATACCCATGATGTTGGCGAGGGGTGAGCGAAGATCGTGGGATGTACTGTAAACAAAACGATTCAGTTCGTTATTTACCCTTTCCAATTCCTCCATTTTAACTTTTAACTGACGGCGGGTATCATAAATATCATGTGCATTTAAAATGGTATTCAGTAGTTCGTTCTGGTCCCAAGGCTTTTTGATGTACCGGAAAATTTCCCCTTTATTAATGGCATCTGCTAACGCATTGATATCGGAATAGCCAGTTAATAAAATACGAATAGGATCGGGAAATTTCTGAAGAACGATATTAAAAAATTCTACCCCCGTAATTTTGGGCATACGCTGATCAGCAATGATAACACTGATGGCAGTTTTTTCTAAAATCTCGAGTCCCTCCGAAGCTGTAGTTGCAATGTAAATGTCGAATCGCCGTCTAAATGCTGCTTGAAAGGATAATAGATTATTCAGTTCATCATCAACATACAGCACTTTTATATTAGACTCATCCGAACTAGACATTTATCATTTTATTTATTAATAGCAGCAGGCAACTGATAATTGAGTGAAATAATAAATTCGGCGCCATTACCTGGTGAAGATTGCACATCAATTTTTCCAAAATGCATAAAGATGATCTTATAAACAATGGATAAGCCTAATCCGGTTCCCTCGCCTACTTCTTTAGTAGTAAAGAAGGGATCGAATATTTTTCTGCGCACCTCATCAGGCATACCTACACCGGTATCCTTAATGTGCAGTTCTAGCATACCATCCACCACTTTGGAGAATATCCGGATATAATTTTTCTCGGTCCGATCACCTTTGAGTTTAATGGCATGGATGGCATTACTGATGATGTTCATGAAAACCTGGTTCAATTTACCAGGGAAGCATTCTATCACTCCATCGGCTTGGTAATCCTTTTCAATGATGATATTTTCATTGAGCATATTCCGTAACAATACGATGGTGGAATCTAGTCCCTCGTATATGTTAACCGTTTTAATTTCTCCTTCATCGAGCCGGCTAAAGGTTCTCAACCCTTTTACAATTTCTACAGTTCTTTCAGCACCATCGCGGATTCCGCTTACCAGATTTTCAACCTCAGTTTTCATGTAGTCGATATCAATTTTATCTTTTAGTCTTTTAACTTCTTTTAACTTATCGGGAATTTCATCGGCTGGAATATCGTGTAGGGGCTTGTAGGCATCAATGATACTAATTAGGTCGTCGATATCCATCTGAAGTGGACCGATATTTGATTTCACGAAATTGATGGGGTTATTGATTTCATGGGCAATACCGGCGGTAAGTTGACCGAGGGAAGCCATTTTTTCGGCATCAACGAGTTGAATTTGCGCATCTTTCAGTTCGTCCATTGCGGAACTGAGATTTTCGTTGGTTTTCAAGAGTTCTTCGGTACGTGCATTAACTTTTTGTTCGAGGAGGGCATTTTGATTGATGATGAGTTTTTCATTCTCCTGCAGGGTACGCAAACTTTCTGCCTGAGAATGTTCTTTTTCTTTTCTAAGGTTATTAATCTTATCTGCAAGAGCGATGGCCAATAAAGCTACCTCGAAAGAAGAACCCACATAGATACTATAAGTAGTAAAGTCATTATAAGGAAGGAATGCAAGATTACGCAAAATCAAAATAAGGAAGGATATCAGGAAGAATGCCCAGGCTAAAATATAAAATTTGGCAGGCCGATAGCCTTTGCTAACCAAAAAAATACTGGTGCCAAGTACAATTAATACGACAGCAACTCCATTGTAATTGAGAATATGGTAACAGATGGAAAGATTATTGGTAAAAATACAAAGCAGCATCCCCACTACATATATTGCAATCAATGCCTGCATGATGCGGTGAAAACGGATGGTATTAACAAATGTTTGCAAAAACTGCATGGTAAAGAGCAATCCCGAAATAGCCGATAAACTGGAGGTAATTACCACTGCATATCGATTGATCCAGTAATGGTCAGGCCATAGAAAGCGAAATTCATATCCGGCAAGTGTACTCTGAGCAAGGGTAAGGAAAAAGATATAGAAAATATAGAGTAGGTAGTTACGGTCGCGGGTGGCAGAAAAAATAAATAAGTTATACATCAGCATCACCAGCATAACCCCCATAAATATACCCGCTACCAATGTTTGTACATTGAGCGTTTCATTTAAAGCCTCATAGGTATGAACAGAAGCTGGGATAATGATAGGATGGCGACTATTAATGTGAAGGAGGTACTTACCAGCGGCACCTACCGGCAAGTGTAAGTTAAAAACAAAATGGGTAGTTTTTCTTTGAATAGAATCTGTTGCAACTGCATTCCCATCTCTCCCAAGTAGAATTGCTTTTCCAGAATCTATCCGATAACAGGTTACTTCACTTAAATTAGAATAGGCGATATCCAAAAACAAAGAGGAAGAAGCAGATTGATTAGAAACATCTAGCCGAAACCAGGCATTTTGAACACTATTTTTAAAAACAGGTATTTGGTTGGTAGAACGTTTGAAGCTTCCTGATTGCAGCACTTGTTCAGCAGTAAGTTGATTGGTAGGATCTTCGAGAAAATCAACATTTTCAGCCAAAATAACCGATTGCTGAGAACCGGTAATTTGAATTTTTTGTTCTTGTGCTTGTACTTGATAAAATGAAAACAACAAAATCAGTCCATAAAAAAAGGCTTTTCCAAATCTGGAAAACCAAATAGGAAAAAGGGTATGAGTAGAGATACCAGCTGCTTTTATAGAATTACCATACATAGGGGATGATCATTTTAGTTGTTTTCTTGTATTGGAGGTACTTATCTTGAAACTTTCCAATCAACTCACGCTCTTCGATATTAATCCGCACATAATAAGCCAAACACATAGCGAGAAAGGCAATAACAAAACCTATCCAACTATGCAAAATCAAGGAACTGGAAACAATGGCTAAGAAAGCACCGGTATAGCTAGGGTGGCGAACTATTTGATAAGGCCCACCGGTAACCAATTGATGGTCGTCTTTAATTTGTACGGTTGCGGTAAAAAATTTCCCTAAAGTATTTACTGCCCAGGCTCTGAAATAAATTCCAAATAACAGGGTAGCAATACCCAACACAGTTACCCAGTCGAACTGGTTATGCGTTTCATGAAAATAGGCCCAATCAACAATAGGAGCAATTACACCCAATGCAGACATGGCTAGTATAAGGATTACTGAGAATCGATCACTGTTTTGCTTATCATTGGTTTCCTGAACTGAAACAGGGGGTTGGGTAAGCCACATGGCGATACTTCCCGCTATCATCAATAAAATTTTCCAATCGAGCATTAGTGCAGGTTTGCCCAGTAAAGGAATCACAATCATTAGCAAGTTGCTGAGGGAAGCCAAAATTACTTTCTTCATAGAGTTTATTTTTTGGCTGCTAAGGTATAAGGTTCATAATGTATGTGGAACTCATTTGGGTCTTCAATATTGAGCGTAAGCTGGTAATGAATATTAATATAACTTTCTTTAAACGGCGATTTTTCTTTGGCCATATGCTCGGGGTTTTCGCGCAGGAAAAGGATTTTCTCTTTTTCGCGGGGATGGGTGGTGGAGAGGTCGAGGATATTTTCGGAAAATACGGCTGTAGCGAGCAAATCGATTTTTGGATAATAGAATGTACCGTTGTTTCCAACATCGGTTAGGATTTGCCCGCCAATCCAATCTTTAAACCGAACGGTGGTAGGGGAACAAAGGGTGAAAAAGGTATTGATTCCAATTTGGGTAGCTAATGCAACCGCAACACGGGAGGGAAATAAACTACCGATACCAAACCCGGCAACTTCTTTTGAATTCCATAAACCAGATAATTCAGCCGCTCCTTGTTGTGCATGCTCCCTAACAATATCATAAATGCGCGGATCCATTTTTCCGGTTGCATCTTCAATGGGCAATGGATGAATACCATCAGCAATTTGTATGCGCGCCCCGCCATATAATTTAGAACCATCTAGCTTTTCCACCACAATTACAAACATAGAACGTCGATACATCCAATCGTTGGTATTAGATGTAATATTCTCAATACCATATATAGATAATACTCTGCGGTGGCCTTCAATAAACTTCAAACACGAATCCGGATCATCCGTTGCACGGAAAACCCTGATTCGAATCTCTTCATCAATGGGTGAAATACTACTCATTACTTGCTATTTTTTTTAAATTTAGTGGAAAATTAGCTGATTTTAAAAAAAAATGAATGAAAAACAAATGATTTGATTTATTTTTATATTGAAACGTAATTTAATCAATAAAATTATGGAAGAAACAAATATCAATGTATTATATATTGATGATGAACCTAATAACATCAACTCCTTCAAAGCCTCTTTCCGTAGGACTTTCAAAGTGTTTACGGCAGAGTCGGCTGAGGAGGGAAGAAAAATATTAGCCTCCGAAGAAGTGCATGTAATTTTAAGCGATCAACGGATGCCCAAAGAAACCGGTATCGAATTTTTCCAATCGATTCTGCAATCTCATCCAGATCCAATTCGTATTCTTATTACAGGTTACACTGATATCAATGCAGTAATTGATGCAATCAATGTAGGACAGGTATATAAATACCTTACCAAACCCTGGAATGAAGAAGATATCAAAAACTTTATCATCAAAGCATTTGAAGTGGTTGACTTGCGCCAGAAAAATCGCGAACTTACAGAGCGGCTGATTGACGCCAATACCAAGCTTGAGTTCTTGGCTCGGCAGGGATTATTGTCGTAATATTCCACTACCCTTCTACTCTTTTCCAATGGCTATATTTTGAAAACTCAATGTACATACCGGTGGGTAAGTATATATAAGTTTTATAACCACAATTAAATATAAAACAATTAGTTACAATAGCTATCTTACATTAAATTTTAACTAGTCGCTATTTATTCTGTTGTGGAATTTTGTTACCTAAAATTTGGATTTCTGCCGCGGGAATTGGGGTAATATTGGCATCCCGCTTCAATGTTAGTGTACTAAGGGCAGGGTTAGAGGTTGTTCGGATACCCAACATTTGTAACACGGTAGCTGCAGTATGTTGCAATAAGCGAGTTTCATTAGTTTTGCTTTCTCCGGAGGGTTGCAGGTCTGGACCAATCATAGCCGACCAGATGTCTCCTGAGCCTCTTACCCAAAAACCATGAGAATTCCAGCTGCGAGCATATTTCCCTCTGCCATGGTCGGTTGTGATGATAAAAGTGGTATTGTTTTTATAAAAAGGGTCGGTTTGAACATAATACCATAAATCGGCAACAAACTGATCGAATTGATGGGCTTTTTGGAGGTACCCATCATATTGATTTTTGTGCGCATATTCATCGGTTTCCCCAAAACCCAAGAACAATACTTTCGGGTGGGATTTCTCTATATAATTTCTAGCAGCCGAATAGGTAAGCATATCATTTCGGGTAGCAGCGGCTGGTTGTATGGATTGTTGTACCTGATTGATTAATGCATTGAGGGTATCCCCTTCTTCAACCAGCATTTCGTACCCGGAATTTACCGGGATACCCGCTTTTTTTTCATTGATAATATAGGGAATAATATTCCACGAACTAAATGCCGCCACCTTACCGGTATAACCCTCCAGCGACTGGATATATTCTAAAACAGTAGTTTGTGGATTATTGATAGGCAAGTTGGGAGACAGGCGACTATTGGCTTTTCCGGTTAACATTTCTTGATATCCCGGATAAGAGATTTTATATGGATTGGCTACCTGCACTTTATTTTGATAGTTTTGGTTGCCATTAAGTTGACCTTTGGCGGCGAGAACACTCCAGAAAAAGGGCAGCAATTTACGTCTCCGCTCTTCGGGAGTTGGTGCATCAAATAATTGTTTACACAAGGCCGTATCTGCTACCCGATTGATATCGGAAAGCAAATCGGGATCGGCACCGGAAAATACTTCCTGCCATCGAAACCCATCGGTAGTTATGATAAATACATTGCGTTCCGAGGTAGTTTGAGCGGAAGCTACTGAAATGCTGAACAAAGCAACTATCCAGTAATATTTCATAGAGAAAGGTTTTGCAAAGAAACTTTTCCTGTATTGCCAAAGGGTAACCAAAAGGTTACCCTAAAATGAAACTTTAATTTTGGAAAACTATACTTATGCGCCGAGTTATACACATGCTGGGAAAAAGGTGCTAGTCCTCAGATTGAAGCAGCGGGATTAATTGTAACAAATTGTCGATAATTGCATCGGGTTGAGCTGTTTGCAGTTGCTCCCTAGTATGGGCTCCGGTAGTAATGCCAATACAAAGTCTGCATCCGGCATTGCGACCCTCTTCTATATCAATGATGGAATCGCCTACTTTAACCGTTTCATTGCCATTTATTAATTGAAACTTTTGGAGGGCCAATTGTATCATATCGGGAGCAGGACGACTATTAGAAACATCAGAAGCAGTAATTAGCGCATCATAATCCACAGATTCTTTCCAACCCAATTTATGCAAAAGGGTTTGGGCGGTTGTTACGTTATAACCAGTATTGAGTACTACTTTGATATTTTTAT
>CAMBUH010000062.1 GCA_945870985.1 Chitinophaga pinensis
TTATTACTTCCTTCAAAAATTTAAATAATCATATACAATAAAAAAGGATCATACTTTCAAAGTATAACCCTTTTACTTTTATAACTGATCCCCTAATTGACAAAACCTGCAGCTATCTTCCAATTGTAGAAATAAAAAAGCCGAGATAAAATCCCGGCTTTAAGTAGAGTGAGTTTGAGTTTGAGAGCGAAGAAAAATCAGTGTAGGAAAACTTCCCACACCCAATCTCGCTCTCACACTGATTTTGCTCCCCCTATTGAAGGAAGATGCAGCTATTTTGGGTTTCCTGTAATAAAAAAGCGCATCCGGGAATGAATGCGCTTAGTGTGAGTGTGAGTTTGAGTGTGAAGAAAAATCAGTGTAGGAAAACTTCCCACACCCAATCTCGCTCTCACACTGATTTTGCTCCCCCTTCAGGACTTGAACCTGAGACCCTCTGATTAACAGTCAGATGCTCTAACCAACTGAGCTAAGGAGGAATATGCTTTCCCGCTATCGGCGGATTGCAAAAGTAGGGGAAAATTTATTGGAGATGAAATCAGAAGGCAAAAAAAACTCAAATTATATCTATTTCGGGCGGCTCAGGCAGGCCTATATACAATCCATCGGCTTTTTGTTCCAATATATAGGTAGTTAAACGGTAACCCTCCCCCGAACTATTGTAGCCATTTTGGAGGCGAAAACGGTAGTGGTGGAGGGGACAAACAATTTCTCCTCGAGCATTCAGGCATCCATCTGCCAAGGAGGCGCCGGCATGGGGACAGGTGGCGGATACGGCCTTGCATTCTTGGCCCAATTTGGCCAATAAACGATCTTTACCCCGCACTTGTACCACACAAATGCCATTTTCTTGCCAAGGAAGTGCGTTGGCGTGCTCGGCTATTTTATACCAGTACAGCATGGATACTGCTATTAATAAATCATAGTTTTGTAAGGATAGCGGATGCCGTACATGTCGCGCACTTTCTCTAAAATCAGGTTGCGCAATGCCTCTAGGTTGTCGCGCTCGGTAGCCGAAACAAATACACACTGATTTTGCGTGGCTTCCTCCCAGCGATGGCGTAAATCGCGGAGAATCTCTTCTTTTACCTCCTCCGATAGCCACTGATCAAAATGCTTTTCTACATATAGGTCCATCTTATTAAAGATGGTAAGAATGGGCTTTTCGAATGCTTTCAACTCCTGCAGGGTTTTGTTAACTACCCCAATCTGCTCTTCGTATTGCGGATGGGAAGTGTCTACCACATGCAGTAAAATATCCGCCTCACGCACTTCATCCAGGGTGCTTTTAAAACTTTCTACCAGGTGATGGGGCAACTTGCGAATAAACCCTACCGTATCACTCAGCAAAAAAGGCGTATTCTCAAATACTACTTTGCGGGTGGTAGTATCCAGGGTGGCAAAAAGCTTGTTTTCAGCAAATACATCTGCCTTACTCAACACATTCATCAAGGTACTCTTGCCTACATTGGTATAGCCTACCAATGCCACCCGTATTAATTCACCCCGCTCTTTGCGCTGGGTGAAGGATTGTTTGTCTATTTCGGCTAATCGCTTACGTAACAGCGATATTTTGTCTTTCACAATCCGGCGGTCGGTTTCAATCTCTGTTTCCCCCGGGCCCCGGGTGCCAATGCCCCCTCCTTGCCGCTCAAGGTGTTTCCATAAGCCCTTGAGGCGAGGTAATAAATATTGGTATTGGGCTAGCTCCACCTGCACTTTACTTTGGGCGGTGCGGGCGCGACTGGCAAAAATGTCGAGAATCAAATCACTCCGATCGATTGTTTTTACGCCTAGCTCTTTTTCTATATTGGATATCTGCGAGCCCGTAAGTTCATCATCAAATATCACCAGCGGAATACCTTTTTGTTTTACGTATTGTTTAATTTCTTCCAGCTTACCCTTGCCCACAAAGGTTCTGCTATCGGGATGCGGCAATCTTTGGGTAAACCGTTTTACGGCAATTGCTCCGGCAGTTTCCGACAAAAAAGTGAGCTCATCCAGGTATTCGTTTACCTGTACTTCGGTATGGTCTTTCAGAATCACCCCCACTAACACGGCCTGGTCTTCTTTAAAAGCGGCTGATTTTCTTTCTATCAAGCGAAATTATTTTATACAAAGGTAGTTCAATTGACAGCCCCTTAAACAAAAACCCGTACGCTAGAGGCGGACGGGTCTGTAAATATTTAATGGAGTGGTAGACTATAATCCGCTGATAGTAATACCAAACGAGAATTTGTTCATCACGGGTCCGGCGCCATCTTTTAGCACACCAAGTACCTGGTAGCCCGCATCCAGTGAAATAAATCCATACCCCACCCTTCCGGTAAGTGCCAGCATGGTTCCGTTGAAGAAACGTTTTTGACTTTCTTTCTGAATATATGTTGGCCCATATATCGAGAAATCGTTTTTGGTAAGCAGGTTTTTACCCTTGGTATGCGTTTTAAGCAGCGTACCTACTTTTACACCCAAAGCCGCTTTCCACGATTTATTCGGGTTTTCGGGGTTTGAATAGTAGCGTACTTCTACAGGTATTTCGGCATACACATTGGTAACCTTGTACTTTTTAAAGTGATCGGTACTGTCTACCCTGGTAAAAGGCAAACGAGCTGTGTTGGCCTTAATGTCAACCTTTGTATTATTAAAGAAAATATGACTGCTTCCGATGCCTAGTCCAAATGCCACGCTAAACCGGGCATTAGATTTAAAAGGCTTGTCTAGCATTACATACATATTAAAATGTCTGCTGAAACCATTTCCTATGCGAACACTGTCTGGTCGGTTCAACCAGGTGTCTGAGCCATATTGTATCATAAAATGATCAGCCGCCCTAGATGATAGGTCAACCTTACTCCAATCCTTCTTGGGCATTACCGGGGTAGCTACCACTGCCTGTTTTTTTACAGAGGGCTTGGGTTTTTTGGTAACAGCCGAATCTTTAGCAGTCGATTGGGAATAACTCACCAGCGCAGCCGGTATCACAAATAATAAAAGCAGTAGTTTCTTCATGTGGTAACGTTGAACAGCAATCATTTGCTGTAGCGGGGCAAAAATAACTGAATTGGCCGCATTCAGAGGGTTAAAAATTAGTCAAAAATAAATAAATACCTCCCTTCAACCCCTAAAACCAAGTCCAAACGCACTAATCGACGCCTATTTACACCCCCGGCCAACCCAAACAACCTATCTTTGCCCTATTATTTATTAAACAAGCAATTTTGAAATTTACTGAGTTAGGCCTGGATGAAAGAATAATTGAGGGGATTGATTCAATGGGATACGAAACGGCCACCCCGGTGCAGGAGCAGGTGATACAACCCATAATGGCTGGCAAGGATATCATTGCCTCCGCACAAACCGGCACCGGCAAAACAGCCGCTTTTTTGTTGCCGGTAATTCACCGGATACTTACCGAACCACAGGAAGAGCACCAGATCAAAGCCATGATTATTGTGCCTACCCGCGAGCTAGCGGTGCAGATTGAGCAGGCAATGGAAGGACTATCGTACTTTACCTCTGTTAGTTCTATGGCGGTATACGGGGGAGGGGATGGTATAAATTTTTCTTTAGAAAAGAAAGCACTTACCACCGGGGTAGACGTGGTGATTTGTACGCCCGGGCGGATGATTACCCACCTGAATATGGGGTATGTGCAGGTAAAATCGCTCAAATACCTGATTTTAGATGAGGCCGACCGGATGCTGGATATGGGATTTAATGATGATATTATGAAAATCATCTCCCACCTGCCCAAGCAACGGCAGAATTTGTTGTTTTCGGCAACGATGCCTGCTAAAATGCGGGAGTTGGCCCGAAAAATTTTGCATAATCCATTAGAGATAAATATTGCTGTTTCTAAACCACCTGAGCAAATCGTGCAAGAAGCTTTTGTGGTATATGAGCCGCAGAAAATTCCCTTAATCAAAGCGCTGTTGGCGGGAAGAGAGCAACAGAGTGTGATAGTTTTTTGCTCGCGAAAGCAACAGGTGAAGCAGCTTACCCGCGATTTACAGCGTGCCAACCTGCAGGCCGATGAAATTCATGCCGATCTGGAGCAAACTCAGCGCGAACAGGTATTACAGGATTTCCGCAATCGTAAGGTGAAGGTACTGGTAGCTACCGACATCCTTAGCCGCGGTATTGATGTGGAAGATATTGATCTGGTAATTAATTATGATGTACCCCACGATGGCGAAGATTATATCCACCGCATCGGAAGAACCGCCCGTGCCGAAAGTAAGGGAACGGCGTATACCTTTATTACCGAAGGAGAGCAGGCATCTTTTGGTCGCATAGAAAAATTATTGGGGAAAGAGGTAACTAAAAGTCCGGTTCCCGAACAGCTTGGCCCAACACCTGCCTATAATCCACGAGCAGCTCGCCCTGCTGGTCGTGGCGGACAATACCCGCAACGCCCCAACAGAGGTGGGCATACGGATTCCCATTCGAAAGGTACCCGGCATCAGGGATTTCGGTCTTCTGTACATCGGCCTAAAGGATCTTCTAACAGTTCTGCAAACGGGTAGGGTGATTTATGGATGTTGGTTGGTAAGGCTATCTGGCCGCAAATTTCCCGCAGGGTCTTTCATTAAAATGCTGTTTTCGTTAATCAGTGATGAGAGGTAGCTGTTGTGCAGCGAGTCGATTGGACTATTTTTCAGAAACCAGCTTTGGGTGGTTTGATTAGGTTGATGCCAGCGAACTATCTTACATTTACATTGTGCATTTTCCAGTGAATTGTACACTTCTTCCAGGGTACCGCCCTTGCCTATTTTTTGATATACTTCGCGGATGCCAATAATCTGATTGAATTTGCCTACATCAAAATTCCAGGAGGCAGACATCACATTTACATAAGGAGAGGCCGGACTGTGTTGAAGGCTAAGTAGTGAGTGGCGGGGTGATTCTATTTGTTGTGAGTTATTTTTTACATGGGTATGGATAGATACCAGTCCCGGGCTCTCGAATTGGGCATAGCCGCTATGATTGAAGCTGGCTCCATATCTTTCTACCAAAAAATATCCTTCGGGCTGGTAGGTAATCTGCACCAGATTGGCCACTATTTTATGGTATCGCTCCGGATCTGATTGCCGAACCTGCGGGGAACCGGTATAGCAAATCCAGATACCTTGTAAACTATCAATTTCAGCGGCAGTGGGCTGATAGGGCAGCAAGCTCATTTGTTTGCTGAGGCGTTGATGGGAGAGATGCGATTTGTAATAAAGTATCCCGAGGATAATGGATAGCAAACCGAAAGCTCCCACCAGTAACTTCAACCATTTTATAGAGGTAGGATTACGCGAAAGTGGGCTGGACTGTAATTCCTGCAGCTGATTTTTAAGCTGTTCATTTTCCTGATAAACAGATAAGGATTCTCCGGAATGCGAATCTTCGGCTTTTATTTTTTTCTCTAACTGTTCATCAACCGGATTCAATTCGAATCCTTGTCTACCTACCTTATACAGATATATATAGCAGGCATCTACCAAAAAGGGCCTTGGGTTGGCTACTAACCCCATAAAAGCATCTCTTATTTGTCCGCCGGTTATATCATATTTTCTAAATGGATACTCCGTGGTATGCTTTTTTGCGTCTGGCGTATAGGGAATATGTTGCAGAGATTCTGCCGTTTCGGGCAGTCGGTTGCTGATTTCACTCAGTAAAATAGAAAGGGGCTCGTAGTTTTTCTTGTTAGTGTTGGGCACCAAAGCCATGCCGGTTTCCTGCTGATATTTTTCGATACAGCGGGTTAGGAGATAAATTATTTCAGCCCTGGATACAGTCAAAATAATTACAAATTATTGATAGTCAAGCAAATATGAAATTTCGGAAATATGCCTCTTGTTTCAGATTTCATTAAAGTTAAAGAAAGTTTAACAAAAATAATCTTTTTGATAGCAGATGTTGTTTATTGAGGATTGATTTACATTTTTTATATCACAATTATTTCTATATGAAAAGAATCGCCACAATTGCAGCCCTCTGGGTAACACTAATAGGATTGCTACCCCAGGCAGGCTTTTCGCAAAACACCGCACCCGAAAGTAGAACCATTAAGGGTAAAGTGGTATTACAACGCGAAAACACCCCACTAGGTAATGTTTCTGTGCAAGCATCCAAAAGCAAAACCGGAACCGTTACTGCTGAGGATGGAACTTTTACCATCGTACTGAAAAAAGGGGAAACCTTGCGTTTTAGCAGGGTAGATCTGCAGTCGGAAACTGTATCTACCTTCCCCAACCAATCACTTACCGTTCAAATGCAGCAGGCAGAGAATAACCTGGAAGATGTATTGGTGGTTGCTTATTCTAATCAGCGCAAGAAAACATTCACTGGTTCGGTAGGTACCATTAAAAATACGGTAATCGAATCTGCTCCCAATGCCTCTGTGCAGGAAACCATGCAGGGCAATATTGCCGGGGTGCAGAGTACTAACGGATCGGGGCAGCCTGGAAGTGTGCCCAATATTCGTATTCGGGGTGTAGGCTCTATCAATGCATCCGCGGCTCCATTGTATGTTATAGATGGTATCCCGGTTGTGAGCGGAGATATTTCCGGATTGAACAGTAATACCATTGCTGGATTGAACGCCAACGATATTGAAAATCTTACGGTATTGAAAGATGCCAGTGCTACCTCTTTATATGGTTCACGAGGTGCGAACGGGGTAATATTAATTACCACCAAAAAAGGGAAGGCAGGAAAAACCAAACTGGGATTAATTTATCAGCGTGGAGTAACCAGCAATACCATTCGGGAAGAACAAAAAACACTAACTACTCCCCAGTACTTACAATATTATAAGGAGGGTTGGGTAAATGCAGGCAACAGAGCCAGTTCTTTCGATTCTTTGTTGGCTGCTAATAGTGTGGACCCAACCATAAATACCGATTGGTTTGATAAAGTACTTCGTCAGGGTAACTACTCACAGTATAACCTGAACGCCAGTGGCGGAAGTGATAAAACCACATATTTCTTATCCGGAAGCTACTATAAATCGGATGCCCCCACCAAAAACATCGACTATGATAAAGCCACGTATCGGGTAAATATTAACTCTGAAATTGCCAAGAGCATAACTATCAAAGGAGGCATCAGCGGAAGCTATCAGCGAACCAGTAACTTTTTAGGCGGTAGTTTCTTTGGAAACCCAGTCCGCGCCATGTATCGCCTGGCTCCTTGGTTACCCGTTTATAAAAGTGATGGTACAACCTACGAGCTCGGTTACAACAGCGGATACAATCCGGTTGCTGTGCTGGAAACCACCAAGCGAAATGCAAAAACCTATAATATTTCAGCGGTATTGAGTCCTACCATTCGTTTAGCCAAGGGCCTCACATTCGAAGGAAATTATGCATTGGATTTTAACCATGCTTTCACTTCCATTTTCTATGATCCACGCGTAGGGAATGCCAATGTGGCTGCTGGGGGAGTTATCAGCAACTATTCGCAGGATATTGTAAACTGGATAACCACCAATATCGTTCGATATAAAACTACTTTTAAAGACGATCATAGTTTTGAACTATTTGCCGGTATCGAAAACCAGAGTCGTTCCGATATGGATATTAGTATTGAAGTAAATGGAATTGCACCGGGTACCAATACCCCTGCTGGTGGTTCTAATCCTGTATTAACTACAGGAACGGCAACCGGGAATCGCATAATGAGTAAATTTTTAAATGGTAATTATAGCTATAACGATCGCTTCTTTGTATCTGGATCTATTCGTGAGGATGCTTCTTCCCGTTTTGCTAAGAATTTTCAATCGGCCGTATTCTGGTCGGTTGGTGCGGGCTGGAATATCAGCAATGAAAAATTCTTCAACGTAGATTGGGTGAAAGAATTGAGGCTGAGAGCCAGCTATGGATATACCGGTAATCAGGGTATTGATAACTTCGAATCGCAGGGATTGTATTCTGCAGGTAGCGACTACGATTTCCGTTCTGGACTTACCCTTTCTCAGTTGGCCAATGATAACCTTACCTGGGAAAAAAACATTCCCTTTAACATAGGGCTTGATTTCTCGCTGGCGAAAGGCCGCTTTTCGGGATCCATCGAATATTATAACCGCCTTAGTAGTAATTTATTAATAAGTCAGCCAATACCCAGTGTAAATGGTGTAACCAGCATTACAGTAAATAGTGGTGCCATGCGCAATAGTGGTATGGAATTAACGCTTTCGTCTATAAACATAGCACCAACAACTGCTCGTGGATTAAAATGGACTACCGATTTTAATATTACTACAAACCGTAATCGGGTAACGGAACTGGATCCTTCTTATCCTTCTGGAAGCTATTTGCGTAGAGTGGGCTATGATTTTTATACCCATTTCCAAAGGGCCTATGCGGGTGTAAATCCAGATAATGGCGAACAGCAGTGGTTCACGAATGCTGCCAAAGATAGTACCACCAATGTATTTACTACCGCATTACCTCGGCAAGCTTTTGGATCTGCTTCTCCTAAGTTTTACGGAGGTCTTACCAACTCCTTTACTTATCATGGCATTGGACTTAGCTTTCAGTTCTATGCATTCTGGGGAAATACCATTTATGATGAATATGGCTACTTGCAGAAAACAGATGCGAACCTGGGATTCTCCGATCAAAGTAATGGCTTAAGCAGATATGAATATGAAAGACGATGGACAACGGTGGGACAAAAAACCGATGTTCCCAAGCCGATATTCCTGGGCCCTACTGCCGGAAGCAGTCCAGAAAGTAGTCGCTTTTTATATAATGGTAGCTATGTACGTTTACGGGATGTTACCTTATCGTATACCATTGCTCCCAAGATGCTGTCTAAATGGAAAATCAACAGTGCCCGAATTTATATGCGTGCACAGAATTTATTCACCATCACCAAAGACAAGCGATTTAATACCGATCCGGAAGTTTCTGTAGACGGGGTATTGTCTCAGCGTCCGCCCGTATTCAGAACCGTATTGTTAGGTATCGATATCAATTTATAATTCCAGAAAAAATGAAGAATATGAAAAAGTCATTATTAATAATTTTTGCCGGCTGTTTGTTGGTTGCTTGTAATAAAGATTTCCTGGAAGTGAAGCCACAGCAAAGCGTGTTAACTACGGATGTGTTTTCTCAGGTATCCACCTCCCGTGCTGCCGTAAACGGATTGTATTCACTGATGCAATCGTACAGTTATTATGGAAGAGATGCTATGGTAATTCCAGAAGTAATATCTGATAATTTAACAAGAAGCGTTAGAACGGGTAATCGTTATACCGGTATGAATACCTTAACGCATACTGCTACGGATGCCAATGTAAGCCGTATGTGGAATCAGATGTATCAGGTAATTACCAATGCCAATGCGGTTATTGCCAATGAGGAGAATATCAAAAAAGTGGCCACCGCTTTAGAGCAGGAAGAAGCGCTGCAATTAGTGGGAGAAGCTTATGCAGTAAGAGCATTGGTATATTTTGATCTGGCCAAATTTTTTGGTCGTCCGTTAAAGTTTACTGCGAATGGTTCTCACCTTTGTGTGCCATTGGTTTTGAAGTCAATTACCACTATCGAAGACGTAGTATATCCTGCCCGTAATACGGCTGCAGAAGTGTATGCACAAATTGATAAGGATATTGAAGAAGCAGTAAAGCGCATGCCCGTTAGTGGAGGCGTAATCAGCAGCGGAACTGTAAACAACGCCTTGTTCAGAACCCGGTTGAATCGCTTGAGTGTATTAGCGCTGCGTGCCAGAATTGCAATCTTTAAAGAAGACTGGGCAACGGCGGTAACTGCTTCCACTGAAGTGATTGCTTCAGGAAAATATTCCTTGTATCCGTATAGTTCTATGGTGCAAGACTTCCGTACCCAAAACAGTATTGAGTCTATTTTTGAAGTAGTTAATAATTCCAACGACAATCCCGGCACCGATTCTTATGCTTATTTATCTAGTCAGCAGGGATATGGTGAATTGCTGGGTACGCTTACTAGCATGAACAGTAGAAGCACCGGCACAACACTTTCCACTTTCCGGAGTTTATATGAAGCCTATACTGCTACCGATGTTCGCAGAGGTTTTGTTGCCTTGGGAAATCGTAATTCACTGGGTGGAGAAACCAATGTACCGCTTTGTACCAAATATGTAAATATCAGCACGTATCAAGAAAACATCAAAGTGCTTCGGGTAGCTGAAATGTATTTGTCTCGCGGAGAAGCATTGGCACGGTTAGCTATTGCAAATAATGATGCCAACCTGTTGAACTCCTCCCTTACCGATATTAACCTGATTAGAAAACTACGCGACACTGCTTCTAGTACCAGACCCTATGTGGCTTCATTATTAGCTACTCCTCCGGTGGGTTCTATTCGGGCTACAGCTTTTGTGGATAGTATTATTGTTGAAAGAAGAAAAGAGTTTGCGTTAGAAGGGCAGCGGTTGTTTGATTTAAACAGAACCCAAACGAATTTTGTAAAAATTAATGCAGGTGGTAATGGCGCTTCCCGATTAATTTCATATGCCACGATAACTAATCAATACACGCTTCGTACAATTCTGCCCATACCGGTATCTCAAGTGCAGAATAATCCGAATATGGTGCAAAATCCTGGATTCTAATGAATAGGGTAAATAACAAGTTTGCTATCTATTCGCAAGTGCTTACAAGTTGGTTGCTGTTCATAGTAATATTGAGCAGCACCCAGCTGCAAGCTGCTGAAAAGCGCGATACCATTCGGGTATTGTTTGTGGGCAACAGCTATGTGTATTATAATAATCTGGCTCAGTTGATTACCCTGCTAACCGAGGGCATGGAAACGCAATTGATTTGCACTAAGTCAACTGTAGGGGCTGCCCACCTGGGTGAACATTGGCGCGGATTGCGGGGATTGCGTTCTAAAGAACTGATCACCCAAAAGAAGTACGATGTAGTGGTAATTCAGGATAATAGCATGTGGCCTATTGAGCATAAAGATAGTCTACTGAATTATGGAGCAATGTTTTGCAAACTGATTCGCGAGCGGGGTGCTACACCCTTTTTGTATACTACCTGGGCCCGGCAGAAAACACCGGAAACCCAGTCGGTTATTACACAGGCCTATCAGGAATTATCTGCCAACACCGGAGCTACTCGGGTACCGGTAGGGGATGCCTGGCAGTTGACAAGGGAGCTTCATCCGGAGATGAACCTGTTTTTTACCGACGGATCACATCCTTCTAATTTGGGAACTTTTTTAATTGCATTGAGTTTTATAAAAAAAATAACCGGACAACTTCCTTCTAAATTTCAAACAGTATATAATTATCCGGATAAAGACGGGGAATCATTTCGATTGATGCAGCTCACGGAGCAGGAAATGAAATTATGTGCCGAAATGGTTGAGCAAATTCAGCGTAAACAAAATCAGTAATGCCCCGCAAATGATAAAGAAGTTAATTACCAATTTAACCTTTTGGGTATTACTTGCTATTACCGCTGGTATACTGTTGGGGCACTTTAGTCCGGCAACAGCCGTAAAGATGAAGCCGCTGGGCGACTATTTTATTCAGGTGGTAAAGTGGTTTATTGGTCCTATTATTTTTATTACCATCGTTACCGGTATTTCGGGAATGGGTGATTTGAAAAAAGTGGGTAGGGTTGGCGGAAAAGCCTTACTCTATTTTGAGATAGTTACTACTATTGCTTTGATTATCGGCATGGCAGTTGGCTGGATTTTTAAACCCGGAGCGGGCATTAATACCAAGGTGGCCGGTGCTGCGGATATTTCTAAATACAAAACGGGCAATGCTTCTATATCGTGGATAGATTTTTTTAAAGACAATAGCACCATTCAGGTTTTACTCATAGCCATTGTGGTGGGTATTGTTATCAGCCGCAGTGTGCGCAGAGAGCAAGTGCTGCATTATTTTTATATCGCTTCCTCGTATGTGTTTAAAGCACTGCATTGGGTTATGAAGCTGGCTCCAGTGGGGGCTTTTGGCGGAATGGCGTATACAATTGGTAAATATGGAGTGGCTTCCCTGCTGCCCTTGGGCAAATTGATGTTATGCGTATATCTTACCATGGCATTGTTTATTTTTTTGATATTGGGAGGTCTGCTCAAGTATTATTCTATCAGTATACTTGCTTTTCTCGCCTACATAAAAAATGAGTTGTTGATTGTGCTCGGCACTTCGTCTTCCGAAGCGGGTTTGCCTTCGCTGATGGAAAAACTGGAGGCAATGGGATGCCATAAATCGGTCGTTGGTTTGGTGGTGCCGGCCGGCTATTCATTTAACCTGGATGGAACTTCTATTTATTTATCGATGGCCATGATTTTTCTGGC
>CAMBUH010000063.1 GCA_945870985.1 Chitinophaga pinensis
TAATATAAGCTCGTTGTCGGTTTTTAAACCGAAGAATACCCTGTAAGATAACAGTAATAACAAGGCTGTAGATATTACAAAGTAGATTTTCATTCCTGTTTTCATGCTTGCTGTTTTAGATTTTTGTTGTACTAATAATTACCGCTAACTAGCTTATACCCGCTACTCTATAGCGCATATCCATCCAAAATTGGTAGATATGCGTATGAATGTAGCGGAATATTCAAATGTAATTATTTTATTATAAATTATCAAAAGGACTTTTTATCTGCTGCAAACTCTTTGTACTTACATGTGTGTATATCTCAGTGGTCTTGCTACTGCTATGCCCCAATAACTCCTGTATATACCTTAAATCTGTTCCACTCTCCAATAAATGAGTGGCATAACTGTGCCGCAGCCAATGCAGGGTAACCGGTCGCCGGATTCCTGCTTTTTTAACCGCATTTTTCAATACCTGTTGCAAACTGCGGGCATCATAGGCTTCCCCGGCCACCTGCCCTTCAAATAAAAACTTTTTAGGGCGATAACTTTTGTAATACTCCCGCAACATTTCCAAAATTTTGGCACTCAGTGGCACTACCCTATCCTTTTTTCCTTTTGCATTTTTTATGATAATCAATCCCCGGCTCGAATCAATATGTGCCGGTTGCAACACCAATAATTCCCCACATCGTAATCCACAACTGTACAATACACTTAACATCACCCGATGCTTCTGGTTAAGCGGGGCTAATAAAATGCTTTTTACTTCCTCCTTACTCAAAACATTGGGCAAAACCCGCCCCCGCCTGGGCCGATGTATATCTTCAATTTCTACTGCAGATTTTTTTATTACCCGAAAAAATAATTTAATAGCATTTACCACCTGATTCTGATAGGATGCCGATAACCCACGCTGTAAAATGTATTGGTTATTATAATCGATTATGTCCTGATTACTCAGGCTCTCAATAGTTTTCGAGTTAGTAAATTTCAAAAATGATTGTAACGCATCCGTATAGGTACTCACAGTGTTGTTACTGTATCGCTTCGATCGTAACCAGGCCGCAAATTGCTCAATAGCAACAAGGCCCTCTTCACTTGGTAAACTCGCCCTCTTCAAAGGAACCTCGAATTGCTGTCTGTTATTATCTGTATCAGGTAGATGCCATGCCCCTAGCGTTCTACTCCACCGGGCACCTGCAATTTTTTTTATCCAATCATTCAACTGTGCATCCTTTTCAAAAAAAACGACAATTCTGTCTTCCTTTTTATACCTGATTGATTTTGCATTCCATTTCATAAACAATTTGACAAGTTTTTATCTGCTTTTCTTTGTCAAATTGGTAATTATTTCAAAGCTTTCCAACTACAACCACTTCAGTCTCTAATATTCAAATAATCCGTGCAATCTGTTAATTAGCTGATTATCAATCAGATTTACCGAAAAAATCGTATTCAGATAGGCTGTTTTGAAAATTTACTAACAATTGGAAATAAACAAATTACAACCCATTCCATTATTGCCATTTCTTGTGAGTACCCGAAATTGATTACCTATTTAAACCAAAACTAAAAAGTTTGCCTTGGGTAGTTATATTGGCTGGTGATACTTTCATCAATCGCAAAAAAAGTAAGTAGTAATGTTCATGCAAAATGCCGACCCCCACAGATCGGCATTTGTTTTGAAGATTGTTATTTTTATAAAATAACCTATCGGGATTTCTGCCGCTAGTTGTAATTGTAGGGAAGATTAGGAAAGTGCTTATAAATAATACTCGGTATATAGTTTTGAAAACCTATTCTTACTGAAAACAGAAAAACTCCTATTTTGTTGATTTTGAATTACTAACTTAATTTGAAATTTCAACTTATTACTTGAACTTACATAATAATAATGCTGCTTTTATGAAAAAATATGCACTCCCTTTGATTGCTTGGCTGCTGCCAACATTAATACAAGCACAATCATTCGACAAAGCAACCATAGCCCGGTGGGAAAAACAAGCAGCCGGCGTTACCATTGTTCGGGATACCTGGGGCATTGCCCATGTGTATGGCAAAACCGATGCAGATGCTGTTTTCGGTTTATTATATGCCCAATGTGAAGATGATTTTGCACGGGTAGAAATGAATTATGTTGAAAAACTGGGCAGATTGGCGGAAGTAAATGGAGAGAAAGATGTTTACAACGATTTGCTGATTCGGCTGATCATTGATACGGCAGCCGCAAAATCAGATTATACAAAAGCCCCTGCCTGGATGAAACCCTTGCTGCAAGCTTTTGCCGATGGCATCAACTATTATTTATATCGTCATCCCGAAGTTAAACCCGCCTTATTACAAAAGTTTGAGCCCTGGTTCCCGTTGTTGTGGACGGATGGAAGCATCGGAGCTATTGATATTGCTGAAATGACTGTAAAAGATATCAAACAATTTTATGGAAACCGAAATCTGGTAATGCAGGAAAAGCCCAAAGAAGTAGATCCCCAACCCGGTGGCTCCAATGGATTTGCATTTGCCCCTTCCATAACCGAAAATGGCAATTCCATACTTTACATCAACCCCCATACAACTTTTTACTTTCGGCCTGAAATTTCTATGCAAACTGAAATGGGCTTGCATGTATATGGAGCAGTAACCTGGGGACAGTTCTTCATCTATCAGGGATTCAATGAGCATTGTGGTTGGATGCATACCTCCAGCTATAGCGATGTAGCCGATACCTACTTAGAAAAAGTAAGTAAAAACAACCAGAATGAATGGGTGTATGAATATGAAAAAACGCAAAGAAAAATCAACACCAAAAATATAACCATCTACTATAACAAAAATGGGGTGCTGCAAAGTGAAAACTTTACCGGCTATTATACCCATCATGGGCCAGTAATGGGAGAGAAAGATGGCAAATGGATTAGTGTAAAAGCCAACAACCGCGATATAAAAGGGTTGATTCAATCTTGGCAACGTACCAAGTCAACCGACCTGGCATCCTTCACTGCTTCTATGTCGCTGCTTGCTAACACTTCCAACAACACAGTTTATGCCGATGATAAAGGCAATATCGCTTACTGGCATGGCAACTACATGCCCAAAAGGAATCCTGCCTTTAATTGGCAAAAACCGGTGGATGGAAGTATTGCCGCTACCGAGTGGCAGGGGCTACATCCACTGAATGAATTAATCAATATTAAAAACCCGGCTAATGGATGGATACAAAACTGCAATTCAAGTCCATTTACTGCTGCCGGACCTTCGTATAGTCCGCAAAAAGAAAAATTTCCAAAATACATGGCACCCAATGGTGATAATTTTAGGGGAATACGGGCAGTACAGATTTTATCGAAAGAAAAGAAATATACCCTGCCCAAAGTAATTCAAACTGGGTACGACACCTACCTTACTGCATTCGACGAGTTGATTCCTGCCTTGGAAAGAGTTTGGAAAAATGGGGATACCAGCGAATACATGCTAAGGGGTGCTATGCAAACACTCCTCAGTTGGAATCGCGCTGCATCCGAACAATCCATTGGCACCACGCTAGCAATTGAGTGGGCACAAAAATTATGGCCCGTAATTTTAAAGGGGAATGGCGATCCTGAAGAAGATCCCGATGTGGTAGAAAAAACAATCCGCTTTTGTGCAACTGCCAATCGAGAACAATTAATTGCTCCCTTACAGGTAACCATTGCCGAACTGATGCGAAAATTTGGCACCTGGGAAAAACCCTGGGGTGAGGTAAACCGCTTTCAGCGTATCAGTGGAAAAATTCAAGACAGCTTCGATGATAATCAGCCATCCTTTCCCTGTGGGTTAGCTGCCTCTACCTGGGGATGTTTGCCTTCGTTCATCAGTCGCCCTTATTCCAATACCCGCTTACGATATGGCAGTAGTGGTAATAGTTTTGTATGTGCCGTTGAGTTTGGAAAAAAAGTAACTGCCCGTTCTTTACTGGCAGGGGGCGTAAATGGAAATCCTGCTTCTCCCTATTTTAATAACCAAGGATTGGCGTATACAAAAGGGCAGTTTAAGGAAGTTTGGTTTTATAAAGACGATGTAATAAAAAATGCAGCCAGCACCTACCATCCGGGTGAAAAATAAATGTACTACCCATGTTATCCGAAACTACTTTATATTTCCGTTGGGTTAAAATCATCACAGTTGGCTCATTAGCACTGATGTCTTTTTTGATTTTTATTGGCAATACAACCAACTACTATGCCAACTACTATTTTGTTGAGCATGTGATGAAGATGGATACTATTTTCCCGAATAGTGAATTACAATATCGGTCTATTCATCAGCCCTGGATTTACCATGCGGGTTATGTAGTAATTATTTTATTAGAGCTGATAATGGCATGGTTTTGTATACTGGGTAGCAGAGAGATGTTTGTAAAACGAAGAGAACCTGCCGCTGTGTTTTATGAAGCCAAAAGAAAAGCAGTAATCGGATTAGGCATTGGTATCCTTATCTGGTTTACCGGATTTGAAGTAGTAGGGGGAGAATGGTTTGCTATGTGGCAAAGCAGCACTTGGAATGGACTGGAAAGCGCCAATCGCATCATTCTTTTCGAAATGCTGGTACTGATCCTGCTTTTTATGAAGGAGCCGGAATACGCTTAAACCAAATTACTTTTTTTCCAGTGCGATATGATACTCCTGAATGCGGGCGGGCGTTTCGGGGGTAAGTGTAAAACTAATCCGAATATTTGCTTTCTCTCCCTCTTGTATAAAATAACCACGCAATTGGTTTTCGGGCACTACGTCGCCTACTTTTAGTATTCGGCCGGCAGCGGCATAGATATTACGGGCATCTTCACGGAGTTGACTGGTATAATAATCATCGAAAAAGTTTTCAGCAAAAATGCCTGTGTTGGCTGCCCCGTCCCATTCAGGCAACAGGCGCACCAGCGCATCTCTCCGTTCCGTTAACACTTTCGAGGGTGGCAACAACATAGGTTGTAATCCGGATAATCGAAGGAGTGTATCCATCACAGCCACATTCGCCATACTGGTGGGCGCATAAGTAACATTACCAAAGAAAATCAGTCCGATTCCATATTCGGGCAACATCATCCAGTTGCTGCCAAAACCTGGCAAGCCTCCACTGTGGCCGATTGTTTTTCTTCCCTCACAATCTTCTGTATATCTCAATCCATATGCATAGGCAGCCGTTTGAGGGCAACCTCTGCCGGAGGGATACCGATAATTGGCATTCACCGATGCCAACCGCCAGGGTTGATGCATTTCTCGGAGGCTGCTGCGTTTGAGTGGGCCTGCATCAGCATCATTTCTTACTGGCCATGCCTGCTGATGAAAAGCTACATATTTACTGAATGATTCTACGGAAGTAATCATCCCACCCATAGCGCCCCAAATTCCATCGTGTAGTGGGGTTTCCTCTTTCCAAGTATTATTCATCCAGCGATATCCGTGTGCAAATAAAGGCGGGGCCACTTTGCTATATTCCCAACTGGCTTGTGCCATACCCAGCGTTTGCCAGATGTTTTTTTCGATGTACGTGCTGTAAGGCATCCCGGTTACCTGCTGAATGATATACCCCAATAAAGCAAAACCCAGATTACTATATTCATAGGCAATACCCGGCGCATTGGAGAAACTGATTTTTTGGTTGAGCAATTCTATTAACTGCTTGTCGGTATCCGCCAGCTGACGATCTCCCCAGGGATTATCTTCCGGAAATCCTGCTGAATGAGTAAGTAAATGTCGAATCGTGATTTCCTGGGCATCTTTAGTAAGGGCCTGAGATTTCATTTCGGGTATATATTGATAAACGGGATCGTCTAATTTTAATTTTCCCTGATCGCGCAGTTGCAAAATAGCCATGGCAGTAAAACTTTTGCTCATAGACGCAATTCGGAACATAGAACGGGTAGATGCCGGTATTTTTTTGTCAATATCGGTAAATCCCCCACTGCCCGAATACACCAATTTGCCATCTAACACAATCCCGAATGCATACCCGGGAAAATGATTTTTTTCGGCATAGTCTTTATACAATTGTTCAACCAGCGGAAAATGAGCTGCTAGTTTTTTAGCCCGCTCTTTATCGGCAAAATAGGAGGGGGTGTAGGCGGGCGATTTGGGCGTTGACTGTGCAACTGCTGTTTGCATATAACCCAACAAAATTGTCAAAAATATACTGATGCGAATAGGGGCATACCTGCTCATATAAAAAAGCTTTCTTAAAGCTACCGAATTTTAGCAGCATGAGCGCAAACCAGATGAGAACCCGGTAAAATTATCGGCGGGCGGTAGATTTTTTCTTTAGGGAAGATTGATAGTATTTGCATACCTCCTGCAAACCACACTCCCCGCATTTCGGATTTCGAGCCAAACAAACATAGCGTCCGTGTAATATCAGCCAGTGGTGGGCTTTATGAACAGCATCTCTGGGAATATGTTTGATCAATTGTTTCTCAACTGCCAGGGGGGTGGTAGCCTTGGTGGTTACCAGACCAATTCGTTTACTCACCCGAAAAACATGCGTGTCAACTGCCATATTGGGCTGTTGATCAATTACACTGGTGATCACATTAGCGGTTTTTCTTCCTACGCCGGGTAACTGAATGAGTTCTGCAACCGTTAGCGGAACCTCCCCATTAAATTTTTCCATCAACAAAATAGCCATCCCGATTAAGTGCTTGCTTTTGTTATTGGGATAAGAGATGCTACGAATCAGTGGGAAAACCTCATCAAAGCTTGCCACTGCTAATTTATCAGGCGTAGGAAATTTCTTAAACAATGCGGGGGTAACCATATTCACCCGCTTATCAGTGCACTGGGCGGATAAGATAACTGCAACTAATAATTGAAAGGGATTCTCGTAACTCAACTCCGTTTCGGCAATGGGAATTTGTTCATTCAGCCAGCTTAGGGTTGTATCGTATCGCTCTGCCAGTTTCATACCGTAAAATTAGCTATTTCATCGGGTTGGCGGGAAAGAGAAATTATTCTGCAGCAGGGTTAGAATTTTCGGATAAGCCAGTCTTCCGCAGAATCTTCTGAATGATGGAAGGAGTGGGTGAGGCTAGCGGCAGATGGTTTAAATCTAATAAGGTTTTTTTTAATTGCAGATATCGATGCTTCAATTCCTTCTTGGAAGCCAATTCTTTTTCAACCAATGCCTTCAATAAGGGGGGAGCCTCATTATAGTGGTACAAAATTAAATCTTCATCCGTAATTTCCTTCATATCGTAAGGGCTGGTATGCATTTCAGCCACTAAACATACAACGGATAATCTGTATCGATATTGCAGAAAAACGGGCAGAATGGGGGGTAGAACGGGGTAACGATTTTTACTGCTAATTATTTTTTACTGCTGCAGAATCATCCAGGATAAAGATATCCTCCCCCTCTTTTTTCATCAGAAAACGTTCCCGGGCAAATTTTTCAATCGCAGCAGGATTGCTCTGTAAATCAGACAATTCCTTGCGAGATTTTTCAATTTCCTTTTGATAAAACACCTTTTTGGTTTCCAGCTGATTCAGGTCTTTTTGTCGATCCAGTTGCTGAAAAATATCCCGTTGATCGAAAAACAGCATCCAAACGAGAAAAAAAGTGCCGGCCAATATGTATTTGTTGGTTACAATCCGTTTGAGCCGTTGCATGTGAAGGATTTGTATGATAAAATTACATCTATTCGCAATATCTTAAACAATCAACTAATACACAGGTGTTAAAAAAAACGCCATTCCCCTGAAGGCAATGGCGTTTGTAAATAGGTATACTTTCAATTATTTGCCGAATCGAATCTTGCCAGTAGGGAAAATACCGGTTTCTCCTAACTGCTCTTCAATTCTAATCAGTTGATTATATTTAGCAATCCGGTCGGTACGTGAAGCAGAACCGGTTTTAATTTGACCACAATTGAGGGCAACTGCCAGGTCGGCAATGGTAGTATCTTCCGTTTCACCACTGCGATGGCTCATAATGGTAGTGTAGCCATTATGCTGTGCCAGGGTAACCGCATTGATGGTTTCGGTAAGCGAACCGATTTGATTTACCTTAACCAATAAGCTATTGGCAATTTGCTTATCAATTCCGGTTTGTAAACGATTTACATTGGTAACAAACAGATCATCGCCCACCAGCTGACATTTGGCTCCAACCGCCTGGGTTAGGGCTTTCCAGCCATTCCAGTCATCTTCTGCCATGCCATCTTCAATAGAGATAATGGGATATTGCTTCACCCATTTTTCCCAGAATTTCACCAGCTCATCGCTGCTCACTATTTTGCCGCTACTCTTGTGGAAAACGTATTTTTTCTTCTTGGCATCCCACAATTCGCTGTTGGCTGCATCCATCGCAATGGCTATTTGAGAGCCCGTTTTATATCCGGCTGCTGAAATGGCTTCCAGTACAGTTTCAATGGCTTCCTCATTGCTTTGAATATTGGGGGCAAAACCACCTTCATCACCTACATTCGTTGAAAAGCCTTTTTTCTTTAATACGGTTTTCAGAACGTGAAATATTTCTACCCCCCAACGCAATCCTTCGCTGAACGACTTTGCGCCAACAGGCATAATCATGAATTCCTGAAAATCGATTTTGTTATCTGCATGCGCACCCCCATTTAAAATATTCATCATGGGAATAGGCAAGGTACGGGCGTTGGTTCCGCCGATGTAGCGATACAAGGGGAGGTCGGCCTCTTCCGCAGCTGCTTTGGCTACGGCCAAACTTACTGCAAGGATGGCATTGGCACCCAGCTTTGATTTATTAGGGGTACCATCCAATGCTAGCATTTCTCCATCTATGGCAGCCTGCTGTGTAACATCATACCCAATAATGGCAGCCGCAATTTTTTCATTTACATTTTGTACCGCTTTCAGTACACCCTTGCCGGCATATTTCTTTTTATCGTTATCGCGCAGTTCTGCAGCTTCGTGAATTCCGGTGCTGGCTCCACTGGGAACAGCCGCTCTGCCCAAAGCGCCATCATCGGTTACCACTTCTACTTCTACCGTGGGATTTCCGCGACTATCCAAAATCTGGCGGGCGTGTACTTCAATAATATAACTCATGTTGTAGGTTGTTTATCCATTAACTAAAAAATCGTATTTCTTTCCGCAAGGTAACAAATTAGCTTTGGTTACCGAAAAATACCCGAATTTGGTTTGTAAATATTAGACATTCAACAAAATAAAAATTACATTTATTTTATTTTGTTGTCAGATTTCTGAACACATCTTCCAGAGAAACTTGCTCCGTTTTAAAGGAAATCAGGGTATATCCTTTTGCCACCGTCCACTGTAACAATGCCTTACTAACCGCTTCGGGCTGATGGGTATGTAATTGATATTTACCAGATCCAGCCATTACAACCCGAATAATTCCGGAAATCTCGTTCCATTCCTCAGCGGGAACGGCTTCCTTAATATGAACTTCCACCACATGCTCATCATTTCCAGAAGCTTGTAATTGCTGTAACCGGTTGTCGGCCACCAGGCGACCTAGATTTAAAATCAATACCCGATCGCAAATAGCTTCTACTTCTTGCAAAATATGTGAAGAGAAGAGGATGGTTTTATCCTCCCCCAGCTGGCGAATTACTTCCCGAATCTCAATAATCTGATTGGGATCTAATCCGCTGGTTGGTTCATCTAAAATCAGCACAGGTGGATTATGAACAAGTGCAGCAGCGAGCCCTACCCGCTGTTTATAGCCCTTGGATAGCTGTCCATTCTTTTTATGTGCTTCCCTTGTTAACCCGGTTAGTTGAATTACTCTTTCTACTGCTTCCCCTGGTTCTTCAATTTTATGAACGCCTGCCATAAAATACAAATACTCACGCACATACATATCATAGTACAATGGATTGGCTTCAGGCAGGTAGCCGATTTTTTTTCGCACGGCCAATGGATGTTCTTGCACCAACATTCCTTCTACTGAAATACTACCTGCATCGGGCTTTACATATCCGGTAATCATTTTAAGGGTGGTACTTTTTCCGGCGCCATTGGGGCCCAGAAAGCCCACAATCTCTCCTTTTTGCAACGTAAACGAAACATCGTTCACCGCCAGTTGGGTGCCATACTTTTTTTGTAATCCAGCAACAATAATAGACATACGTGCTATTTTGAACCCAAAAATACCCTCAAATCATCAGCGGTAAACATTGGGTAATGGGGGAAGCGATAATTTATTGTGAAAATCAGTGAATTAGGCCCTATTCGGTTTCTTCGGGCAGATGGTCATATTCTTCCTGCCAGGCATAATATCCAAAAATTACCATACCGGCAGCAATGGGAAGCGCCACAATGGTAAATACCCCCCATTGTATCCAGGTATCCAGCAAGGGCTTCTTTTCAATTTCACCTGCAGCAGTTTTTACTAGATAATAGATGGCCAATGGGCCCAAGAGCATCCAAATCAGTCCGGCATATTTTTTTATGGCATTCATGCGTTTGTCATTTTTTCTTTTGATGAATGATGTACTCCCTGCTGAATATATAAGGCCCCAATTACCAAACAGATGCTAGCAATAATTATTGGATACTGTAATCCCGCCAGTTTATCGCCTGTATAGATGGTTGTAAGCAGGGTTGCAATAAAAGGAGTGAGTCCGCCAAATACCCCATTTCCAATATGATAGGGCAACGACATGGAGGTATAGCGAATTTTGGTAGGGAACAATTCAACCAGAAAAGCAGCGATGGGGCCATACACCATGGTAACATATAAAATCATAATAAACACCAATCCTACCATTTTCCAATAGGCCGAACTGCCCAGTTGGGTAAATGATTTCACATCAGGTTTAATGGTAACCCTGCCAACAGCAGCGTAGGCGGTATCTTTTACCGTAACGGTTTGTGTGGCGCCTTCCGCAAAATAATAATGATGGGTAATGGTTCGAAGTGTATCGGTTGTGCCGGGAATTACCGAAGTGGTTTTTTTTATTTGCTTTAGCCCGGTAAGTTGCACCTGATTACTCAGGTCCGACAAAGTAAGCAGCCCCTGAAACAACGGTTTATAGGTAACAATTGCGAGCAACATTCCTCCCAGCATGATCCATTTTCTGCCAATTCGATCACTCCAGCTACCAAATACCACAAAGAAGGGAGTAGCCAATAATATAGCCCAGATGATAATGGTTCTCGACTGATCGAATTCGATTTTGCAAACATTTTCTATAAATGATTGGGCGTAAAACTGACCTGTATACCAAACTACGCCCTGACCCATAGTAGCCCCAAACAAAGCCAGTAAAACCATTTTTAAATTGGTTTTGTGTCCAAAGCTTTCTTTCAATGGATTTACAGAAAGATTGCCCGAATCTTTGATTTCCTGAAACAGGGGCGACTCTTTCATTTTCAGTCGGATATATACGGAAACCCCTACCAGCACAATAGAAACCAAAAAGGGAATCCGCCAGCCCCATTCATTAAACTTGGCAATAGATTTGGCTTGATTTACATCCAGCGCATGGCGGGTAAGCAAGATTACTCCTAGGGAAACAAATAAGCCCAGTGTGGCAGTAGTTTGAATCCAGGATGTATAGAATCCCCGTTTATGCGCAGGGGCATGCTCGGCCACATAAGTGGCAGCTCCACCATATTCGCCACCCAATGCCAATCCCTGCAGCAAACGCAAGAGCAATACTATAATGGGGGCAGCAAATCCTATCGATTCAAATGAGGGTACCAGTCCAATTGCAAAAGTGGCGCCCCCCATAATAACCAGGGTTAGCAAAAAAGTATGTTTTCGGCCTATGATATCGCCTAATCTGCCAAACACCAGCGCGCCAAAAGGGCGAACCAAAAAGCCTGCCGCAAAAGTGGCTAGGGTAGAAAGCAGGGCAGCAGTGGGATTACCTTTCGGAAAAAACTGACTGGCCAGCACGGTTGCCAGACTACCAAAAATGTAAAAATCGTACCATTCAATAAGTGTTCCGAGGCTAGACGCACCAATTACTTTCCAAATTCCTTTTTCTTGATTCATGCAATGCAACAATTAATAAAATGCGCTGGCTTACGCTTTGATATAGATGGTCAACTTACATAAAATGAATCAATTCACCAAACTATCTCGGCATCCTAGGATATATCCGGATAATTTTTCAGGCACCTCCACAATTTGTACCTTTATCCATCTTATAAGATTGCCATGTTGTA